>LNDU01000023.1 GCA_001464735.1 Nitrospira sp. Ga0074138
TCGCCGGATTCCTGGCCTCCGTCACGAGTTTGGAGAGGGTCCGCATCCCGGACGTGAGCGTGGTGGCATCGAAGGCGCTCTGCGCCATCACCACGGACATACGCTGGATCGATTGGATGGCGATGCCGGTCTTCTGGCTCAGGTGGCTGATGGCCTCGATCTGCTGGTCTGCGCGGAGCGTCAGTTTCACGGCGGCCGTCGCCGCCAGCGCCACCGCACCGGCCAGCACACCCGCCGCCTTCGCCCCGCCACTGGCCAAATCTGCAAAGGACTCCAGCGCGCGATTGACGCCGCCGCCAAGGGCGGTCCCCGCATTGGACGAGCTTTTGGTAAAGCGATCGACAGACCGCTGCGCCTGGTCGAGACCCTTGAGCAGGCCGCTCGAATCCGCCAGCAGTTCCATGACCAGTCTATTCGCCATGTTGCCCCTGAATACGGTTCAGATCCGCCAAGGCTTGAAAGCGATCCCGGATCATGCGCGAGGCGTCCTCCGGGTCCATCTCCGCCGGTTCTTGTTTCGTCATCGCCGTCGGCATGAAATCCTCCGGGGTCGAGAGCTTATCTGACGACTTGGCCCGATTGACGTTCCGCACCATGCTGGTGATCAATCCGGCTCGCCAAAACTCGGCCGGCGGGCCAAACGGTTCCAGCGCACAATACGCCTGCCACTCCGCCAGCAACCGCGCCGGCATGTGAGCGAGCAGCCTGTCCGGGTTGACTTCCCCCAGACTCAGAGCGAGACGGAAGGCGAATCGCCGCTCTGGGCTGCGTCGGAGTTTTTTACCAACTCCTCCACATCGGACACGCGCATGGACGAGAGCCGCAAGGCCACCTGGGCCAGCCGTTCCAGCGCCGCCGCACTCTTCGTCCCGAGCCGTTCAATATCGGTCTCGGTAAAGAGCGGCTGCCGCTGCCGGTTCACAATCGTGCGGACCAGCAGCTTGGCCGTGGCGTTCTCCATCCGAACCTTGCGCGTGGTGCCCTTGATCTCGACCAGCGAGGCTTCATAGGCATTCTTGCCCGCCGCGGTCATCCCGCACACGAGCACCGTGCGCCCTTTCCATTCGGGCACGGTGACTTCCTCGGTTGGAATATCGTCCATGCCCAGGATTTCGTCTTTCGATAACAATTCTCACGCCAAAAGGTTCAAGGCACACGGAACACGGTCTCTCGATCTATCCGAGCCGAATCGCGCCGAGCTTCACCGCCGCGTTGCTGGCTTGCAGATACAGGTAGCCGTCGGTTTGCACCCACCCGGCGACTTGATCGATCTTCAGGACGAGAATGTCGTCGGCACTGATCGTGTATGTCGTGATGTCGCCGGTGCGTTTCTGTGGATCGGTCGCGCTGGTGATGGTCACGGTCCGATCGACCGAGTCGGTATTCTGCGCCACGACCAGGATCGGCCCGTCGAGCAGAATCTGATTGAGGTTCGACACATCCGCTGCCGTCATTGTGAGGTCGAGCGCATTGGCCGCCGGCTGTAATGACGGATACGGTCCGAGTGGGGTGGTTCTGGTGAGTGTTGCACGTGCCATGGGGTCCTCCTCTTAAATTCCTTGCGCCTTGAACCTTGTCTCTTGAACCTTGTCTCTTGCGCCGGCCCTTATGAGAACGTCGGCGCGCCGGTGCAGCGAATGGTCAACTTCTGCGTCACCGGCCCATCCGTCGGAAATTCAAACGGCATGGTCTTGACGTAGCCCGCAAAGCTGATCGTTTGCACGGCGCCAGGCAACACGAGCTGCCAGTTGCGCTTCGTGCGCGCGAGAAAGTCCGTGCGCAATCCGATATGCACGGGATCGCTCGGCACATAGTTGATGTCGAATTCGATGGTCCCGGCGTCGATCAACGTGAGAATGAACTCACGGAACGCCCCGGCGGCCGCCGAGCTGTGCGTGGTGACATCGGCCTCGTCCGTCTCCATCGACGGGCCGCTGATGGACCGCACTTCCGGCACGCTGGTAAAGGTCTCCGGCGACCCGCCGTCTCCCCGCTTCAACAGAGTGCCGTAAGCTGAAATTGCTGCGCTCGCCATGGTCGTCTCCTCCTTCTGTCCTTATGCCATCACTGCCGGTCGTTGGTACGTCACACTGAGCCGCATCACCGCTTGCGCGAGCGGCCCGGCTGCCGTCGTCGCTTCATCGCTCTGAATGTCGTCGAGCATCCCGGAGACAATCGTCTTGTCTGCGCGTAAGGTCGCGAGCGCCGTCCGGATCGTCTCGCACGCATCCTCGATCATGCCGTCCAGCTTGCCTCGCGGATCGCTGGCGTCGTTCGCCCAGAGGATCAATTTGACCGTCGCCGCGACCATGTCGCGCTGAAAGCTATTGCCCTCCGCCCGCGCCTCATCGCTCACGATCACGCAATAGACCGCCGACTGTTTCAGTTCGGTTTCCGTGAGATAGTTCAGCGCCACGCGGTACTCCGGCACGCGGAACGCAGAGACCATCGCATCGCGAATGACCGTCCTGGGACTGATCGGCGTCGTGCTCATCGTCCGATCCCCGCCATGACTTTGCCCAACTCATCCTGTGCCGTCTTATTGATCGCCTGTTGGCCTGGGCCCACCACCGGCCGCGGACGGAGAAAACCCCGCCCATGCGCGAGCGTGGCCCCGCCTTCAAAAATGTTCATGAGCCGTGGAATCGGCTTGACTTCGCCTTTGATTTCGTAACTGCGGACGCCCACCTTTGGGCGCATCTTCCCTGCCTGCCGACGCAAAAAGCCGGTGCGCGTCTGAAATTCACCGCGGATCTTCTGGCGCGCCACACGGCGCCCGGCGTTCATCACGCGGTACATCGCCTTCCGTACCGCACGCAGCGCCTCTTTCCCGCTCTGCGCGTAGTTGAGCAGCCCGCTCCGATTCATCCGCACCGCCACCGCCATCAGTGCACCCCCGTGCGCAGCCGGTATTTCCGGATAATCCCCTCGGCCAGCGACTCCCAGCCCAGATTGACGAACTGCACATTGCCGTCGGCAATGGAGCGGGACCGCACGCCGATCAAATTGTGGACGCCCTTTTCGCGCGCGGCCCACACCATTTCAATGGCCGCCTGTTCCAAATCCGCCGGGATCACCTGATAGCCCCCGACGTAGGTGATTTTGATGTTCTTCTGGCCGCTGCAAAACGACCGCCCATCGAACAGCCGGATCAACCCGTCCTCCGCATCGGCAATGTCATACAGCGAGACGGCGAGCGGCGTCGTATAGACCCGCGCCGGATCGTCCCACAGATTCGTGATACTCACGACAGGGGGACGCGCCACAAGAATCCGGTCCCGCCAGGCGGCCCCGTCGAAATACTCCGTCACCGTGTCCTGATCGAACCTCCGTTCGCATTCCTGCTCCAACCAGGCCTGGACGGCCGGAATCAGCCGCGCTAATTCGTCGTCATGCTCCGTGACATCGCTGTCGATGCCGCGAAACGCTTTACAGGCTGGAACGGTGGTGAGGGCCATGGCTATCCGCGTCTCCCTCGTCGCTTCCCCTGGTCAGATTGCGAGGGCACCCCGGCGTCTCCCCCGCCCGGCACATACTCCGCACAGCGTTCCCGCTCGACGACCTGCTGCGCGAACGACGCCGGGACCTCGTAGTCGATCCCGGCGTAGTGACAGCTGGTGAGTGTCGCGCGGCACGTGTGAAACCGGATGGCGACCAGTCCCGTCTCCATGACTAGGCCGTACCCTCGATCGGCGATTCATGCTTTTCGCCGGTGATGGTGTCTGTGACGTTGTTGATGGCGGGCAATGCCCGGCCACGATATTGGATGGCCCAGATCGGACCCCAGGCGCTGTTCTGCGTGGCCCGCAAAATCACCAATCGCAAAAACCGCTCGCGCGGCCGCTTGACATCCAACCAGAACGCCTGGTTGTCATCGTCATCGGCCACGGTGATGCCGGTGCCGAGGAGATCGGCCGCCGCGCCCATGCCCACCACCGTATCTTGCTGCACCTTGAGGGATTGCACGCCGCCCGCGGTAATCGCGCCGGCATTCGTCAGAAACAAACAGCCGTCATACCCGGCCATATCCACGACGGCGGAGTTGATAGCGCTCGTGCCGGCCGCCGTCTCGTTGGCGAGCTTGGTGATCTTCACCGAATCTGCAAGAAATCCTAATCCTGCCGACATAACGCCTCCTCCTGGAGTGTGGTCTGAAAGTATCTGTGTCGGCGGAGGACTTATCGCAGTCCCCCGCCATCAGGCTCCTTCTCGCTTGACTTAGGCCTGGATCAGGTGCTTCACCGGATTCGTCCCGGCATCGACCAGATCGCCGTCCGACCGCAAGAACGCCAGGAAGCCGACCTGGAGCGCATCCGCGTAGCGTTCGTCCAGCCGAATCAGGATGACGTTGCCGGCATCACGGATGTGATAGTTCGAGAAATCGCCGTACAGGACGCTCTTGAGTCCGGTCGTCGCCGCCGGCATGTCCTGATTGATCTGATACGGACGGCCCAGGATCGTGTCCGGATTGCCGTTGGCCATCGGAGCCCAGATCGGCATGTTCTGACTGTCTTTGATTTTTCGAATCAGGCCGAGCGTGGTGAAATTGCACATGAAGCGCGCGTTCGGCTGGTAGGCCGGATCGACGCTGTGCATGAGATCCACCAACTCGTCGTAGGTGATCGCCGCCGCACCGGCCGCGGTCCTGCCCAACGTGGACGCCGTGACGACGCCGCGCGGCTTGGACGACCCGTCGCCGGTGGTGAAATGCGTATTCTGAATCCGTCCGATGCGCTGGCCCAGTTTGCGGCCGATATAGCCGTTGAGATCGACCGAGCTGTCCTGGAGCAATTGACGAGACACCTTGACGATCTTCGAGCTGTAGAGAAAACTCTGCAGCACGATCTGTCCGAACGTGATGTCGCCGTCATTGTGCGTGGAATTTTCCGTGATGATTTCGCCGCTGACCGCCGTATCGTTGTCGGTCGGAATCGGCAAATCCGCGCCGGTCATCGTCCCGACGATGGTCGAGACTTCCCGCATCCCGCCGAATAATTTCAGCGCCTCGGCAATCGGCCGCATCGCCTCATCCGGCACCGTATAGCCGCCGCCGGCGCCGGTCCCGACGCCTTGGGCCGCACGGATGTTCGGGGTCCCGCCCATGCGCGGATCGGCCACGTAGAGACTGGACATGAGGGCGCGATCTGCATCGGACAGCCCACCATTGCCGTACCGCAGCCAGTTCATGTAGGCCGCGCTGGTTTTCTTGATGTCGTCGTGCGCCTGTTCGGGAGAAATCTGCTCCCGTCCGGCACGTTGATCCACGCGACGCGCCAGCTCATCCGAGGCCGCCTGTGCCCGCTCGATGCGCGCGAGCTGCGCGGCCACCGCATCAGACTCCGCCATGAGGGCGTCGAACTTCTTCTCATCGTCGGCCGACATGCTGGCCTGCTTCAAAATGGCCTGCGCATCCGCCACCGCTTTGGCCCGCTTCTCTCGCAATTCCCGGATCTGCTGCATCGACATGGCACCCTCCTTGGTTATCGTGACTGCTCCCCGCGCTCGACGAGCGCCAACCGCCTCCGCATCAGCGCCGTCCGTTCACTCCCCTTCGTGTCTGCATTCGCTCCCGCACTCGCCGGTGTGACCGGCGCCGACATGCCCGCGCGATACGCCTCCGGCACGTTGGCATAGCCGGACACATCGAATCGTGAGGCCGCCTGCGCCGTCTCCTGCGCGCCGCCCTGGACCGCATCGGCCAGCCCGGCGGCCTTCGCCTCGTCCGCGTTGAACCAGGTGTCGGCATCCATCCAGGCCTGCGCCTGTTCGATGGTGACACCCGGCCGCCCGGCATAGACGCCGGCGAGACTCCCGCCGATCTTGTCCAGCGTGTCGGCCATCTCGCGCATATCCTTCGCATTGCCAATGACGAGCGCCCACGGATTGTGGATCATCATGAAGGCCGACTCGCCCATCGTGATCGTCGTGCCCGCCATGGCAATGATGCTGCCGATGCTGGCGGCCAAGCCGTCCACCCGCACGCGAATCTCCGCCCCATGCGCTTTCAAACTGTTGTAGATCGCCAGGCCGTCGAACACATCGCCGCCCGGCGTATTGAGCCGCACGGTGATCGCCTTCGCCGTCACCGCCTTCAGCTCTTTGGCAAAAGCGACGGCTGTCACGCCGCCCCAGCCGATGTAATCGTAGATGAGCACCTCGGCTTGATCCGATCCGGCCTCGGCCTTGATCGCAAACCATGAACGGGCCTGATCACGCAGCCCATGAGCCTGCATCCTCGCCTGAATCTGCTTCAGCATCGTTGACTCCATTCCAGCTTCGGAACCAGCGCAGACCACTTCGATGAATCGAAGTCATCCATCTCGATCGCATCCTGCTCGCCGCGCGGCTGTCCTGGCGCCGGCGTGCCGGCCTGAGACAACGGCATGAGATTCGTCTGCACGAACAATTGATCGCCGCCCGGCACCGGCGGGAGATCCTCGAAGCGCCGGATCTCGTTCGTGGTGAGCCAGCTGTTCTGGTGCCCGCTAGCGTAATAGTCCGACCGCGCCTTGGAATCGCCGCGCATCAACCCCTGATGCTTGAACTGCGCATAGAACGGCGAGCGCGGAAAGAGCTTCCGGTTGAATTCCTGTTCGAACCGCGTGAGCCAGGGGATAATCGTGAAAATCAAAAACCCGAGCGTGTTCTGTTCCACGCCGGTGCCCCAACTGGTTTGCTTGTCCGTATGGCCGATCATGTGCGGCGGGACGCCGAAGAACCGGGCGATGTCTTCGACCTGAAAACGCCTGGTATCTAGGAACTGCGCGTCTTCGCTGGTCATCGACACGTTCGTCACGTCCAGGCCTTCTTCGAGGACCAGCGTTTTGAACGCCTGCGAGAGGCCCGTGTGCTGCTGCTCAAACTGCGCGGCCAGCCGATCCGCCGCCGGCTTGCTGAGATTCTTGGGATGCTTCAGCACGACGCCCAATCGAGCGCCGTTGGAAAATAGTCGTGAGCCGTGCGATTCCGTGGCCAGCGACAGGCCGACCGCCTGACGGGCCGCATACGTGACGACGGACATCCCCTTGACGCCGTCGAAGCCCAGACCGGGAATGTGGAGCATGTTGGATTGATCGAGCGTCTCGCGCTCGCCGTTCGACACCTGGACGTGATACCGATGCCGCCCGTCTTTCGTCCGCTCCGGCGTGACGTACTGCCACGGCACCGGGAACAGATCGAGCACACGGTTGGCCTGATCCCGCCCGATCGCCACATAGGCATTGCCGCCGAGCAGAATGTTTGCCACGAGAAACTCTCGCCACGCACAGCTGGTCATGGCGGGATTCGGTTCGTCGTGCAACAGGTAGTAGGGGAGCGTGTCCGGGACTTCGACGCCGTCGCCGTTGGCCCGGCGGCGATAGACTTTCAGCGGAAGAGACGCGATGGTTTTTGCGATCAGGGAGACGCAGCCGTAGACCGCGCTGGTTTTCATGGCCGTCTGTTCATTGACGAGCACGCCGGCATCGGTCGAGCCGCCGCCCCACCAATCGACGAGCCACTGCGCAGGATTCGCTAAATTCGTGCTGGGGTTTTCGGGCGAGGCGTTCTGAATGACCGGCGTCTCGCGTTGCCAGAATTTCCAGTGCATGCTGCTGTGATACCAGCACGCCGGATTCCTGGCGAGGTACGTTTGTCCTCTTTGCGGTACTTTGCCGATGTATTTTTATCGAATGACGAGATAGGGACGGACTTGATCGACTGGCACGCGGCGCTGGCCGCCTGGCGTGAAGATCGGCATTAACTTGCCTTCGGTGAGATACCGCCGGACGGTGCGCGGCGCGACATCCAACAGTTCGGCAGCCTCACGAATACGCAAGGTTGTTTTCTGTAGCAAGATGTTCGGATCGTACAACTGACCGGCAGGCCGTTTCGCGCGTCTCCGCATACGGAGAGTGTCGCACACTCACGTAGAATTCCCTACCCCAGTTTGCGGGGGATTGCGTGCGCAATCACTGCATCGCGGAAGCGTGCCGCAGACGGCACCCTGCATGGATTAGATACCCGCCGCCGTGCCTGAAGGCACCGCGGCGGGAACTGTAGTCGCACACTCTACAGATACGGCCGGATCGACTCCGTCAACACCCGCCGCTCGCCCCCGGGCAATCGTTTCGCCCTGAGCTTGTCCTGGTCCACATACCGCCGGATCGTATCAGGATGACAGCCCAACAGCCAAGCGGCCTCATCGATCCGCAGCCGGTCTTTCTTCAGCAGCGCGGCCCGATCGAAGGACGGACGCACGGGAGTCTTAGTCGTTGTCATTCGTGATGACCTCACCCACATCGAAGACACGACACTGCTGATAACCATCGTCCCACTTGCGCAGATCATTACCAGTGATGTATGCCGTCTTCGGCTTGTTCATATTGTCAACGATGTACCGGCGCACAGCGGCACGGGCCTGGGCCTCCGATTCAGCCATCACAAAATAACTGAGCGGCCCATGTCCTTCCGGCTGAAATGCGTACAGTTTCACCCCCTGGCCCCCCTTTCATCCGACGGTGATCGCCCCGCGCGTTTCGTAGACGGACGGCTGCTCGGGATCTTGCCGGATCCACCGCGACAGGCCGTTGATCGACGCGGCGATGCCGTCGATCTTTTCTGTCGAACGATCTTTCGCCAGCATCAGATTATCCTTCGTATCCCGCACGACTGCCGCGTTACTGGCCATCCAGCGCAAGACGGGATGCCCGCCGTGCGCCAGCTGGCCGGACACGATCAACGACTCAAATGTTTTCGTCGCTTCGCTCAAATGCCGCATGGTCTGCGGAATATCGACCATGGCAAACCCCTGCCCTGAAAGCTGTACGGCCATCTGCGTGGCGTTCCACGAATCGTAGCCGATCTCCACAATCCGGTACTGCTCGGCCAGATCACAGATGTCCTGAAAAATCACGTCGTAATCGATCACGTTCCCGTCCGTCATTTTGATCAAGCCCTGTTGGGCCCACATCAGGTAGGGCACATGATCGGTGCGTTCGCGCTCCTCGGCACGATCCCGCGGCACCCAGAAAAACGGCAGCAGTGCATACCCGCCGGCAGCCCGCTGAAACACCAGTACGAACGCCGCCAGGTCGATCTTCGAGGCGAGATCGAGCCCGCCCATACAGGCCAGCCCGCGCAGCTCCTCCCGCACGACCGGCGCCGTACAGGCGTCCCATTTCGACATCGGCAGCCAGCGCGTGACTTGCTCGGTCCACAGGCAAAAATTCAAACGCTTGACCATGTTTTCCTTGCTCGGCATTTGCACGGCCTCGCGCACCTGCTCCTGGAGATAGCGCGGCGTGATGGTGACGCCCAGCAGCGGATTCGATTTGATCCAGACCTTGGGATTCCGCCAATCGTCACACGTGGTACAGCCGTCCACCGGAGCCTCTTTGCCGTCGGCGAAACAGACCGCGCACGCATCCAGCTGGCAGACATAGGCGAACAAGGAATCATTCTCGAGATAGCCCTCCAGCACCTTGCGCGCCAGCTCGTGATAGTGCCAGCAGACTGAATGCCGGCCGGATCCAGAATTCGTGATGATTGCGATGAGGGCCTGCCGTCGCCCCTTCGTCCCGGCGCGCATTTTGTCCACGACCGTGGCGTCCGGATGCACGTGCAACTCATCGATCAGGGCCATGTGGACGCGCTTCCCGTCGAGCCCGCGATTCTCGGATGAGACCGGACGGAAAAAACTGAACGTGCGATCGACGCTCAGGTTGTTGACGTGCGAGTCGATATAGGCCGAGAGATCCGGCGACACCTGGACCATGTTCTCGGCGTCACGAAACAGAATCTTCGCCTGATCCTTCATCGCCGCCGCGCTGTAGATCTCCGCCGCCGGTTCGCCGTCCGACGTGAGCCCATACAGGCCGATACCAGCGAGTAAGGGCGTTTTCCCATTGCCTTTCCCCTGCTCGATATACGCCGTGCGAAATCGGCGTGTGCCGTCGCGCGTTTTCCAGCCGAAGAGGCTGCCGATGATAAAGGCCTGCGACGGTTCCAGGTGAAATGGCTTGCCGGCCATGCACGACTGTGCGCCATCGGCCTGCGCCACCTGGCCGATCTCCAACGCATCCGGCAACCGCAACTCCTCGAAAAACTCAAATACCCGCGAGGCCGCCGCCTTATCGAACGTGAGGCCCCGCTTGGCCCCCTCCTGCAGATCTCGCAGATGCCGCTGACAGGCCAACCGGACCAACCGACCGGCCAGAATCCGGCCCGAGACGACGTCCCTCGCGTACTGCGTCGTGCGATCGATGCGTCGACGAATGGCCATCGGTTACGCCGTGAAAAACCGCTTGGCGCCCATGGTGGGCAGATCGAGTTGATTGCTAGGATTCAATTTCTTGACGCGCGTATGCGCCACCGGCGACGCCCCCAGCTCGGTGAGCGCCTTGTGATACGCATTGCGTGCCGTGACGACCAATTGCATGGCCGGATGGGGACGCTTCATTTTCATGCCCTGCTTATTGACCGTCTCGTAGAATCGCCCCTCGGTCTCAATGATCCGCTCCCCCTCGCGCATCTCGGCAAACGCGCTGCAGGCGACGACCAGCATGCCGGCAGCCGCGGAGGACAAAATCGGCGAGAGCGTGTCGACAAGACGATCCCACTCCTCCGCAGCATCCTGCGTGAGCCACGCCGGTTTCTTCGGCTCATCCGCCGTAAACGGCTCTTCTGTGATCGGCGCCAACGGCCGATTGCCTGGATTCCCGGTCAAGATTTTCATGTTCGTCGGTTTCGGTTTCGCGCCCTTCATGGCTGCACCTCCGGTTGTGGCGTGCCCTTGATCTCCCCCGTCTCCCGATGCACAAACCAATAGCTGCAGCGCGGCAGGCCCTCAATATCCTCCGGCGCGCAGGGCGTGTCTTTGCAATGCTGCGGCTTCGTCTCGTGCAGCCGGCACAGATTGCCCTCTTGCTCGGGACAGGCCAGCGCGATCGGGCCGCGGATATGAAACACCGGGAACCCGCTGGTGTCCTTCACATGCTTGACCGGCTCCCCGAAGCGCACGCGCCCGAAGGCCTCATCCTTGATCGGCACCAGCAGGGAGAGGCAATTCGTCGCCTGCCGGCAGCAATCGCCGCACTGGTTGCATTCCCCGTGTCTGATCCAGTCAGTCATGATGTTACCTCGCTCGATCGAGACGGTGGAACTGGAAACGTCCTGGACTCGATCTCAACCTCACGCACCATCAAACTAGCCGCTCTATCGCTACACGTCGTGCGGTCAATCCATGAGAAGTGGACGTGACCGACTTGAATGCCGTGCTGGTCAAAGATCGCCTGCGCCACATCCCGAAACGCATCATGCACCGCTCGCTCCACCGCCACCGTCACATCAGGCACCTTGTCCATCATCCCCTCACTTTCTTGATCGTCACCGCCCACACCCAATCATTGCGCTCCCAGGCGCCGGGGCCCCAGACGGAGTCCCAGAGCACCGGAAATGCGATCGTCCGGATGCGCGCTCTGGTGGCCTCTAACCCTCCGTCCTCCCTTGGCAGGAACGGCATATCAGCGCCCTCATCGATCGCATCGTCTGCGCTGATCTCCTGCACCAGCTGGATCCGGACCTCGGTAATCTCCACGATGGTCCGCGCGGCCCATTCGAACATGAACATCCCCGGGCGACGGAACCAGCCGACGGCGCTCTTGCGGGTGCAGACCCGCGGCGGCGGATTGTTCGGATAGCAGGCCCCCTTCGACCGATCGGCGATAAATCGGTACTTCGGCTTCCCGGTCTTGGTTTTGCCTTCCAGTTTCCACCGGCCATACAGATAATGCGGCTCACGAATATACCGCCGCTCACCGACACGATAAGGACAGGTGACCACGCCGCCAACCCCCGCACCAATGCGGTTGAAAAAGAATTTCCCCTCATGCTGCTGCACCAGCTCAAACGCCACAGGCTCGCTGTTCGGATAATCCAGCCCGGTCAGCCGCCGCGTCTGCGTTTTCACCCGGTCATAGACCTTCTGTCCGTTCTCCGCGGTCATGAGGAGAGAGTTCATCAGCAGCTCCTCCACACGCCGCGCTCCAGAAAGCCGTGCCACAGCTCTATGTTCTTGCCGTCCTTCGGGCGCGTTGTACTCACCAGAATCGACGGACTGACGGTGATAGTCCCGTCCTCGTGTTCGGTGACGGTGTGCTTCGACAAATTCCCCAGGTGCCCGTTCGGTGTGATGGCAAACCAACCCCCGTTTCGCTTCCAGTAGCTCCCGGATGGGTGTTGACTCGACCAATCGGTTTCGTCAGGCAGTCGTGTTCCGGTCATCGTACCCCCCCCTCTGTCTCGCCGCCCCATTACGCCAACGGCCGATATTCAAAATCACCTTCCACCACACGATGCTCAGTCTCTTTACAGGCACACTCGCGCCCGACCAGGTTCTCGGCCACCGCGCGCCAATAGTTCCGCACGTTGCCGTTGGGGACGTGGTTGTCTTCTTCCCAGCCATCGAGGCCGCCGAAAGTCTGCAACACCACGGAGCCCTCTTCGGCTGAACACCTGGACGGCACACCACGCCGATATTGCTTCGACACGCTGAGGTGATATTCAGGCCCGCGAGACACGCCATCGGTGTCGCTGGCCACTTCCACCGCGCTCAACACGAACAGCTGCAACTGCGGATGCGACCAGGCCGTCAGTGGGAATGCACTGCGCATGAGGTGCCGCACGTCTTCGCCGCCGATCCAACCCTCTCCGCTCGGCGCCAGCGGCTTGATGATGTCGTAAATCATCTCGGCTGCTCCACGGTGGACTCCGTTTCGGCCAGCCGCGCCACACAGCACGGGGACATGTCGAGCGAGCAGGCTTCACATACGACCAAGACGAGCTTCTCCATCACTGGCACGGCCATGTCTTCGTCTGGCCCCATAGCCTGCGCGATGGCGACATGCCCGTCGAGCATCATCTCCAGACCGGTCTGTCGTCGCACCGCATCCAGTTTCACGCCGAACCGTTCGATCGTGACCCGATAAAACAGCGGCACTCCGGATGCGCCGATCTTCTCCCGGCATAACGAACACGTCGCATGCGCCCGCAGTTCTTGTGCTTTCATTTCGGCATCTCCCTCCACATTCGTCCATCCAGCATCGCGCCGGCCGCCTTCTTGCCGACACGATACAGGTCCGGCTCATCATCTCTATGCACGTCATTGCTGGATAGACGTTCTGATCCGATGTTCCATGCACTGTTAAACCATGAGGCTGTCTTGGCTACCCCAGTACGACGCCGAACATTTTCCCCTGGTGTCCATTCCCCCCACTGCTTGAAGAAAAACGGCACGCCGGCCGCCTGACATTGATCGCGCAGCGATCTCACCCACGCCGGGTGCATCGGCCTCGCGCCTGGCCCCGATTCTCCGCCGACGATGACCCAATCAAGCAACACATTCCACGCCTGACGCGGCGTCATCATGCCTTCAAATGTTTTGGGTAGTTGCAAATAGGTCGAACAATCCACCGGCCACAGCAACGGCTCGGCGCTCACAAACCGGACCGCTGCCGGCGTCTGCAACAGAATCGGAATGCGCTCATCGGCGGTTTTCTGATCTTCGACGGAGACGCCCTCGTGAATGTTCACGGCCTGGCCGGCATTCCACTTCGCCAAATTTTCCGTAGCAGACAGCGACCGATCACCGCGCAGCGCATTGATCAGCTTCGCGGCCCGCTGTGCTACCCACTCACGAAACGACGGCGCATTGAGCAGATACCGGCGCCGCTCCGGCCTCTTCGTGAGCACCTGGAACGTGTGCCAGCTCGCGGCCACCATGACAGCGTAGACATTCACGATGAACTCATCCGGCACATCCTCATGAAACAGATCGCTCATCGAGTTCACGAAGATCCGACGCGGCTTCTTCCAGCGCAACGGCGCGTCCAAAACCTCAGGAACCAGCCGGATCGTCCCGTTCCACCGCGGCCCCTGCGGACCCAGTTCGGTCAGCCCCTCGTATGCCTGACCTTTGCCGCTGAACCGATGCGCCTGTTTCATCGCGTAACAATTCGCGCAGCCGGCGGACACCAGCGCACAGCCCCGCACAGGGCTCCACGTCTCATCGGTCCATTCGATCGATGTCCTCATGTTGAAACCCTAACCATACCGACAAACCCCTGCATCTTTTCCCTTCCAATTTCGCGGCCACACACCGAGAGGGAAGACAGTCGGTCAACTTCTGAGAGGCCTAGAGATTTGACTCCCCCACCCCATTGAAACCGCGCATCACTTCCCCTTCTTTCCCCTTTCTTGAGGTGGTTCTGGCAAGGCAGACATTGACACGCCTAGAATATCTGCTCTTGGCGTGCGCCCCGTGATATGGCACACTTCCAGCTCGAGCTTGATACTATGGAAATACTTGCCGGCTGCGTTCGTTATGGCATTGGAGCTAGCCGCGGTCGTCGTGCCGTCACGCAACTTCTTTATCTCATCGAGCAAATAGCCCCGCAATTCATCAACTACAGACTTAGGCTGCTGATTGTCTTGATCGTTTTGGTCCTGCATAGATCCTCCATGCTTCTTGGTTAAACCGCCTCAGCACCATTGCGGCATCCCTCAGTGAAACAGGTATCTCTCGAAGACTAATACCAGTGCCGCTAACAAGGAGCCGCCTTAAACTCCGCTCATCTCTCTCAACCTTTCTCGAGCACTGCGCAGAGCAGTAGATCCTTCCTGCATGTTGAGGAACAAACGGCCATTCACAGTACGCACATGGCATAGCTAATCGCTGAGCCACTACCGCTGCGTGATTGCGCCTGTAATATTCCCGTCCGCGGCGCCGATTCCTACGGGTCTTGCAGAGATCTGAACAGTACAACTTGCGAGATCGACAGGGCTTAGCGCACTCCCGGCACTCCCTTAACTTGGCCACATTTTTACTCGTTCCCAGCCTCCTCGATTTCCGGTCCCACGTGCGCTGCTTCTCATTCCTTGCCAAACGCGCGCAATGCTCTGCCCCGCATAAAGTCAGCTTCCCAGATGGCAGACCGCCGCCACAGATTCGGCACGACAACCGACGCATTCGGCTTCCGCTACTCATCGCATCGCTCTTTCTAGAGCTGTCTTCCGCTTGTGACAGAAGCCGCACAACGGCTGAAGATTGCTGTCGTCATCGCTGCCTCCTCGACTTCTAGGAATCCTATGATCGACATCTGTCGTCGGCTTTCCACAGCGCACACAAAATGGATGTCTTTTTATGAATTCAATCCTCCTCCGCCGCCACGCATAGCCATATCCTCTCGCTGCCGAACTGCCTCGCCGATCGTCATAGAGCCTCGGTGCCTCAGGAGCTGGTACCCGTGGCTGGCGGCGATGGACTGGACAAGGACCAATCACCGGGCATCCGGACACCGCACAGGGTCTGCCTGGCAACATCGGCATCAGCTCGCCTCCGTGTTTCTTGTGCGGACCTCAGCCAGGAACGCATCCCACACGATCTCGCCGCAGAGAAGCGGCCACAGCAGATCGGGATCGGCATTCCAGATCCGTGGGAATGGCCCGGCACCGGTCACGGTTTCGCGCCAGCGGTCAAACTCGGCCCGGTCACTCTTGTATTTGCCGTAGGTCGAGACCCCCGCTCGATGCCGATGGTACGCGCACAACCGCTCGCGCCGCAGCTTGTCGCCGGCATCTGTCCCGGTCGGGACCTGACAGGTCCGGCCATGCGTTTTCCACTCGCACCACCGCAACCGCCAGGGCACCTTCGACCCCACCGTCAACGTCGCCTGTTCTGCCTGCTTCGTCACCCGCTCCCCTCCATCATCACAGCTCAGTCACCCACGTCACCTGATCCACGCACGCCAGCCCCTAGCTCGTGTCCGACTGCGCCGGCGGCACCAACAACGCCCCGAGCTTCGAGCCGAACAATTCCCGCAACCCGTCGGACATGCCCCGAAAGCCCTTCCCATCCCGCAGCGACTCCCGATCCGAATCCGACCCTCGTGGCGCAGACACGATCCCCCTCGTAGGGGGACTTAGGGGGTACTCATCTGAAGAGGAAGAAGAAGAAGAAGAAGAAGGGACGGGGGGACACGCCTGGACATTTGGCGGGACAGACCCTGGGACAGCAGCGGGACGCCGTTGCCGTTGCTTACGTAACTTCTCGTCCTCACGAGACTTTTCCTCTCTCATCATACGGCGGGACTTCACCGTGACAAGGGATGGGACAGCAATGGGACAGAGCGGGACAGATACAGAAAACGCATACGAATCCACCAGAATAATTCCCACTTCCGTCAGGGAAATCTCCTGAAACGCCGCCTCCAACACGTCCTGTGGACAACTACACCAGGACAACCACGACGACAGCGGCATCGTCATTTGCCCACGCCGTCCCGATTCATGGAGCCGACACAAGATGTCCATCCAGACCCCCCGCGCCGAGGGCGACAGCACCCGGGTGTCGCGGTAGTAATCGTTCCAGTAGAACGGCGTCGACGGCGGACTCTTCGCCATACTTAGACCCCCCTCATCGGACAACCCTCAACCGTTCAGACGTCATGTCTCCACCATCGGCCGATAGTCCTCGACCCGCTCAAATCCGAAGGTCCACGCCACCGCCGTATCGCATCGGTCAATCTGAGGAGGCACACGGATAAAATACGTCTGTCCGGTCGTCGGACACGACACCTGCACCGCCACGATCGGCTCATCGTGAGCCCAGTCGATCCGATGCAAGACGCGTTGCCCGCCCAGATCCGTGTGCAACACCTTCGCCTTGGCCATAACGAGAAACCGATCGAGCCCGAGCCGATCCACCATCACACGACGAATTTCAGCATTCCGTTCCGACAAGATCTGCTGACTAGTGAGCGTCTCCGGCTGCTCAATCACTTGAGCAGGAACCCGAACCCCGTGCCACACATGAAACCCCCAGCCATCGCTGTACTCAATCGCCATCCCTTCAGCACTATGCAACCGACCACGATCATCACGCCTGAGGCGGATGGGACGATCTGAGAGGGCACAGACGTGTTCATGCCACCACGCCCATCCAGCCGATTGGAGATCTTCACCGAGTTCATAGTCTGAAAGCGCGGAGTTCTCCCAACCACACACGTCACGTAAAAAGGACACGTAGGCAAACCAAGAGGCCCAGAACTGCCCTCCCCAGTCGTTACCAATCGCCGACCGCAGGTCCACCTGAGACCCCACCTGAGACCACACCTGAGACCGCACCTGAGACCACACCTGAGACCCCACCTGAGACCACACCTGAGACCCCACCTGAGACCACACCTGAGACCGCACCTGAGACCCCACCTGAGACCCCACCTGAGACCCCACCTGAGACCACACCTGAGACTCCACCTGAGACTCCACCTGAGACCGCACCTGAGACCCCACCTGAGACCACACCTGAGACCACACCTGAGACTCCACCTGAGACCACACCTGAGACTCCACCTGAGACCCCACCTGAGACTCCACCTGAGACCCCACCTGAGACCCCACCTGAGACCACACCTGAGACCGCACCTGAGACCGCACCTGAGACCGCACCTGAGACCACACCTGAGACCGCACCTGAGACCCCACCTGAGACCACACCTGAGACCGCACCTGAGACCGCACCTGAGACCCCACCTGAGACCACACCTGAGACCCCACCTGAGACTCCACCTGAGACAGATACAGCAAGGCGAGTGGCCCACCGACCGTCGCGCCGAACGGTGAAGCCATGCGCAGCGTGACGCGCGGGCGTGTCAGTTTGCAGCGCTCATAGATGTTCCTGGTGGCGCGTTCCAAGACCGCCCAGTCCGCCCGCTCTGTGCTCAGGCCGCTGGCCGTCCACTTCTCCACCCATTCAGGAAACCTGGCCTGCTGTGCTTTTGTCAGCGATTTAATCTGCAACATTGCGGATCTCCTCCGGGCTGTATTCCCGCTGTTGCGTCACGCGATAGCGGCCAGGTCCCGGCAGTACAATCGGCCCATGCTCCTCGTGCTGCAGCGTGGCCTCTGACCCGTAGACCTCCACATATTTCGTGCCGTCCGTATCCACCCACAGAAACGCCTCTTCATGAATCTGATGGGCGTGCCCCGTCGCCTCGCCAAGCGCCAGGACACAGCGATCCTGTTTCACCGCGCTCTTCGGAATCGACCGCACGCTCGACACCAACACATCACCTTGTCGATACATCACCATACGAGCTCCTTTCAGATAGCGCCCCATCCATCCTCGTCACAAACCACCACCACTCCGCCACACTTCGAACAACTCATACCTCACTCCTCAATCGCCGCAATGAGGGGTCCGTGAGAAACTGCTTGAACGTCAGATCTGGCCAGCTGTCGGAGACATCCAGGAAGGCCCGATACAGGCGCTTCGGCTTCCTCAATCGAATGGTCCGCTGACTTTCCACCGCAGCGATCCGCCCGGCTTCAGTGCAGGTAAAGAATTCATAGTCGCCGCTCACACTGTAGATGTGAACAGCCCCGGCAGCCATCAACGCATGCAACGCAGGATCTCCAGGACTGGCACAGTAATAGTTGCGATACGGCTTCGGCAGCCGAACGTGTGGCTGATCGATCCCCAGCATGTGCCGCAGAATGCGTAGCTCCTCACTGGTCAACGCGCGCGTCAAGCCCATACCTATCTCCTCAACCGCCGCAAGAATCAGTCGCTCCCATCCAACCAGATGGGCTCCGTTTCACAAATTCCGTTCGAGGGATTATGCCGACGCCAATGACACCACCCTGTCGGGAGATAAAACCCCCAGGACTGACAGCGACGCCCCACAAGAACGAGCGTCCAGACAGGATGCACGAGGCCAGATGTATCAGACTCCAAAATTACGCGATGCCGCCATTCCGCCGGGCGCACCAGTACACTCCAGCGCGACCGCCACACCGCCACTTCTGCTCCATCCCTCGTCTGATTATGGATCTCACAATATCCGCCACCGATCAGCCATGTGATAAACGGCCACGGATGATCATGCAGCGCCCGATCATAATCACTGCGACAGAACCGATGGACCATGACGCCGAAGGCAGGACAACGAAACAGGATGTACCGCACCATGTAAGGCATCGGCATATCGCCGATCACCCGCCGCTCAAAAAATTTCCACGAACCGACCGTCATCGCATCCCCCAGAGCACCGCGCCGTTGATGCCAAACGCACAGAGCCAGTAGAGCGCATTCGGCCAGTAGCCCTGCATCGCATAAGCCAGGCTCGCGCAGCAGTTGAGCGTCATACTCGTCACCACCACCCAATCACCAAGCCGCATGCGCTTACCCTCCCAACACAATGTCTTTCGCCCGTTCCAGCACCGCCAGCTCGTCACGCCGCTTGGCGATGGCCGCATCCAGATCCACGACCGCACTAGCCTCCGCGTCGATCGTGTGCGACGCCGCCACCGTCAGCGCAGTGGGCCGCGCACGAGCTACGGCCGTCGTACCCCCCCCCTCACGCTTCTGACCGCGGCGCTTCGCCATCGCGGCGAGCCACCGTTGCTTCCCTTCTTCCGTCTTAAACCTCGGCATCGTCGTCATCCCTTTCTTGATCGCTCTGTAGAACGCGCTTTCATCCGACCCTGCATCAAGACATTCCCGGCACCGGCTCTTCCCTGGCCACGAAGGATTCCCACACCGACAAGTCGTCGCCTCCCCCGCCTCACTCGCATTCGGCGGCCGAAGCACCAAATCGGGATCGTGTCCGCAGTTCACGCACCGCCGGGCGCCATACTCGGTGACCACCAGCCCGCCGCACCGTGCGCACGTCATCGCCGGCCATCCCGCACCCGCTCACCCACCGCCGACCGTCCACGATAGTCGCCCTTGCACGTATTGCAGATCCGGTGATCCGGTCCGGTGGAACGCAACCAGCACTCACAGCCCAGGCACCGGCGAAGCTGTGTCGGCTGCGCTTCCAGGGCCAGCGCCTGTTTCTCGCGAATCGCCAGAGGTCGTTGCCAATCCGACATCGAACTGTCAGGCCACCACAGGCAGGCCCAGGTTCTGAGCCTCAAGCCAGGTCTTGATTGCGAGCACCGCATCCAGTTTCCACTTGCCGCCATCAGCCTCGAACAGCGCGCAGACCGGCGTTTCAGAAGGGTTGCTGCCCTGTAACCGAAAGACAAACTCCGAGGCCGGTTGCTCGATCTCACGAAACGTGCGGAACGGTTGCAGCGTCCAGCGTGTTTTCACCGTCTTCATTTCCTTCAGCGTCATCCCGGCCTTCAGGGCCACCGACTGCGAGATCCCGTCATCCTCACTCGTCGAGGTCTGGCCACTCGCGATCGAACTGGTGATGCGCAGCAGTTCCGGACAATCCGCGCTCTGGACGAACCGACTCAGCAGCGCGATCGTAAACAATTCCCGATCCATGAACTGGCCGAACCGGAATGGCTCGCCGTCTTGCAGTTCACAACTCGCCAAGCAGGCGCGCCGCCCATAGCCGTCGTCCTGCCGCTTCTCTACCACCACATGACCGTGAGACCGGACATGGATGAGCCAGTCATCTTTCACCAGCGGGGACGCTGTCCTGAGCAGACCCGCAAGCCCCGATAGCGTCACGAGCTTGAACGTCGGCAGCGCCGGCGGAGTCAGCAGTGACAAGCTGGTCCCATTGATGTAATCTTTCCCCCCGATCGACAGATGCTTCGGCCAGTCCGCCAGCGCCTGAATCTTCTCAATTGCCTCTTTCAGCATCGTCATTCCTCCTCTTGTCATTCCCGCGCTCACCACTCGCCAGCTACTTCACCACCGCCATCGTCTTCGCGTCCGCCGCATCTCCGAACAGCGCCCCTTGCCGTTGATCCACCGTGTAGGCCTTCAGCGTGCCCGTATGCCGCGACAAAAACACCGGCGCCTTCGCCACCACAACCGGCTGCAACGAGGCCTTACAGGTAAAGAACACCTGCGCGCCGTGGCGATCTTCGTGCGGCTTGATCGTGAACGTGAGGGTCAGCCGGCGCACCCCCTCCGGATCCGTATTCGGATCGGCCACATTCTTCAGCACCTCGCTGAACTCCCGCTGAAACACCTCATTCACACTGCCCTCGCAGATCGTCGTAATCCCAATCTCCTGCACATCCATGCTCACCCCCTCCGTTTGTCAGCCGTTGAGTGACGCCCCGCCCAGCGATCGGCCCCCAGCACATAGCCCAAGCCGAACAGCAACACGAACACCAACACCACAATCCACCCGCCCAACAGCCACAGCAGCACAGGTTGATCGTGCACACAGCCAAAGAGCGACATCATGGCGTCAGCACCCCCTCGCGCACCGCGCGACGCAACAGCGCAATCGTCGACCGCGCGCCGTTCTTGTTCCGGATCCGCCGCATGTGATCTTTGATCGCCTGATGCGAACACCCCAAGCCACCGGCCACTTCTTTCGGCGACAGCCCATCCCACAGCCCCCGCACCACCTGCAGATCCTGCGGCGTGAGATTCATCCCCGGCCCGCTCATCAGCGCCGCGCCTCCGCCGCCAGCGCCAGCCGCAGCAATTCCCCGATCACCAGCTCCTGCGAGATGCCAAAGCGATTCATCCGCTGGCCGAGCGCGTCGGCCCAAGCGAGCCGCTGCGCCTGATCCGGCACCTGCGCAAGCAGGTCCGCACAGGCGAACGACCAATGGCGCAGGCGAGGCAAATCGGATAAGCGCAGCTCCGAGGCCTCGCGCTCCAAATCTTGCAGACAGACATACAGACAATCCCCCGGCTGAATCCGCCGCCGCTCCTCAATCTGCTCCATCATGTCCTCCACCAGAGAAAGACGCCCATCGCCACCAGCCACCATCGAAAGGCGAGTCCATAATCAGGCCGCATTTCTTCTCCCGCCATAAGAGGCCAGTCGCCAGTCGCCAGAGCGGAAGCGCGATGCCGCCGCCGACGGGTTTCATGCATCGACGGCGGGATCACGACGCCGCTTCTGCGTACGGCGTGCGGGATGGCCTCCCGCCGGGCGAACCATCACCACCACACGATCAGCAGCGAGAGAATCACCAACGCCCCCAGCAGCCCATGCGCCAGCCGCTCGCCGCGCACCGTCTCATCAGTCATCGCCTGCATCAGCTCTTCGATTTCCGCTCGACTCACGTTCCACCTCATCAATCCACTTGCCCCTTGAACCTTGCGCCTTGAACCTTGCGCCTTGTTCCTTGAACCTTGCCCCTTGATCCCCTCACCAGACGAACAGCAACACGCCCACCGCCACTCCGATCAGCGCCAACCCCATCGCCCCGATCGACTCACGCACCGGACACCACAGCGCCCGATGCCGATTCCGCCTCGGCGCACAGCGCACCAGCGTCGAGCCCAACAAGTCAGATCGTTCAATCATGGGCACCCCCCGCTCATCAGCGCAGATACGCATTCAACAGCCGCGTCATCCCGATCCGCGCCAGCCGATTCGCCAGCGACTTCCGGACGTTCCCCGCAATCACCAATTGGCGTTTGCGGGCAAACAGACTGGCCCCGCTCCGGATATGTGAGCACTTCAAACATTGTGGCGACTCATTCGCCGGCTTCGGTTTCCCGCATCGCACACAGCGCATATCCTTGCCCCTTGTCCCTTGAACCCCGTCACCACCATCCCGTGAACGGCACTTCAATCCCGCCGCCCACCGTGGTCAATTGGCTGGACGGTGGATGTTTCGACTCTGACAACGCCTGGAGCAACTCGACTCCCACGCGCAGCGTCACCCCTCGATAGAGGTCGTACTTCACGCCGCCCCCTACGGTGAATCCGATGAGGGTGCCCGTGAACACGTCATGCGACCGGCCACGACTTTGCTTCGACAGCGTGTGCTGCGCCCCGAACATGCCGACCGAGGCATACGGCTCAAGCCCGTGGAAGGAGTAGAGCGCCTTGTACGCGCGGAGATACCCGCCCTCGATATGGTCCACAAACGTGTAGCTCTTCGGCTTCACACCGTGCCCATCGAGCCAGGCCTCTCCGTGTGCCATCACCTGCGTGTAGTGTTCATCGGAGACCCATCGTCCTCCGACTTCCACGGAGCCAAGATTCATGTAGCCCATCTCCACGGACCACCCGCGCGTGACCCACAGATCCGCTCCGGCCGTGATCCGGCACCCGATACCAGCACCCCAGGCCATCGCATCCCCGTTAAACTCGGAGCCTCCGGTGATGAGATCCTGTTTCCAGGTGCCATCGACCGCCGGTCTGGCAAAGAAGTTGTGCCGCAACTCCCCCGCCAGATAGCATTCGGCCTGTGACCAGCCCGGCACCGCCACCACACTCAGCAACCCGAACAACAGACTCAACGTCCGCATGGTTCCCCCTCGTTCATGAGCCGCGTGATGCACGCGCGCCCCGGTCGATCGCCACCAAATGCAGGCCGTCCTGCCAGCCCTGCTCAAACCGCTGCTGCAGATACGGATCGCGCGTGTAGGTAAAACAGGCCTGGCCGAGCTTCGCCGCGCGCAGGCCGATCCCTTCTGCCCGCTGCCCCAATTCCAGCCGATCGCACTC
>LNDU01000024.1 GCA_001464735.1 Nitrospira sp. Ga0074138
GGAATTCAGATCCAACACCACGTCCCCGTCCCGGTAAGAATTTCAAATGACGCAACGAGGAGGCCTTGGGTAAGAAATTCAGATGGCTTGATAGGGGGGTGAGGCAGCAAGGCACGCTGATATGTTGACGGTAGCGTGGATTCTAACCAAGAGAGAAGCCTTGGGATGAATGAGTGAAACGACGGTTCATCGTCTTGTGGTGAGAAGCTTGGTGGCTGATGGTAAAGAGAAAACGGGCTGTCAGTCAAAAGTTTCGACTGACAGCCCGTGCCCATGTCGCAGAGTGAAAGTCTTTCAGCCTCTATTCCGTGTCCTTGCAGAAACTTCGTTCATAGGCGATGATTGACCAGGCTTCTTCCTCGGTGAGGATGCCCCCCTTCACAAGGGCCGGCATGCCGGTGCCTGGGCTCCCATTCTTCAGTACCCAGAACAGCTCCCCATCGTTTCGCTTCTTGTGAAACTTGCAGTTCGTGAAGTTTCGGGGGCCCGGGGTCAACAACATTCCACCCGCACCGTCACCTTCTCCTGTCTGGCCATGACAGTTTGCGCAGGTACCCTTGCCCTCATAGAGCTCCTTGCCCTTGGCGATGATGTCAGGAGTTACGGTGATCGGGCTCTTCATTTTTCGTGCTTCCCCACGTTCAGCGTCTGGCACACGAGGCTTCAGTGGGTCGGACTCAGGGCCGGACCAGCCGGCTGTACTCCACAAGGCAACGGCGATGAAGCTACACAACGTCACAATCAAACGCGTCCCTCTCATGGTTCCTCCTTGGTGATGGTAACTGGTGCTCCTACCAGATGGCTACTCTCGCTGCGCATCTAGAGGCACAGATTCGGTGCTTATGTTAACACGATATTATCCTTAGTTGCTGTGCCTCTATCTCATGGAACGTGGCTTAATTGGGGTAGAGGGGGGCTGATCTAGCAGTAGAAATGATCTCGCCGGTCCGAACTCATTGGTCCGGACCGGCGAGAGACTAACATGGGACTACCGCAGTGTTTACTACTGCACGTCACTAGGGAACTTCGACGATATCTTTGTTCATCGGCCCGAGGACGGCGAGCAACTCGTCCTTTTCTTTCTTCGGGACGTTGAAGGTATCCAAGGCACTGACCAAGTCCTCCACGAGTGCGTTGAAGGCAGCGGTGGTGACCTTCATGCCCTTGTGCGTCGTCTTCATATCACGGCCCGAGTAGGTGCAGGGGCCGCCGCTCGCCGCACACACCTGTTCGACCAGGAGCCTATTGAGTTTCTTGAGGTCGGTGGTTGCGAAATAACTATTAATGCGCTTGTCTGCGCCCACATTGCCGATGAACTTGGTGACAACGGCTTGAATAGCACCCTGTCCGCCAAGTCGATCATAGAGCGACGCATCTGCGGCAAAGGATGTCGCGCTGCTCAGGGTCCAGGTGGCTGCCACGGCAACCACCATACTCATAATCTTCTTACTCAAAGTCATATTGTCTACTCCTTTGTGTGAGAATGAATTGACTGCAAGACCTCCGTACCCCGCTCATTCATTACGGGTTCCAGGGGGTGTTTGGCATCAACTGACCTTTATAGTCCTTGGGATTCTGGTTGGCGATCACGACGGCAATCGCACCACGCAAGGCGCCCGTTAAGGAGTGGGTCACGACTGGATACGCCCCTGGGTTGTCCGCGATCAGGTCGAAGGTGGCGGCGCTCCCTGGACCGACCACATAGGTCTGGACCCCGACGAACTTGTTGGCCGGATTGCCGCTTTCATAGACATTGTCCCAGATTTCGGCGATCGGATGGAGCGAGGAGAACTCGTTCGGGCCGGCATTTACGAAATAGATGCGTACCCGTTCACCAACCTTGACTTCCAACGGCTCTCCCCCCGGGAAGAACGGATGGTACTTGAAGATCCCGCCGTTGAAAACCGTATTGTCCCACTTCCGGTCAAACATCGCCTGCACGTTGTCTGGATTCTTCCAGAACTCGGACTGTACCAGGACGAATTCACGATCCGCTTTTGGCCACGCATTGGCGTCCTTTGGATCAACGATGATGGCACCGAACATACCACGCGCGACGTGCTGGATCATGGGGCCCGCACCGCAGTGGTAGAAAAACACGCCAGGCTTCTTCGCCACGAAGGAGTACTTGTGTGTCTCGCCTGGTCCAACCGTCTTGTGGTAGTTCTTCAAGAAGTCGAGCTCGGCCGCATGAAAGTCCATCGAATGGGGGAAGGTATTATCCTTGTCGCCGATCAGGGTAAAGTTGACGGTATCACCCTCTGTGACCCGCACGACCGGACCCGGCATCTGCCCATTGAAAGTCCAGGCTTTGTACTTCGTCCCGTTCCCATCAACGACGATTTCCGTTTCCATCGCCGTGAATGTTACATCGTGGACCTTTGCCCCTGCGGACCCCGGCATAGTGATACAGCCGCTGGCTCCCAAGATGACGGCAAGCCCTAATGTAGCTGTGAGCACACGAAACCTCTGCATAGTTGCCTCCCTTATGACTGTATTTTATGGAAAAAAGACGCTGCCCCCGACAAGCGTGGCGAATTGATCCCCCTCCCACCCTTCATCGACAAACGTCTGGTGGACTATCTACCAAATTTAGTAGGAAAAATACAAAGAAAAATTTTCGGTTGTGCATTCATTTGAGTCCAAATGGCCCTGCCTCGCAAGGACTGAGACCCCTAGGATCTTGCGAATTTGCACAATACATGCCTCGCGTATGATTCTTGAGTGAAGTAACTATAATTTCTGTGCAAGGTTAATAATTTATCAGGTTGTTGGTAGAGATTGAAAGGTTCTGTTTGGAGGAAGTCGACGTTGTGGATCAAGTGGTCTGGATAAGGTGAAGAATCGAATAAGATACATCCTGTATCTAATTCGATTCGGGCTAGAGCGCGGTGAGAAGCTTTGGTGGAGTTTACATGGGCTTCAGGTTGCGTTGGGCGATGGCGACGTTCCGGAGAAGCCCTTGGTGTTTTGCGCGCCGAATCGGGCTTTGCTGAAATATTGTGGCGAAGGTCTGCTCATCTAGCTGAGACAGTTCGTTGAGGTGAGGTGAAAGGCTCCAGCGCGAAGGTTGAAAAGCAGGTTCCTGAGTCGGTTCGGCTCGGAGATTAAAGGGGCACACGTCAAGGCAATCGTCGCATCCGAAGATCTTGTTCCCCATGCCCCCTTGTAACTCCCGAGAAACAGCGGCCTCATCACCACGCAGTTCGATGGTCAGGTAGGAAATACAACGAGTGGCATCAACCACGTAGGGTTCGGTGATAGCTCCCGTGGGGCAGGCTTGAATGCAGAGCGTGCAGCTGCCACAGAGGTCAGTCGCCGGCTCATCAGCGTCTAGAGCCAATGTAGTCAGGATTTCTCCCAGTAACAACCAAGACCCATATTCCGCTGACACGAGATTGGAATGTTTCCCGATCCAACCTAGGCCCGCCTGCTCCGCCCAGGCTTTTTCCATGATTGGGCCGGTGTCGGAGTACGAACGGGTTTGAGCGTCAGGTGCAAGGCTGGAGATGCGTTGTTCCAGCTGCTTCAGCCGTATGCTTAGGGTCTTGTGATAGTCCTTTCCCCAAGCATATCGGGCAATGCGACCGTAGCCAGGTTGTTCGTTGGCACGATGGTCGGTGAGGTAGTTGGTTCCCAAGGAGATGATTGACCGGCAGCCGGGAAGCACCTGACGAGGATCGGCGCGTTTATCCGGAGCCCGCTCCATCCAGGTCATGGTGCCGTGATAGCCTCGCCGGAGCCATCCGGTGAGACGATCAAAGAGGCGTTGAGATATCGCGGCTTCTGAATTGAAGGTGGGGCTGTTTCCCTGGTTGCCGGTAGCTGACTGTGTCTGGTCACCCGACACGTGTGTAATCCCAACCGCATCGAATCCCAGCGCATGGGCTTCTTGTTTGATGGCGGCCGTGATGGACATGGGATATCTGGGAGAGTTATTGCTGAGAGGAACAATCAAAGCGGACACTGAAGTGGGCCGAACATCGGACTGATTGGCATCGGTCGCAGGTGCCGACAATGTTTGTTTTCCAATCAGTCTTCGCTTCGTCAAACCGGCACTGCAGGCGACCGCCTTTCGAGATCGTGGTCCAGGGGTGCTTGGTTCCGGGGATGGAGGCGACCAGGCATCCTTGTGGAAATGGAACATGGCAAGGGCGTCCGGTGTCACCTTTTTCCATCGTGAAGCTGCACGATAGTTCAGTCGTGGCTGCTGAGTCTTCCGAGTCCTGTGCGCTGGTGTCGGAGGGCATCACGAGTCCTGTCATCAGAAGTGAGATGAACATGGCAAACTTGCACCATTGTGAGATCATCGGTGGAGGATCGTACCACAGGAGCTTGTCTTGCGGCCATGGAGAGGGCCGCGTAGAATCGTCGCGCCAGCTTCTATTCAAACCAATGGAGGCTCTATGCTCGCAACGCGGATCACGCAAAAAGAGGGCACGTTTTATTTTATCGCCTACAAGGCCGGTGAACTGTTGGAAAAGGTTCGATTCACCAGCCGATACTACTTCGAGGGTGAAGAGATCGCACAGGCCAAGATTTCCGAACATGACGACGTGGCGCAGTTTATTGCGGGCATTGAGCGGAGCGAGAAGGGGTTCCAGCGGGTCCTGAATCGTCAGAAAATCAAACAGATCGTGAATTTTTATGAGACCGTCGTGGCGCAACCGATGATTCCCGGCACCGTGCTGCTCTTTACCGACGAAACTCTTCGCTTTCAAAAAGCGGGCGACTCAGATTCGATCGGTCATCTAAGCGAACCCAAAGGCAAGTATCTGGTGATCGATGGCCAACATCGACTGGCCGGGCTTCATTTCTTCCATGAGAAACATCCCGATCAGAGCGCACAGGTGGAAGTGCCCTGTTTGTTGTTCGACGGACGCAGCGCCGATTTCGCA
The DNA here is from genome assembly GCA_001464735.1 of Nitrospira sp. Ga0074138. Lineage (GTDB taxonomy): Bacteria > Nitrospirota > Nitrospiria > Nitrospirales > Nitrospiraceae > Nitrospira_D. The sequence continues at coordinate 4,899 of LNDU01000024.1, forward strand.
ACCGAGATGTTCGTCATCATCAATTCGACTCATACGCGAATCAACCGGTCGCATTTGGTTGACCTCTATGAGAAGGTGTCGTGGGAAAGCCCTGAAAAGAAATTCGCCGCCAAGGTCGTGAATCTCCTCTATGGCGAATCGGACTCGCCGCTGCAGTACAAGATCAATCGCCTTGGGGGGCGGAGTAAACAGGAGAAATGGATTCTGCAGTCCGAGGTGTTCAACGAACTGCTGAAAGTCGTGACGGTCCATAGGCGTTGGATGGAGTCGCACTTAGGGATGAAGCCTGATCGCTGCTACGCCCTGGTGCGCGACTACCTGAAGGGAGTGAAGGACGTCATGGGTGAGGTCTGGGGGCAGAACGAGCGGTATATGTTTACTCGCGATGTGACGCTCAAGGCATTGATCCGCGTACTAGATGATTTGATCGTGGATCGCAAGCTCATCAATGACTGGGATGAACAGCGTTCACACAAACCGTTTGCTGAGATCGTCAAGCCATGGGCACCGCTGACGAAGGAGTTCCGTGCCGAGGGCTTCTACGAACGGTTTCCAGCCAAAGGACAGCTTGAGCGGGTGCGGAAGATTCACCAGCGGCTACTGGATGCGATTGTTGGGTAGACGAGCCACAGCATCACAGGGTCTCGTTCTGTTGTTGGCCGTCCATGTGCTTCTGTCCGCTGTCGTATTGGAGCCGGGTGCTCTGGCGGCGGCTGATACAGATGGGCTAGCAGTGAAGACGGAACCTGGTGGTGGAATCCGTGCGACGGCACATCCGCTTTTTCCAGCCAGGCCGGAAGTGATACAAGCCTTGTTGGCGGATTACTCCCATTGGCCGGATCTCTTTGAAGTTCGGATGCGGGTCGCCGAGCTGACTATCCGTGAAGGGGTGGCCACGATCGATCTTCGTATCGAGCATCCTCTGATGCCAGGAGAACATCGGTTGGTGACGGAATCGAGGAGCTTGCCGAACGGCGGCTTGGTGACCGATCTGAAGGGTGGGGACTTCAAACGTTATCATCGGGAGTGGATGCTCGAGCCGGCTGGAGCGGGGAATCAGACGCGTGCGACTTTCGAACTCGTGATTGAAATCGAATCTATGGTGCCGGATTGGCTGGTGGCGATCGCCATGCGGCAGGAACTGGAAGCCCACTTCCGTATCGTCAAACAGAAGGCGTTGGAGCACTCCAAGCGGTAACTGAGATGATTCAAGTTTCGCCAGAGAAGAATCCTGGCGCATCGGTACTAGCCGGCCTCTATATCATTCTGGATCCGTCGGTCTGTACTGATCGTCCACTAGTAGATGTCCTGAAACTTTCCGCGACGGCTGGTGCCAAGATTTTTCAGTACCGGAACAAGACGGCTTCCATGAATGCAGCCTATACGGAGGCGTTGCCGCTCAGAAAAGTGTCCCAGGAACTTGGTGTACTATTCATCGTCAATGATCGGTGCGATTTGGCGCTGGCTGTGGATGCGGACGGAGTACACCTAGGACAGGGAGATTTGCCGATCCATCTCGCACGAAAGGTGATGGGGCCTGACAAACTGATCGGGATTTCGACGCACAATCGAGAGCAAGTGATAGCGGCGACAGCCGGCCAGCCAGACTACCTCGGGTTTGGCCCGATTTTCACACCTGGATCAAAGTTGGACCATGATCCGGTCGTGGGGATTGTCGGACTGAAGGCGATTCGCCAACTGACGCCGCTTCCAATCTTTGCGATTGGTGGGATTACGCTTAACAATGCCGAAGACGTCATCCGAGCTGGTGCCAACGGAGTCGCGGTCATCTCTGCAGTGCTGAAGGCATCAGATGTTGCACAAGCAGTTAACGACTTCGTTTTGAGGCTCTCGACACCAGGTGCGCCAACTTCTTAATGGCTGCGGATCGGGCGAGATGAAGGACGGCTGGTCGGAATCGTCCAGGCAGGCCTGGTTCGTAAGCAAGGGGCCCGAGTACTGGTACACCTGTCTGTTTGCGGAGAATCTCCAGAGTCGTCCGTTCTTGCAGACGAGCCAAAGCCGACCGAGCTGACTGTGTTTGGTTGAGGACTAAGGCAACGATGGAGATGTTGTTGCGTCGAAGTGCCTCAATTGTCAGCAACGCATGATTGATCCCTCCTAGCCCAGATCGGCCAACCACGACAACCGGAAGACGCAGTGATTTGATCAACTCAGTCACACTGATCTTCGGGGTAATCGGCACTCGTACCCCACCGATCCCTTCGACTACCATGCAATCGTAACGGCTGGATAGAAGACGATAGACTTTCTTAATCGTATCTGGATTGATGGGGTGGCCTTGAGCCTGTGCTGCGGCAAGCGGAGCGACCGGTTGATCAAACGAGTAGGGGCGGATCGCCCCTAATGGTTCCTCACTTTCAATAATTGATCGTAGTCTGCCGGCATCGGATTGCATCTCTCGTGCAGGCGACACGCCCGTCTCGATCGGTTTCATCACACCGACCAGGACACCACGCTTCTTCAGATGAAGGGCGAGCGCTGCCGTGACCAATGTCTTCCCAACTCCCGTATCGGTACCGGTGATGAAGACTCCATATCTCATGAACAATCTCCAACAGCTGAGGGTAAGAGGTGCGATGCCTCGCTCAAAGATGTCTGCTGTCGCAGCTCCATACCTGTCCCGATACGTCCTTGAGCTGGGCTACGTATACGATAGTCCCTACGACTTCGTCGAGCGCCGCCGGTCGGCGCAGGGCATGATCGAGCCAGCCTTTATCTGAGGGGAATATGCCCTCCGTCAAGTCAGTTTTCTGCCATCCAGGCAGCAGAAGATTCACACGAATATTTTGCGGTCCCCATTCTAGCGCGGCTGTTCTGACGAGCCCGATTAGTCCGGCCTTCGATGTCGCATACGCACTCTGGCCGGTCGCTCCGTGGAATCCCGTGTGGGAACCAATCACAATGATGGAGCCTCCGCCACGAGCGAGCAGGGAAGGCGCCATGGCTCGCAGGCAGTGAAATGTGCCTGTGAGATTCGTGGCGATGACGTTATCCCAGATGTCGTCCGCATGACGCACGAGCAATTCGCTCTGTCCAATCCCGGCGTTGCAGACCAATACTAATGGGCCGGATATGCGGCCGGCAAATGTGTCGACCATGCGCCGAACGGATTCAGCTTCTCGAATGTCAGCGTGGTAGGAGTCGCCGACTCCACCGCTATCGAGGACGCGATCCAAGGTTGCGTCGGCCCCTGGTTTATTCTGATAGTAATGGACTCCTACGTACCATCCGATTTTTCCGAACGCGTGACTGATGGCACGACCAATGCTTCCCGACGCTCCAGTAATGAGGGCTGCTGGACGATCAGAGGATTTCGTCAGTCGATCCTCCGCAGGAGGTGTTGAGGAGATGAGAGGTTCCATGTCGGAGTGAATTATGCGGGGAGACGCGGGCCAAGACAAGCAGGTATCGAAACTCAGCACAGTGCTGAGCGGCTTGCCGCTCTCTAGACTCCTATGATACCGTCAAAACAATCCTAGTTGGAGTTGGAATGATGGCAAAGCTTAACTGTGATGGACGACTCGTACTGACGGTAGGACTGTGCGCTCTCCTGGGTTTCCACCCATGGTCTGTGGTGCTGGGAGCTGAGGAGCCGGTCACGATTTCAAAGTCCGAGGAGTATTTCCCTGATACGGTCGGGAGCCGCTGGACCTATCGTGGTCAGATCAGCGAGGGCCCGCTCCAAACTGTCGAACTGAAGTTTTTCACGAATGTCTCAACGGTCTCGGGAACGAAGACGATGAACGGTGTCACCGTGACGGTATTCCATGATACGAACCCGGGCAATCATGGACCGTCGGATAGCTTTTATCGACGCGACGCGGTCGGCATTGTGTACTATGGGTCGGAGCCCGGAACTCCGCTGGAGAAACACATTACACCCTACCAGATTTTCAGATTTCCACTGAGAGTTCCGTCCTCCTTCCAACAGTTTGACCGAATGGGGGTTGATTTCGGTAGCGATATGGATCGTGACCAAACCGATGAGAAGGTCGATACCCAGGGGTGGAGTAAGGTCATCGGTCGCGAAACCATCACCGTCCCAGCCGGTACGTTTCAGGAGGCTATTAAGGTTGAAGCGCGGATGAACATGAAGATCCACTTGTCCGGGAGCCGTCGTACCGTCTCCGGAATCGACGTGATGACGGCCTGGTTCGCCAAGGGGGTTGGGCTCGTGAAGTATTCAGAGCGGCAGGAATTATCCGCCGTCAAAGAGGACCGTGGCGTGGTCACGGAGATCACAGAAGAACTTGAAGAATACGACATCAAAGCGGCAAAGGCCTCATTGAGTCGATTCGAATCCCCGGCGAAGGGTGTTCTCGCTGATGACTTTCGTGATCATGAATTGAGCCAGATAGTCTTCCCCGCCCGCCTTCGCACCTACCCCTGAGAAGCGGTGCCCACCGAATGGTTGACGAGCAACAAGGGCACCGGTGATTGGTCGATTTAAGTACAGATTCCCTACATCGAAGTGCTCGCGGGCCATCGCAAGATTGGCAGGACTCCTGGCATAGACCCCTCCGGTCAACGCATACTCGGTTTCATTGGCCAAACGGATCGCATCGGCAAAACTGTCAGCCTTCATGACCGACAACACCGGTCCAAAGATTTCCTCCTGGGCCACACGGTGATGTGGTTGGATATCGACAAACACCGTCGGTCCGACAAAATATCCATTCTGATCTGCGGTGCGCTGCACGAGGAGCTGGCCTTCTTCGTGGCCGAGTGAAATGTAGCGTTGGATGGTCGCTTGGGCTCTTGCGTCGATCACGGGCCCCACTCTGGTACCGGGTCTTGAGGGATCACCGATGTCCAAACTCAGCACGGCCTCACGCAGGCGGGAAACAAAGGAGTCGTAGATGGTGCGATGGACGATGACTCGGGAGCAAGCCGAGCATTTCTGCCCCGCGTAGCCGGAGAACGATGCGACGACGCCGGCAATCGCTTCGTCGAGATCCGCCGTTTCATCGATGATCACGGCATTCTTCCCACCCATCTCGGCAATCACCCGCTTGACCATAGGCTGTCCTGGGCGAACGCGGGCTGCCTCGGCTAAGATGTGGAGTCCCACGGTCTTCGATCCGGTAAACGCGATTGTCACGACCTGGGGATGTGCGATGAGTGCTTGGCCAACCTCCGGCCCACCCGGGAGGCAGGTCAAGCATCCAGCCGGTATACCGGCCTCGATGAAGATGTTAGTGAGGAGAATCCCTAAGCCGGGCGAGCGGTCCGATGGTTTGAATAAAACTGGATTACCGGTCACAAGTGCCGCAGAAACCATTCCGGCGGGGATGGCGAGTGGAAAGTTCCATGGTGCGATGACGACGGTCACACCGCGCGGCGCATAGGTGCGCTGGTTGAGTTCTCCCGGACGGTTGCCTAATCGTACCGGTCCAGCCAGACGGTCCATCTCATCTGCATAGTAGCGAAGGAAGTCGATCGCTTCGGCGACATCCGCGTCGGCCTCCCGCCAAGGCTTGCCGACTTCAAAGATCTCCCACGCTGCCAGCTCGTACCGGCGACGACGTATTTCCAATGCAGCCTGACGCAGGATTTCAGATCGCTCTTCCGGAGCTTTCCGCCGCCAATGGTCCCATTGTTTGATCGCCTGTTCGATGGTGTGGTCCAGATCAGATACCGCTGCGCTCTGCACCAGGGCCACGACCTCAGTTGGTCTACAAGGATTACGAGATTCCAGCCACGGGCCGGTCAACCTGATATCTGGTGCTCCACCGTGCCACTGTCGGCCCAACTGGGATTGAACCGATCCAATACTTGCCTGCATGGCTTTCCGCACCGCCGTCTGCGAAAAGTCGCTATGCGGTTCGTTGCCAAAACTTTTCCTGCCGTTCGTTGTTGTGCGTTGGAGTTGAGGCGGTGCTGTTGGGGGAGCAAGGAGCTGGGCCAATGGCTGGGACTGGACATACTCTTTCTGAAGAAACGATTCGTTCGACGTATTTTCCAAGAGCCGCCGCACCAGATAGGCCATACCGGGGAGAAGCCGACCCACAGGACTATACAAGCGTACACGACGGCCTAATTTGACCATGGCTTGCTGGAACGGCTCCGCCATGCCGAAGATCATTTGGTACTCGCGCGCATCAGGGGCCAGGCCCCGTGCTTGCGCATGGGCTTCGATGGCTGCTAACGTGCGAAGATTGTGCGTTCCGAACGCGGGTCGGATGAGATCGGTGTGTTCAAATAGCACTGGAATCAATCGCTCGTACTGAATGTCGGTCTCTGCCTTATGGCCAAAAAGCGGAGGTGGCCAGCCTGCTTGCCGATATCGGACAGTGTCCGAATCCCAGTACGCTCCCTTGACCAGTCGGATTGTAATCGGCGCATGACGTGTTCGCGTCCAGGCTACTAGATCCTGTACGTCTCGTTCGGTTTCTCGGTGATAGGCCTGCAACGCGAGTCCGGCATAGGGATAGGATCGATAGGCCGGCTCTGCGAAGAGTTGCTTAAAGATATGCAGGATCAGGTCTTTGGTCTCCGCCTGCTCCATATCGAAAATCAATCCGGCTGGCAGCGACTGCGCAAGGTCCACCAGTGGACGGAGACGTGTGGCGACCGACTCGTAACTTCCATCGGGATCGATCGGGTCCAGCCGAGAGGAGAGAGCCGAAATCTTGAGCGAGAGTTGCACGCGCGGGATGGGCCCCAGGTGGTCTCGTTCGAGCAAGTGATTGGAAGACCAGGTCTTCGTGGCGTGTCCCAGTTCGACTAAGGCGTTCAGACACTGGTCACGATAGCGATCAGCTTCCTGCTCGCTGATGGTGGCCTCGCCCAACAGATCGACAGACCAGGCTCGTCCGTCTGTCCATAACTGTGACAAGGCCGGAACCGCTTCTTCAACTGTCGCACCGACAATGAACGTTGTGGCCATCTGTTCGATCTGTTTTCTGATCGACTTACCGGTAAGGCGAGCACCTACGCTTGTTGAGGCCAGGGCCTTCAATCCCCACCGAAGTCCGAACAACTCGCTGCTCTCACGGCCGAAGTATTCTTCGGCAAGCGAGACAACTCGTTCATCGTCTTGAATGACCGGAAGGACATCGATGAAGTGAAACAACCGGGTCTTAAACGATGCATCTTTCATTGCCAGATTGATGGCCGAATGGGACCACCAGCGGCCATCAAAAATGGAGGGTGAAAGGCCGGCCGACAGTTGCGCAAGCTGTTCTCCAATGCGGAGGATGGCTGGCTCAAGAGAAGGTGAGGTGGTCATCGATCGTCCTGAAAATAATGACTCTGTGTAGTTTCAGTATACATCCCAGACGACCAGGGGTCATCGTTCTTTGTTGCCCCAGTCGGCGCATGGACGATAGCCCGACCGGCCCATTTCATTTCACCTGGTGCATCCCTTATGATAATGGGACCATGCGTGATGGCGCTTCGATGAGGGGCCTCATTGCTGAACGATGCGGTTGAACATACCTGAACTGGAGACTAGCTATGGCTGATGAACATGCCCATGGGACGCAGCAAGCCCAGGGAAAAGATAATTTGATTCCTGGTGTCAAACATGTCGTTGCGATCAGCAGTGGTAAGGGTGGAGTCGGGAAGTCCACCGTGTCGTCGAACCTGGCTTGTGCCTTGGCGCTGGCCGGTGCGAAGGTCGGTCTCTTGGACGCTGATCTCTACGGTCCTAATATCCCCATGATGATGGGGTGTACCACCGGCCCTGAACAGAAGGACGGCAAAATCATTCCTGTTGAGAACTACGGGGTAAAATTAATTTCCATGGCGTTCCTCGTGCCGGAAGAAACCGCGCTGGTCTGGCGTGGTCCGATGGTCCATCAATATCTGCAGGCTTTTTTCCGAGATGTGCTCTGGGGGGACTTGGACTATCTGCTGATCGATCTACCGCCAGGCACCGGTGATGTGCAGCTTTCATTGTCACAAATGGTTCCGTTAGCTGGGGCGATCACCGTGACCACGCCTCAAGAAGTTGCGCTCTACGATGTTCGTAAGGGTATGGCGATGTTTCAAAAAGTCAATGTTCCGCTTCTGGGCATTATCGAGAATATGAGCCACTTTGTGTGTGGCCACTGTGGTGAGCGCACGGAGATTTTCTCCTATGGTGGGGGAGAGCGGGCAGCAGCCAAGGTCGATGTGCCGTTCCTTGGCCGGATCCCGATTGATCCGGCCATTCGAGATGGGGGCGATACCGGCCATCCCATCGTCGTGGCCGATCCGGCATCCCCTCAGGCTGAGGCGTTTCGGGATATTGCAAAGAAAATTATGGGAGCACTCGGTGGTGCTGAGAAAACTGGCCTGTCAGTCGATAGTTTGCTGAAGAAGATCAAGCAGCCGTTTAGTACCAATTGAGCGGTCTCATATTGGAGGGAAGGCATGGCGGAGTTCGTACGTGTTGCAGCCCTAACAGATGTAAAGCTAGGGCATGGGATTGTGGCGGAAGCCAATGGGAAGACCGTGGCCGTATTCAATGTGGATGGGACGATCCATGCGATCAACAACACCTGTTGCCATCGGGAAGGGCCATTGGGCGAGGGAGAGTTGGAAGGCAACATCGTCACCTGTCCGTGGCATGGCTGGCGGTTCGATGTGACGACCGGCTCGTGCATGAATAACCCATCCTCGAAGGTGGAAGCCTATCAAGTGAAAATCGAAGGCAACGATGTGAAGGTATTGCTGAATGTCTGAAGTCATGCTCTAACTATCGGCCATTACCTCAGACGGAGGGAGAACGTATGCCTGTCTCTACGAACGATCAAACGGATATCGCGGCCGCGCTCGTGCGCCTCTACGTCTTTTTGACTCAGTACCTCGATCGCTGCTTCGATGAAGCAGCGCGGAAGAGCTATCCGGATTCCGAACTCCAGGGGCATCTGGATGAAACGCGACGCCAGCTCATGGAGATTTTGTCGGTGAATCCCGTTGTGAAGAGAAAGCTCGCCGACGAGTGTGACCGAATTCTGGCGCTCGGTGCCTCCTGTCTCACATCTGGTGCGGCCGATCCAAAGATTCGAGAGATGATTCAAGCGGAACGGGCCATACTCAAGAACAAGACCATTGCGTTGAGTGACTTGGTTGCCGTGTATCGAGCCTTAGCATGAATGATGGATGGAGGAGGGCTCGATAAACATCAGCTCGCCGGGTTGGACAACCGGGAACGGGGATTCAGCAGGCCGGTTGAGTTTGAACGTGTAGGGGAAGGCTATCGAGCTTTGTTACGGTATGAAACCGTCCGCGTCACGACGGAGACTCATCCGACCCAGGATGACGCACTCACCATCTTGATCCAGACTTTGCATATTCAGGGTTACCGGCAGCTCAAAACTCAAAGGAGTTTTCGCGACGGGATCTATCGGGGTTCACAGGAACTGTGGGTGGAATATCCGGATCCTCCACAAGCTGAGTCTGAGCGACCTAGCCTTTGGGGGAAAGTTCTCAGTTGGTTCCGGTCCAACTCTTCGGATGGATCACGTTCATGAGTTTTGTCCCGTTGAGCGATCTCCGATCTTCAGCGACAGGTACGCACCCCCTCGCAGGTACTAGCCGACCTCGCCTTCCATCCTGGTTTAAGGTCAATGCGAAGACAGGATCAGACTATCTTGATATCAAACAGACGATGGAGCGGCTCACGCTCCACACGATCTGCGAAGAGGCTCGTTGTCCGAACCGATGGGAATGTTGGAATGCCCGGACTGCGACGTTCCTGATTCTCGGCGATATCTGCACTAGGCGATGTCACTACTGTTCAGTAGAGACAGGCAGGCCGCTCCCAGTAGATGAGACGGAGCCAGGTCGTGTCGCGGAAGCGGTGCGTGCTCTTGGTCTGCGACATGCCGTGATCACATCAGTGAATCGTGACGAATTGCCTGATGGCGGAGCCTCAGTCTTTGCTGGCACAATCAGACAGACTAGACGGCTGAACCCGACTTGCACGATCGAAGTGTTGATCCCTGATTTTGAAGGCAACGAAGAGGCACTGGCGACGGTCTGTGCGGAAAGGCCGGAGATTCTGAATCACAACATTGAAACAGTACGGCGGCTCTTCCCATCGATCCGCCCGCAGGGAAAGTATCAGCGGTCGATGGACCTCCTTGCGAGGGCTAAGGACTATGGGATGAAGACAAAGTCCGGATTGATCCTAGGGATGGGGGAAACACTCGACGAGGCGCGGGAGGTCATGCGCGATCTCCGAGCGGTCGATTGCGACATCATCACTATTGGCCAATACCTCCAGCCGACGAGAGACCACCTGCCCGTCGCACGGTTTTATGACCCATCCGAATTTGCTGCACTCAAAGAAGAAGGTCTCGCCATGGGTTTTGGTCATGTCGAATCAGGGCCGCTCGTCCGTAGCTCCTATCACGCAGAGCAGCAGGCCTCTTAATCTGGGGTACGCTTCCATCCCGAAAGCACACAACGCTGTGCGATCAGCGGGGTGAATCGGGTAATGTCTTGAGCGATGTCGGTCATGAACCGATCGGCGAGTGACTGATCCTCGAAACATTCGTACACGTCGTCGAGAAAGCCCCCACGAAGTAAAGGATGATAGAGAAACTCTTGACCAGGGCCAGTCGCCACTTTAAGCGGATACTCGATAGCCTCGACCCGTTCAAGATCGAGTTCCTCAAGCCATCTTCGTCCATCCTGGGCTGACGGACGTTCCTTTAGATAGTCCTGAAATCGCTCTCGTTCCTTGATCAGCCCTTGCTGAACCATCGCCTGATCCACCAGCTGCCACAGTGAATCGAATGTTCCATAGGACGGAAAGGTCAGGACGAGCTGACCTCTTGGATTAAGTCGTTCGACGAGTCCCTGCACTGCTTCAAACCGATTGGGACGGAAGAACATGACGGAGAGATTGCCTGTGACGCGATCGAAGGTCGGCAGATTAGGAGGGAGGGCGCGCATGTCCGCACAGTCGAAACGGAGCCACGGCAGGTGCGATCCTTGAATGGCTCTTGCCCGAGCGACCTGACCGGCGCTCACATCGATGGCTAGTACCTCGCCGGAAGAGCCGACCTGCTCAGCGAGATAGAAGGCCGGAATGCCGTGGCCGGAGGCGACATCGAGGATTTTTAGACTGGGGCGAAGGTCTAGATGCTGAAGTAACGATTCGGCAAACGGTGTAGACCAATAGTCGTGCTTCGGCAGGGGCCAGCGAAGAGCAGGTGAAACATTCATGTTAGAAAAATGAGGGGATCATGCTTGGTTTCATACCCGCACAAAATATGGAATTGCCATTAACACCACTCCAACAAAGACGAGCAAGTAGACGTTCTCGATGAAGTTGGGAAAGACACAGAGGGCCACTCCAATGCACAACGGGACAATGGTCTTTTGTCTTTTGCCATAGATGGCAAAACCGGTACCAATCGATCCGAAGATGATACTCCAGATCAGGACTGCGGTATTCCCCAGCTCAAACATAGCTGGTTTCTCACTTGGCTGACGCCAGGGCCTTGGCAATCAGCGCCTGCGCTTCCTCTTGTATCTGCTTCAGATGCGTGTGCCCCTTAAAGCTCTCCGCATAGAGCTTGTACACATCTTCTGTCCCAGAGGGTCTGGCGGCGAACCAGCCGTTCTCCGTCACGACTTTCAGTCCGCCGATGGCTGCGCCGTTGCCCGGAGCCTTGGTGAGCATCGCCACGATCCTATCTCCAGCCAGCTCCGTGGCCTTCACTTGCTCAGGCGAAAGTTTAGAGAGAATGGTTTTCTGCTCTAGTGTGGCAGCCGCATCGATCCGTTCATACACCGGCTCGCCCAGTTCGTTCGTGAGGGCTCGGTACAACTCGGATGGATCAAGGCTGGTCTTCGCCATCATTTCAGCAGCCAGCAGGTCCATGATGATGCCGTCCTTATCAGTCGACCAGACCGTTCCATCACGTCGGAGGAACGAGGCACCGGCGCTTTCCTCGCCGCCAAAGCCAAGCGAGCCATCGAGCAGACCGCTGACGAACCACTTGAAGCCGACCGGCACTTCCACCAGTTTCTGTTTCAGTTTGGCCGCGACTCGGTCGATCAAGCTGCTGCTGACTAAGGTTTTGCCGATCTTGGCATCGGATTTCCAGCCGGGACGGCTGGCAAAGAGGTAGGCAATCGAGACGGCCAGGTAATGGTTTGGATTCATCAAGCCTGAACGAGTGACGATTCCGTGCCGGTCATTATCAGCATCATTGCCGAATGCCACATCAAAGCGATCTTTTAAGGCAATGAGATTTGCCATGGCGTAGGGAGAAGAGCAGTCCATCCGAATCTTGCCGTCCCAATCCAAGGGCATGAAACGGAACGTTGGATCGACGGCTGGATTCACGACCTCGATGTTCAATCCGTAGCGTTCGACAATCGGCTGCCAGTAGGCCACACCGGACCCGCCGAGCGGGTCGATCCCAAGCTTGAGCCCAGCGGCTTTGATGGTGTCCATATCAACCACATGGCGTAGATCGCTCACGTAGGCTCCGATATAGTCGTGCTGATGTGTGGTTGATGCCGGTCTGGCCTGTTCAATGGAAAGACGTTTCACTCCGTAAAGGTTGGTGGCTAGAAGGGCATTGGCTCGATCCTCGATCCACTTTGTAATCTGTGTATCAGCTGGGCCGCCACTCGGCGGGTTGTACTTGATCCCGCCGTCTTCCGGGGGATTGTGAGATGGGGTGATGATGATGCCATCGGCCAGACCGGAGGTTCGGCCTCGGTTGTAGGTGAGGATGGCATGAGAGATGACTGGCGTCGGTGTAAAGCCCTCGTCTTTGTCGATCATGACCTCGACACCATTGGCAGAAAGGACCTCAAGGGCAGTGACAAAGGCCGGTTCCGACAGTGCATGGGTGTCTTTCCCTAAATACAGCGGCCCAGTCGTGCGCTGCGCAGCCCGGTATTCGCAAACTGCCTGAGTGATTGCCACGATATGGTTCTCATTAAAGCTGTGTTTGAAGGAAGAGCCGCGATGGCCTGATGTACCGAATGACACGCGTTGTTCTCGGACAGATGGGTCAGGTTTCTCGGTTGAATAGGCAGAGCGGAGTTTTCCCACATCCACCAGAATCGAGGCCGGTGCTGGTTGTCCTGCACGGGAATGAATCGCCATAGGAGAGGTGTAGTTCTAATGTCTGGTCGCTGTCAACTGTAGAGGGCCCATGTATGCGAAAATAAGACCGCACTCTTGTCCGGTATTAAAAATGGTGGTTATCCAGGAGGGTCTTTGCCGTCTTACGTGTGGATGAGGATCGGACGTAGGGTGTCCTGGAACTATGAAATCGGAGTGGAGAAACCCCTTATAGAACGCTGAGTTCATGGATTTTGAGCGATTGATCCGGTAAGATGCCCACAAGAACCTGTCCGTAATCTGAAGGGGGTGGTGTGTTCCGTCTTCGGCTTGCGCTCGTGATCGTACTCGCCTTCGCGGTGTTGGCCGTTGCGTTCCTCTCATTTTCGAGGGAGCTGACCGGCCAAGACTATCTCAAAGACTTTGTCCTGGAACAGCTTGAGGAGAGTCTGGGTAGAAAGATCGACGTGCATCGCGTCAAGTTTGTGATCTTCCCACGTATCCGTGTGGAACTCACCGATGTCAAGATTCATGATCCTGAATCAGAACAGGTAGTCCTGACGGCTAAGCGTGTCGATCTGGTCTTACGTCTTCTCCCCCTCCTCAAAAAACAAGTTGTCGGCAAGCGATTGTTGATTGAGGAACCAACGCTGACGCTTCGGCGAAACGAACGCGGTCGTTGGAATGTTTCCGATAAGGTGGATGGGCAGGCGGAGGTCGACCAGCACACGATGGACATGATGGCGCGGACACTCATGATCAGAGAGGCGACGCTCGTCAACGGAACGATCACGGTCATTGATGCCGCCAGACCTGATGGCATTCGGTCTCTCAAGCTGGAGCACGTCGAGTTTAGGCTGCTAGTGCGGCCTGATCGTGGTTTCGCCGAATTGCATGTATCAGCAGCGCATCAAGGAGACTCAGGCCTATCGGCTGTGTCACTGGACGGTGTCGTGAAACGAGCAGAAGCCTCGGTGTCATTGTCCGGTGAAGAGGTTGCTGAATCGGCCACCGGTTTTCAGTTTGAAGGACAAATCGACGCCGCTGACCTCAAGATTCGGGACGCGGCTGACTTTCTCGGCCCCAGGCCGGTTTCTGAGCATCTTCAAGGGGCATTGAACCTCAAGAGTACCGTTCGCGTGATGCCGGGTGTGTCCGGATATGACATGGTTCTGTCAGACATGACCGCGCATTTGAATAACATCACACTGAGAGGAAAGGCCAATCTGGCCGGCCTGCTGACTCCTCAGCCGACGTTTGCCGTCACGTTCAGCAGTTCTTTGGTTTCCCTCCCGCAGCTCCTGAAAACCATTCCCCCGGACTGGATCCATGCGCAGCTCCCAGCCCTCCTGGCTGATCGCCAGATCGATGGCAAGGTGCAAGTGGTGAATGCAACGCTCACTGGGTCCGCGACGAGTGGTCCCCAACTTTCGACGATCGGAGAATTTCATGTCAGCGAAGGTCGCGGCTTGATTGGTAATGATCGTATCGCTGCGAAAGACCTCTCGGCGGCGGTGGTGGTCGAGACTGGGCGTGTTCGCATTGCGAAGGTCACTGGAATGTATGGGGCAATGCAGATCACTGGCGGAAAGGCGGAGGTGTCGTTTCTCGATGCTGGCCCATGGCTGGAATTGGAGATCACGGGAGAGACGGCGGCAGTGCAGTTCGTTGAGTTTCTGGCGAAGACTGTGAAATCGGAGCGAGTCACGCAGTTGCTCGCCGGTATCCGCGACGCTGAGGGGACGTCGCAATCCACATTTCGCCTCGTGGGACGGTTGAATCAGCCCGGTGGGATCACATTTGCGGGTGGGGAGATCAACGCTCGTCAAGTGAGTTTCACCCATGTGAATTTACCAGATCGTGTGACCGGGATGCTGGGAAGATTTATCTTGACCGATGGAGCCACACAGTTTGATCAAGTTGTCGGACATCTTGGGGGAACTGCTGTGCAGGTTCACGGTACCGTTACTGGAGGACCTCAAAGCCAGTATCAGGATTTTATTATTCGTACGCGCGGCGATGCAGCGCAGATGGTTCGGTTGTTTCGTTCCTCGGTGATTGAACAGAGTGCATTCGAGGGGGTGTTCAGCTCAACAATTGCAGTCTCTGGTTCGACGGCGAGACCTCATATCCAAGGGTCCGTTGTGTTGGATGAGACCAAAGTCGCGTTCGGGGTGATTGCGAAACCCGTCGGTCCTCACGCCACTGTGGAGTTTGAAGGGGTGATGCCTCAGTCTACCAGCATCAAGCTGCATCGCATCGAGCTGGTTTTGCCCTCTGTGACCATTCCCGGTAAGGGAACCATGCAGTTTGGGAATGGCTTTCTGATCGATATGGCCGTGGCGACCGGTACGGTATCGGTAGCCAGTCTTCCCGAATGGCTAGCCAAAGATAGGCTTGAAGCGGGGAATATCGAAGTCTCGCTTGATGTCAAAGGAAAGGAGCCGAATTGGAAGACCTGGCGGGTGACTGGATGGATGGGACTGACGAACGGGCTGATGCAGGCAAAAGGGATTGATGGGCATCTACAAGATTTCTATGCCCGCGTAAAGTTTGCCCGCAACGAGGTCGAACTCAAGCGACTGTCGTTTAAGGTTCAAGGGAGTGACGTCGCCATAGAGGCCACGGTCCGAGATTGGATGGTGAAGCCGATTGTCACCGGCAAGATCGAGTCCAACCAATTAGATCTAAGTCTGGTGATTCCCAAGGGGGAACGGACTCCGATCCGGGAGTTCCTCGAAACGTTGGCGGCGACCAGCCACGTCACCATGGCTGCGACCGTTGCACGTGGCCGATACAAGCATCTGAAATTCGGTTCACTTGCCGCTCGAATCAATATTCAGGACGGGGTGCTTGATGTCGATCGACTTACGGGCGAGTCTACCCATGGGCAAGTGGCCGGACGGCTTGTCGTGCAACTTCCCCCCAAGGCACCGGCGGCTTTTGACCTGTCATTTAGGGCTACCGGAGTAGAATGTGAAGACCTCTTGCGGCTGACCAAAACTCAGTTCCAGGGCGCATCGGGAGAAATACGCTTCAGCGGTGTGCTTCGCGGGCATGGACGTAATCCCCATGGCGTCTACCCTTCGTTGAACGGCAAAGTTGAGTTGTTGATGGAAAATGGGCGCATCCTGAAAACGAACGAGCGAGCAGTGTGGAAGATCATTAGTTTGTTGAACCTCCCGGCTGTGTTGCAGGGGAAGGTCGATCTTGAAAAGGAGGGGCTGCCATACAACAGAATTTCTTCCACCGTTGCCATTCAAGATGGGATGTTTCAGACGGAAAATCTGATCATCGACAGTCCCATTCTGAAAATTACAGCTGCCGGGAATTACGACTTGCCGACAGACCAGCTGGATCTGGCCGTCGCCGTGAGTCCGTTTGGCTCATACTCTCAATTCCTTAAGACGATTCCGCTCTTTGGGCGAATCGTGGCGGGGGATCGCAAGGGTATTGCTACGGCGATGTTCACCATGAAGGGAGCGCTGGACGATCCCGAGGTCACCTATTTACCGGTGAAGTCCTTTGCATCCGGCCTATCGGGGTTGGCCCAACTCGCCGTCGATGTCCTAACGAACACTCTGACGCTGCCGATGGATTTGATGACGCCGGATGAAGAGTCCGGAGTGCGACCGAGAGATATGAATCCATCGCCGGCTCCCGCCGTGCCGTGAGGGACTCGATTCTTGACCGACCCACGCCCCCATGCTAGCATCACCAAAGTTAAGGCTTTGTCACCCCACGGGTTTCCATTCAACTCTGCTGTCCCACTAGCATATACATGAAACGCGCTACCGTCTCCCAACCAGAATCAGCCACACTGTTCATCGCCGCCAGTGAGCAGGACTCGAATCTGTACTATGCCACGCGCTTCATGGCGCCAGACCCGTTCATCTACCTGGAAATCAAGGGTGAGCGGTTGATGGTCATGAGCGATCTAGAAATGGATCGTGCCAGGACTCAAGCCTCAGTGGATCGAGTCTTGTCCTACTCGGAAATCGAACAGAAGGCGAAGAAACAGGGAATCAAAGACCCGACCGCAGTTGATATTGTCCATGTGGTGTTGAAAGAGTCCAAAATCCGCCGTCTTTCGGTGCCGGCGAATTTCCCGGTGATCCATGCCGCGCGATTACAAGAGCGAGGATACAGTCTCAACCCAAAGCGAGACCCGTTTTATGAACAGCGTGTGCTGAAGACGGCGGAAGAAGTACGTCATATCGAAGACGCGCAGCGGGCCACGGAAGAAGCCGTGGCCGCAGCCCACACGCTGTTACGCCGGGCCGAGATCAAGGATGAGCAACTCTGGCTCGATGGCGAGGTGGTGACCTCGGAACGGATCAAAAAGTTTGTTAACGTGAAGCTCATGGAGCGGGACTGTATCGCCCAGCATACGATTGTGGCAGGGGGAGAGCAGGCCTGTGATCCACACAATGAAGGAAGCGGACCGTTGCCGGCTCATCGCAGCATTATTTTTGACGTCTTCCCTCGGTCGGCCACGAGTCGCTACTTTGCCGACATGTCGCGCACGGTGATACGCGGGAAGGTGAGCGCGGAACTCAAACGGTTGTATGGCGCCGTGAAGGATGCCCAGGAAGACGCCATCGACAAGATTAAGGATGGCGCGGATGGCATGAAGATTCATCAGGGCATCTGCGCGCGTTTTGAAAAGGCCGGATACAAGACCGGTTTGGTGAATGGACGTATGCAAGGGTATTTTCATGGTACTGGACATGGAGTGGGGCTCGATATTCACGAAGCGCCACGGATCAGTCGAACTGGGTCACTCCTCCAAGAGGGCCACGTCGTCACGGTCGAACCAGGGCTGTATTATCCAGGATTGGGGGCAGTCCGAATTGAAGACATGGTGCTCGTCACCAAGGACGGCTGCCGGAACCTCACCAATTTCCCCAAAGTCTTCGAGCTCGGATAGTTCGCTTCAGAACTCGTACTCTCCCCGCGATGGGTTCAGATCGGCGTATCACTTCGAGTGACATTCGATGTCTCACTCATTCCGCTTTCTAGACGACATTGCCACGGCTGACTTGGCGTTTGATGCTTCCGGTGATTCCCTCCAAGAACTCTTTCACGGGGCGACGTGCGCGGTCATCGAAGCGATGGCCGATCCTTCGACGGTCGGGTTTACCTGGCGGAAATCAGTGGAACGAAGAGAAGAGGATCCTGCCGAACTGTTGTTCGATTGGCTCTCGGATCTGGTGTATTGGAAAGATGCGGATGGAGTCGTATTCAGTACATTCAAACTCACGATCACATATGGAGACGACGGCTCTTGGCATCTGAAGGGGGAGCTGTGTGGGGAGATCGGGTAATCACTATCTTGAGGTGCAGGTGGTCGCATCCGATAGGGTCTTTGATCAAGAAACAGCCTCAGCCTGGGGCATCACCGGTCATGAGCAGATTGTTGTGATGGTCCACTGCGGATCTCGCGGGTTCGGTCATCAGGTCGCAAGTTATTATCTCAAAGTATTTGAGAAAGCGATGCGACGATATGGAATTTCCGTGAACGACCAGCAACTGGCCTGCGCCCCGTTCACATCAGTGGAAGGGCAGGACTATTTTTCAGCTATGAACTGTGCGGCCAACACCGCTTTTGCCAACCGCCAGGTCATCACTCATCAGATTCGAGAAGCCTTTGCCGCTGTATTCGGCCAATCGGCAGAGGAGTTGGGTATGGAGCTGGTCTATGACGTGGCGCACAACATCGCCAAAGTCGAGCGATATCCGGAGGGCGATTTGGTCGTCCATCGGAAAGGTTCAACAAGAGCATTAGGGCCGGGGAGTCCTGAGCTCCCGCCACGGTATCGGACGACTGGTCAACCGGTCATTTGCGGTGGCTCCATGGAAACCGGGTCCTATCTATTGGCTGGAACTCAAGGCGCGATGCGTGACACCTTTGCGTCAACGATGCACGGATCTGGGCGCACGATGTCACGTGCGCAAGCGAAGAAAACCATTCGGGGTGAGCAGGTCCAGAAGCACATGAAACAGCGAGGCATTCTCGTGAAGGCCGTCTCGATGTCGGGCCTGGCCGAGGAGGCGGGGTTCGCGTACAAAGACATATCCGAGGTGGTCGAGACCGTTGATCGAGCAGGAATCACCAAGAAAGTGGCGGAGCTTCGACCGATCGGGAACATCAAAGGATAATCCGACCCTTCCGTTCAGATTCGGTTCACCAGCAACATTTCATTAGGCAAGTCGAACTTTATCCCCATCAGAAAGAGTCTTCCAATAGCTCACTGGTAACAGTGTGAGAGCGCTCAGTCGCTAGCCTTCCTGCCGGGAATACGAGCTCTCCTTCTCTATCCGCTCAAGGTCGCCGCTGGTTTTCATCCAATTCTTTACCACTCAGAAATTGCTGCTACCGTGGGTTCAGATGCACCCGGAACGATAGGTATCCGCTGTTTGGCCTTGTGGATAGAGGTGAGAATAGCCATGACAATCTGGCATGCGTCCCAGTTGGGCAAGTTCTGTTCGGTATGGGTTGGTATTGCGCTGATCCTTCTGTGTCCTATGTCGGGAATTGCGCAGACGGAGTTGGAAGGCGTCGTTCCAAAAAGCGAACCAACTTCCACGAGTCAGCCTGCTCAGCTATCCGGAGAGGAGGCTATGTTACTGGGGGAAACACCTATCGTCTACAGTGCGGCGAAGTATGAACAGAAGATCAATGAAGCGCCGGCCTCGGTGACGATCATTAGCGCTGATCAAATCAGAAAATACGGGTATCGTACATTCGCCCAAGTGCTCCAGAGCGTTCCGGGACTGTTTGCCACCTATGATCGGAACTGTGACTATGTCGGCATTCGTGGATTCAACCGACCCGGCGACTATAACAGTCGGGTCCTAGTGCTTGTGGATGGTCATCGATTGAACGATGCGGTCTATGACCAAGCGCCGATCGGGACGGATTCTCCCATCGATGTCGACCTCATCGATCGGGTCGAAATTGTTCGTGGTCCGAGTTCATCGTTGTACGGGACGAACGCATTCTTCGGGGTTATCAACGTGATCACCAAGCGAGGTCGCGATATCAAGGGGGCGGAAGGTTCATGGGAAAACTCGAGTTACACCTCAAACAAGGGCCGGCTCACCTACGGTCAGAAGCTCTCCAACGGACTCGAATTCATCGCATCCGGGTCTTATTACTACAGTGTGGGTCAGCAAAATTTGTTTTACCAAGAGTTCAACACACCTGATCAAAACAACGGCATCGCCCATCGAATGGACCAGGATACCTTCCACAACTTCTTTGCCAAAGCCTCCTACGGAGACTTCACATTGCAGGGTGGGTATGTGGGACGGAAAAAGAGAATCCCGACCGCGTCGTTTCAAACAATATTCAACAACGGCCGAGATGCCACGGTCGATAACCGTGGGTATCTGGATCTCAAATATCAGCACGAATTTGCCAATCAGCTGACCGTGAAAGGGCGGCTCTATTACGACCGCTACTACTACCGTGGCGACTTCTTTGTCGATTATCCCCCTCCAACGTTAAATCAAGATTTTCTGACGACCGATCAAGTCGGGGGAGAATTGACGCTGGTGAAGCGGTTGTTCGACAAGCATAAGGTCACGCTTGGGAGCGAATTCCGAAGTCAGTTTCGCATGGATCAGTCCAACAAGGATGCCGACCCACCCGCGACCTATCTGGATGACAAGCGAAAGTCCAACATCGGGGCCTTCTACCTCCAGGATGAGTTTGCCATCACAGACAATCTCATCCTCAATGCGGGCTTCCGCTATGACCACTATTCGACGTTCGGCGGGACGGCCAATCCACGGGCCGGGTTGATCTATACCTGGCGAGACACAACAGCCAAGTTGCTGTATGGAAGAGCCTTTCGTGCGCCGAATCCGTTCGAGCAATTCTATGTGGCGAGTGTAGGGAGTAAGCCCAACCCAGACCTCAAACCAGAAAGTATCAGTACATATGAACTGGTTTGAGAACAGTATCTTGGCCATCACATTCGAGGGTCTGCTAGCGGCTACTACTACGAGATTGATAGGCTGATCAGCCAGGTGCTCGACCCGAGCGATGGATTATTGGTCTATCGGAATGGTAACAAGATCAATGCGAAGGGTCTTGAGCTGACGCTGGAAGGAAAATGGCCGAACGGATGGGATGGGCGGATCAGCTATGCGATACAGGAGGCGAGAGACAGTGCAAGCGACCGGTTACTCACGAATTCCCCTCAGCATCTGGTGAAGGGGAATCTGATCATTCCGCTTTTCAACGACAAGGTCTTCGCCAGTTTGGAAACTCGCTACATGAGTAGTCGTCTCACTCTCACCGGCGACCGTGCCAAGAATGTGTTTCTGACGAATGCGACGCTGTTTACGCAGCAACTGCTGCCGGGATGGGAGTTCTCCGCCCAGGTGAATAACCTCTTTGGCCATCGGTACGGTGATCCTGGGTCCGGTGAGCACGTTCAAGATACCATCCTGCAGGATGGCCGAACATATTGGCTGAAGTTGAAATATCGCTTCTGAAGGGAACGGATTCCCAGTGCGACGTTCTCGAATAGGAACGACGATTACGTGCTGGTTCGTGATTGGATGGCTGGCGTGGCTTATCCATCAGCCGCTGCCTGCGGTGGCCGCCTCTTCCAAGGTAGTGATTGTGATCAGCCAGGACTCGCTTCCCTATGCCGACATGGTCAAGGGCTTTCAGACCGCTCTGGCTAGTGCCGGAGTTCAGGTCGAAGTCCACCTCCAGAACTTGAAGGGGAACAGTGCGAATGCTTCAGATGTGTTGCGTCAGTTCAAGGAGAACACTCCCGCCCTGTTCCTGACCGTCGGCTCATTGGCGACGCAATCAGTCCTTGCCGAATCCGGGGATGTGCCGATTATCGCCAGCCTCACTGCCAATGTGGAAAAGTTTCGGAAAAATGGAAATCTCACAGGAGTGAGCCTTGAGTTTTCGCTCGAGAGTCAATTCGACAGGATGCGACGGATCCTGCCTGAATTGGCGACCGTCGGAGTGCTGTACAATCCGAAAGAAAACCAAGAAAGCATTGATTCCGCTCTGAACCTCGCCAAAAAGCTCGGTGTGAAACTCGTACCGAAACCAGTAGATGCACCTCGTGACATTCCTGAAGCGCTGGAGAGTTTGGCGAACAATGTCGATCTTCTTTGGGGTATTACGGATCAGGTGGTAGTATCGCCGCAGACTGCCGAGCCCATTTTGCTGTTTTCATTTCGTAATAAGATTCCATTCGCCGGGTTGTCTGCGCCCTGGGTCAAGGCCGGTTCTTTGTATGCCTTAGAGCGAGACTACAGCGACATTGGAAATCAATGTGCAGAGATTGCCATCAAGGTCCTCAACAAGAGGACTCCTCGGGCGATTCAAGTGGTTCCTCCAAGAAAGGTGCTGTTTTCGATCAATCACAAAACGGCTCGTACAATGAAGATCGATTTACCTAAGCACATTATTGATGGAGCCACGCAAGTCATCCAGTGATACGACTTTCATGAGCAAACGCCTGACCACCAAGTTCAATTTCCTGACGATCGTGGTTATGTTGATGACCGCAATCAGCATCGGTTCACTGGCGCTGTATCGTGAGGTCACAACCAACCGAGACGAATTGGTGCAGTGAGGCCTTATTACTGCTGGGATATTGGCGTAGGCCAGTGAATACGGAGGCGGAGCTCATTCAGCTCAATAAACGTTGTCTTGGGCGAAGGAGCTCTGAGCGACCTGTCGATTCAAGGCTGCCACGTTTGCAGTCTCATTGAAGTAAAGCCCGGTACGGTTCTTCAGTTCCAGGTTCACACCTCCGATCACCAACCCCTATCCAGATTTCCCAAGCCGTCGTCCTGTGGTATCGAGCCAGTAGTTTAGGATGTGAATTTGTGAACCCCAGTCCGGATGAGTGGGCGAGGCTCCACCACGTAATGAAGGATTTAGAGAAGGAACCATTCCAACGACAGCAAGAAGACACCGAAGTCGCCTGATCTTCCACGTTCTCCGCTGCTGTTGGCATACCAACCAGAGTCCAATAATAGCCGAACGGTGTTGCTTGTTGCGTTGGTGGAGTGGGACATCCCGTCCGGAACTCGTTGAGAGGAGTAATCCGCAATCAGGCGGCTTTCGCGCGGAGCGTTCCTTCGAAAATTCTACAAGCCATCTCGACGCTTTGCTCAAGGGGTAGGAGGAGGTTGATTGCGACATCCAGCTGCTCCTCGCGCGCCGTTCGATTTCTCCGGAGTGATGGGCGGCGGCGAGGGCACCCACTTGTGCGCTGGCGGATTTCAACTGATGGGCCCCAGCGGTGAGCCCTGTCACATCTCCGGTCTGAATAGCCTTGCGGATTTCCAGGATCAGCCGCCTGGAATCGAAGAGGTAGAGAGAAAGAATTGTCTGCAAAGCGCCCGGACGTCCTGATCGTTCCATGGCCAGCAAGTTGTTCCATATGGACTCGTCGATCATCGGAATCCCTAACGGAGTTTGAGAGGTGATCTTGTTTTTCCAATAGCACCTGAGGTGCAGGCTGGTGTGTGAGTGGTTTCGTCACCATCCAACGTTGGAGAGCGGCTCGCAAGCCTTCTTGCGAAAAAGGCTTTGAAAGGTAATCATCCATCCCAGCCTCCAAGCACTTGTCCCGATCACCTTCCATGGCATTGGCCGTCAAGGCGATGATGGAATATGGTGACCAGTACCGACCGAGGCTTCATGCTGGCGAATGGCGGCCGTTGCGGCGAACCCGTCCAGGACCGGCATCTGGCAGTCCATGAACATGAGATCATAGCGTTGTCTCGATACGGCCTCAACAGCTTGCTGGCCATTCTCGACCAGGTCAACGTGGTAACCCAGAAACTCTAACATCCCCAACGCCACTTCACGGTTGACCGGGTTGTCCTCGGCAAGGAGGATTCGCTTGTTGCTGACTGTGGGGGCTGGGGTTGCGCATGCAGTGATCGGAGCGGCCTCGGTCGAGGCATATCGTTGCCGCAGGAGGCAATCCAGAAGCATCGACTGTCGGGCCGGTTTCCGGAGCCAGGCAAAAAAGTTCGATGATGCCGACAGTCCGGAAGATGAGTCCGGTTCGACCGAACTGAGGGCCAGGAGTGGAATGGTCCGGAGTGCGGGGTCGGCTTTCATCACGCGGGAGAGCTCGATGCCGTCCATGTCAGGCATGTGAATGTCGAGGATCGCAAGATCGACAGTCGTGCCCTCAGTCACGGCCTGTTTTAATAGATCTAATGCCATTGCCGCACTGTCGGCGATGATGGTTTCAGCCTCCCAGCCCTGTAACTGCGCTTCGAGAATGAAGCGATTGGTCGCGTTATCGTCGACAATCAGGACTCTGGTGCCTGCGAGCGATCGACTCAACGCCGATTCCTTCGAGTGCTGCTTCGGGTTGTATCCCAATTGTGTGGTGAACCAGAACGTGGATCCTTGGCCGGGCACGCTCTCGATGCCGACCTCGCCCCCCATCAAGTGAACCAGCTGTCTCACGATGGCCAAGCCGAGTCCCGTGCCGCCAAACCGTCGCGTGGTCGAGCCGTCCGCTTGTGAAAACGCCGTAAAGAGGCGCTTCTGAGTTTCTCCGGGAATCCCGATTCCGGTGTCCCTCACCTCGTATTTCAAGATCACCCGGTCGGCTTCCTGCGAAAGGCAATGAACGCGTAAGGACACTTCCCCTCGTTCGGTAAACTTCATGGCATTCCCCACGAGGTTCAATAAGACTTGTCTGAGCCGAACAGGATCTCCGATGACCGCATCAGGAATCTCGTTCGGCAAGAAACAGGTCAAATCGACCCCCTTTTTGCCAGCCGGCTCGGCGAAGAGTTCTACGGCTTCCTCAATAGTCTGACGGAGGCCAAACTCGATCCGCTCCAACTCCAGCTTGCCTGCCTCGATCTTTGAAAAGTCCAGAATGTCATTGATGATACCGAGGAGTGCGGTCCCGGACCGTTGGACGGTTTCTGCCATGCGCCGTTGACGTTCGGTCAGGTGAGTGGCCATCAAAAGTTCCGTCATCCCGAGCACGCCATTCATCGGGGTGCGGATTTCATGGCTCATATTCGCGAGAAATTGGGATTTCGCCACGTTGGCGGCTTGAGCGTCCTCCGCCAAACGACGAGCCTCCTGCGTTGCCGTTTCCAGCTCCTGGGTTCGCTCGGTGACCTTCGCTTCTAGGCCCCGTTGATAGTCGAAGACTTGCTCCTGCGACGTTTGGAGCTTGGTCGTCATTCGGCGAAAGGAGGTGGCTAGAATGTCCACTTCATAGGCCCCTCCAGCCGGGACATCGACTTCGAACTGGCCTTCTGCGATGAGGCCGGTCGCGTTCACTAATGACTGGATCGGCCTGGTGATCGTTCGCGTGAGGACCACAACGAGAAGCAGGCCGATCGACAGCACCACACAGACCACGATCCCGGTCGCCACGACAAAGTGCTGGAGGTTTTCTTGAAGCTCCTGTTGGCTCAGGACAATTCGTACGTAGCCGATGACGGATAATGTTGAGGAGGCATCGGTTGATTCGAGAAGCAGAGGATCTAACGACGAAGTTGGTTGACTCACTACCGGCGACACAATGTTGATGTAACGGTCCCCGCTACCGGTCAGCACGTCTTCGTGCCGAGGCTCGGCGGATAACGACGCATGCTCCAATAGTGCTGTTGGAACGGACAGGGATGCCGAAAAGGTCTGTTCCAAGAGAGGGGGCTCCAGAAATTCGGACAGTGTGATAAGTGGTAGCCTGGCTTCACCAACGCCACCGGAAGTGGCGACACAAAGGAGCAAGGCGATGAAGA
>LNDU01000025.1 GCA_001464735.1 Nitrospira sp. Ga0074138
AAGTACCGCTTCAGCTCGAGCTTCGGGTCCAGGTTCGCCAGGTTCCGATCCCGCGTCACCCAGATCCATCCGATCGCCGTGGCAAAGAACACGGCGTTGGCCAGAATGTTAAACCGCCACAGCCCCATCCACACCGATTCAAACTCCGGCGTCATGGAGTCCAGGCCGTGCGAGTACCCGAACGTCCGCTGGTACACTACCCAAAACACGCCGATCGCCAACATCCCCAACCAGCCGATCTTCACCGGCTTCGAATCGTACCACTGCGAGATATCATACCCGCGCCCCGAACTGTCTGCAGCCATACTCCCTACCTCCTTCTGTTTGGATGAAATAGTGAAACTACCGAGTACCACGTTTCAGTGAAAAATCCTCTCCACAACTAGGTCTCATTTGCTCATGTGGAAGGACCGGTTAAAATGTGAGCAAGTATCCGACAAAAATCTGAGATGAGTCAAGGGAAATATTATGGTTTAGGCTAGCGAAACACTCATACAACGCTTACATGGCAAGCGTTGTCGGTGCGACCCCACGTATACTCTCGCGGGTGATTGAAGTCAAGTTCAGCAGGTCCGTGCCATGACGTCTGTCCATTTCTGGCGGACCACGCGATGTGCGTTTTTGTCCGAATGAAATTCTCTCGATCAACTATCGGCTGGGCCTGATTCAATGGACGTGATCGCCAGGGGGGGGGGCGAGCTCTCCTTCTTGATTGAGCTGTGTGATCTGTTGTGTCAAAAGGCTCACGTCTGTCCAGCCGGCCCCATCTCCATTAGGAATCCATCGAGCTCGTAGGTATCCGAATCGGTCGATGAGAAATTCCATATGCTTCGGACGAGTTCCCTCGCCGAATAAGTCAGGAATCGAAAGGGTTCTGCGGAACAGCGCGTAGCTGCGAGCGATCTCCCGTCCCCCCTGGGTGACCACGGGGAACGGTATTCCCTGTGCGATGGAGCTCAGTTCATCCAATGGAAGGTCGGTCATGGGAACTGCCAGGATGGACGTGCCTTTTGCGGTAATCGTGGTAGAGGCCGCACGCAGTTCATCAAGCCGAACAAGCGACTCCGGCCAGGAGAATAACACGAGCAGTAGGTTTTGTTTTCCTCGGAAGTCTTTCAAGGTACCGCTTGAACCATCGTGCGCCGCATACGAAAAGTTCGGCGTGGCCATAAACGGCTGCTCAGGCAGAATACGGGGCGTGATGATTCGGGATTGATACCCTCGGGAATTGGCATGGAGAAAGTTCAGGAGATCCCAGCGCTCTTCTTCTGAAAATTTCTCACCGAAGGCCGGCATGACACCGTTGAATCGTCCGTAGGTCAGCCAATGGAAGAAGTCACCTGCCGTGTGCATGGCGGTATGAGGTTCCGTCAGAAGGTCGACCGGTTGTTTCGGTAATGTCTTGGCCAATATCCCGTTCCCTTTAGCCTGTGGGCCGTGGCAGGGAATGCAATTCGCCGTGAACAGTTCAACGCCATTGGCAATCGAGATGGCATCGAATGGAACCGGGGTCTTCCGGTAGGTTTCCGGGTAGGATTGTACGGCAATGGGATAGAATGTCGCACTCAAACCAATGATCCCCAGCAGGGTGGGAACAGCGATTCGCCACGAGGGCGCCCACTGTTTCTTGCGGCCGAGCACGATTGTCGTTCCAGCTATGATCAGGAGTACAAGGCCGGTTGGCACAATGGCCCGTACAAGCCAGTCGTCCCATGTTGCGTCGACAGAGAAGCGGAATGGATAAGGCCAGTTCTCGATGACCTCATGTTTAGCCGGGACCGCGTTGGCCAGTAAGGTGGCGACGATGACCAGGAGAATGGCGAGGCCAAACTCGACTGTTACCCATGTCCGAAGTTTTTGCCCACTTACTGCGGCTTGCTCGGAGCTGTGCCGGAGCGCTGGTATCCACAGAGACTTCGCTCGTGAGGCGATGGAAAGAATAACGGCAAGTAACGTGAGCTTCGTGATGAGCAGCCAACCATAGGTCGTCGCGACCAGTCCGGCGTAATTGGTCTCAAACATGCGATTGGCCACGACGATGCCTGATATGACAACAACGATCATTGTGGCGAAGGCCAATCCCGAGAAGCGAGCCAGCACGTCACCAATGCGTGATCTTTCGTCCGTTGAGCCGGTCGTGGTGGTAGAGGCGACAAGGATCACGCCCGGGAGGCCGCCGAACCAGACGCTGGCTGCGATGAGATGCAGGGCATACGTCACGGTGGCCAAGACCGCTTGCTCTTCGGCCGCCGAATGGCTCGCGAGAGAACCGAAGGCCAGCGTCAGCGCCGCCGCTGCCGCACCGATGACGCAGCGCCATTGCGCTGCAGGAGAGACCCGAATGTACAGAACGATCACAAGGACAGCGAGGGCACCGGCAGCGCGCAGGGCCCAGATAAACCCGATACGAGTCTTTTGTAAAAAGTCCACCCAGGCTTGCGGACTCCAGGCGTTCTCAGGGGATCCGGTAGCCTGCGCGGTCGTCGTGGCCAAGACACCGACTAGGCCGATCAGCAGGAGGGTGGCTAACCAAGGGAAAGTCTTTTTCAGACGAGCCGGCCAGGAATGCCCTGATTCAAGACTCTTCTGTTCGGCGATTGCTAAGAAGACGCAACCTCCGATCAGCATCATGTTGGACGCTAATTGCAGACAGCGAAACAGCGCACCGGCGGCCTCGATCATTTCCTTTGAGTGTCGCCCTTTACAGTGAAGTCGAAGGTGGAATCAACCACATGGCCGTCGACCGAGAGGACACGGAACTTGACGGAGTACTTACCGGGAGCCAGATTGGGAAGAGGCAACACGATTGATTTCTGGTCATCCGGTGCAAGGGTGGGCTTGGCGTCGGTGATCGGCTGTTTATTGGCATCGAGGACCACGAGCGAGGCGTAGTCGCCCTCGATTTTCTCGTTGAACCACAGTCGCACGTGTGTCGGCGACTTGGTAAGCACGGCTCGTCGTGGAGGCTCGG
The DNA here is from genome assembly GCA_001464735.1 of Nitrospira sp. Ga0074138. Classification (GTDB taxonomy): domain Bacteria; phylum Nitrospirota; class Nitrospiria; order Nitrospirales; family Nitrospiraceae; genus Nitrospira_D. The sequence continues at coordinate 2,972 of LNDU01000025.1, forward strand.
CCTTGACTAACATGGAATGCGCCAACGCCGAGGTCGCGGGTGCTGCCAAGATGAACACGATGATCAAGATGAAGCGCGTGAACCTATTCATACCTGCTGAGCCGACCATGAGTTCCCCCTGCGCCGGATTGCTACATCTACGGTGATGCATCGGGCGGCCTCGTCTTGCGCTCCCTTGAGAAACCGCTTCCTACTATATTATAGCCGGACCTGTGATGGCTTGCGAGGATCGCGGAAGGCGAAGAACACGGCAACGACAATGCCTACGAAGACCGGCACAATAACCATCATGTAGTGCGAGAGATGAGAGATGATGCCTTGTTCACCGACAGAAAAAGAAAATCGTGCGACATGTTCGCGGCTTTGACCTATGGAAACCAATCCGACGAACTTCCCAGGCTTATCGAAGTTGTATTTCACGTCGATTGATCCGGTGGGGTAGACCTTGGAGGGGAGGTGTGCGATTGTCACTGCTTCGAGATTATCCTCCGAGCCGGTATCTTGGATGATCCTCACTTCTACCGGGATAGAACGGAGCTCCTGTTCGATATAATCTAGAACCAAAACAGTGTTTCCCATCGCCGGAAGCTCCTGACAGAATTTCCGATCGTAGTACATGTCAGGTAGGTAGCTTGCAAAGAGTATCTTATAGGGTCCAGCGTGGAGGATACACGTATCTGCTGCCAATTCATGCCCATGTTGGGCCATCGCCGAAAAAGGCGCGATGACCAAAAGGAATAGAGAAAATACCCAAGCACGGATGAGAAGATGACCTGACATGTTCAACCCTCGTTTTCCTCTAATGCGCAGCATTCATAACGGTTTCGCTATGGTCGAAATCATTAGGAAGCTACGGTTTGCGACGGCTTGCGGTCTCTCATGAAAAACACGATCCCTAGGACAATGATCAGCGCAGCCACAGGAAACATGTAGATATTTAAGAACTTGGTATAGAACTTCGGCTCTCCCACCGAAAATGGAAACTTCGAGACATGCTCTTTCTTGTCGCCCACGGTGACGATGCCGACAAATTTACCAGGTTTGTCAAATGTGTAGGCAAAGTCAATGGATCCGTTTGGATACACTTTAGCTGGAAGATGAAACACGGTGTCGGCCTCAAGGTTGGCCTCTGTGCCGGTGTCTTTGATAAGACGAACTTCAGCAGGGAGGGTGCGAAGCTCTTGTTCGATGTAATCCAGCACGACAATTGTTTGGCCGACCGCTGGGATATCCTCACAGAACTGCTTCTGCTGTGTATTTTCAGGCTGGTAACCACTGAAGTGCATCATGTAGGGGCCAACCGTGAGCTTGCACATGTCCTCGGCCATGGAGAGTCCACCGTGAGCATGGACCTGCGAGGCTAAGAGAGCACTCAGAGCAAGTACCGCACATCCAACCGTCAGTTTCAGCAATACGAAAGGCTTCATGAACGTGTCCTCTTTTTTACAATGGTGAAGAGAATGCTCAGATACTGACATGCGTCGCCTGGTTGCTCATGAACGACGGCGAGAAGCAAGCCACCCCCGCACTCGAACAGATTTCGAGAGCTCATACCCGACGACCGCAAGTACCAGCAGTAATGCCAATGGTCCAAGAGCTGAGCGTCCAATCTTTGAATAGTCAGCCTGCTGCACTCGCAGCAGGTAGGTGGAGGGGCTGAGCCCTTCCGCTGTGATGATCAATTTGTAGAGCCCTTTTTCCAGTGTGGCTTCCCCCCTCACGACCCCATCAGGGTGAGAAGCCGGCTTCCAATAGGCCACGGTCTTGGCCTCGTCCTGCTCGTTTTCATTGACTCCTTGAATGATCTTGACCCCTACCGGCATCGTGCGCAGGCTCGGGTCGACAAGGTCCACCACAAGGAACGTGTCCCCCACATCCGGGATCTCTGTGCAGTACTGAGCCTTCGGCTCAATTTGGGGCTGGTAGGCACTGAAATGCACCATATTCCCACCGATTCTGCGCACACAAATGTCGTCTTCAATCGACACATTTCCATGTGCGACGGCGGCAGTAGGGCCGATTACGGCTACGAGGACGAAGGCCAGGAGGGGAAGGCTTATTTGAATCACACACTTAATCATGACTTTATCCGCTGAATGAATTGTCTAGGCAGCCTATATTTAGAGGAATTTACCATCCTGCAGACTGTTGTTTCAAGTGCTCGAATCATGTGCCTCGATCTACCTCGATGGTAGATCACCCCGCGCGTGGATATAGCCCGCACAATACTGAGAATTCATTTTACTGAATTTGAGAGACGAAATCAGAATACATCTATTTATCGAGTTGACGACGAGTGCGATACGTGATGATAATGAGATGGACGGCGATGACTTAATTCGGAAGGAGGCCAGAGATGAAAGCGAAAGAAGGGGTGATCAACATTCTTAACAAGATCCTGACGGCGGACTTGACCGCCATCAATCAGTACTTTGTTCATGCCAAGATGTGTGAGAATTGGGGGTATGACCGGCTCCATCATAAAGTGCGTGAACGGAGCATCGATGAGATGAAGGATGCCGATGAACTCATCGGCCATATTCTATACTTGGAAGGTGTGCCCAATGTGCAGCGAATGAACGCCGTTCAGGTCGGCGAGACCGTGCCCGAGCAATTTAAACTGGACTTGAAGGCAGAGCAGGAGATGCTGGGCTTATTGAACGAAGGAGTCGTGCATTGCACCAAGGTGACAGATTTTACGACGCGGCACATGTTGGAAGATATGGCGAAGGATGTTGATGCGCATATCGATTGGATCGAGACTCAGCAGGAAACTATCAAGCAAGTGGGATTGGAAAACTATCTTGCCGAGCAAATCAAAAAAGAATCCTGAGGGAGATCATGAAAGCAAAAGAAGGCGTCGTTGCGCTTCTCAATGAGGTCGTGAGAGCCGAGTTGACCGCAGTGCATCAGTACTTGTTGCATGCGGCTCTATGTAAGAATTGGGGATACGAGCGGCTGCATGAGCACTACAGCCATCTGGCGACCGAAGAAGTTCAGCATTCGAGTGGGTTGATAGACCATATCTTATATCTTGAAGGGGTGCCGGATGTGGAACATCTGGATTCCATTGGGTACGGAGGCACGGTCGAGGCTCTGTTTCGAGCCGATCTGGATTTTGAGCGGGAGGATGCGGAGATGCTCCGAAAGGGGATTACGCATTGCGTGAAGGCCGGAGATTTCACGACGCGGCATCTCTTGGAACATATGATTATTGATACCGAGGAGCATATCGACTGGTTCGAAACTCAGCTCAGGGCCATCAGTCAGGTGGGTCTTGAGCGATACCTTTCGGAACAGATTAAGAAGTAAGCGACGGGTTGCCTTAGCGCAGAAACGAGCGATTCCTTTCCCGCGTCTGTCTTGTAGCCGAAGCCTGGTTACTCAAGCTATGCGCACGCAAGAAATACCTGTACTACTCGGAGCTATGGTGGCTCCTCGCGTATGCGAAGAACCACCGCTGATAAGCTACCGAGTAGTACGGATGATTGAGAAAGTCCCAACCTTTCTCTAGAGTCCTGTCGGTAAAGGGAATCGGACGATTCTGGCGTCGTCATGATTGGTCGAAGTGCTTTCCGTGGTTGGGACACCTTTGCAGCCTACGGCAACTGCTTTTGTCAGGTCGGGAGCCAGGGCGAGACCGAAGAGGGCATCAGTTGTGCCGCCGAAATTGAGAAGGGCCACACCGTTGCCGTTAAGTCTCGTCTCCCGTTGGGTGTGAGTAGTGCCACAGCACTCTCCTAATGTGGTAGCAGTTTACTTTCCCTGCCCCACAATCAAGACACGCTGATCCGGCAAGACTTTTAGTGTTCGACTTCGGTCGTCTTGGCTGGCAACGTCGATAGTCGCGACGCCTCCATCCCCGTAGAGCTTATCCCAGGTTCCGTCTGTCAAGAATCGCCCCCATACCCACGCATCACACGTCCTATCGGTTTCCGGTTTCTTTAACATGTATGGTCTAACTTGTCTCCGTCCATGAACAGTGGGCTGAAACCTCCACCACTTCTCGCGCGTTCAACGCGCTATGCAACACGACTTACTCACGAGCAGGAAAAAGTCTTGAGCCATGCTTTGAGCCGTCGCGTCTTGAGTGATTGTGCCAGCCCTCTGGCCTGTCCCTGTTGACGTTGGGAACATCGGCACTTGATGCACCATGGGACTGTTGATGAAATGGAGGGTGAACCATCCAAAGAGGCGATTTCCAGGTGCCTCCACCTCGGGAAGGCCGGCGGAGAAACCATATCCCCTTCTGC
>LNDU01000026.1 GCA_001464735.1 Nitrospira sp. Ga0074138
TGAAGGATGAAGAGTACCTGCGGTTGAAAGTCCTCACCTGCATCCTTCCTGCGATCTGAAAAACGTGAAAAATGACCCACACGACTTCACGAAGACCCTAAACTCTATATATGGGCTGCCTATGGTGCCGTGATTTCCCTACTAGTCCTCGGGAGCGCTTTGGTAGCTGCTAATATGGTGTTGGACATGTTAGGGGGCACACTGGGCCAGTTGACCGGCATGTTGACCGTTGTTTTGGGTACCGGCCTGGGATTTTTGACGGTATACCTAACCATCCAACTCTACCACCGCTTTAACAAGTGCGGGTTGATGTGGTGGATCCGTGAGGGTATCTCGGTATATGTCTTTACCAATCGCAGCAAGATGAGTCGGGCCAACAATCTATACCGCATGCTATGTCAGGTGCGAGACGAACGATTGAAGAACGTGGGACACTCCTAAATCACTCGGGAGTTCCATTAACTGCGCAAATTGCGACGCCTCAAATCTTGAAGATGCACATTGCTTCGGGGGCGGAGAATAGAAGGTAAAAGGGTTGCCCATCTCGAAGACTCCAGTCAAGGAACACACGACGCTTGACGCACGCCGAGGTTGATCCCGATACGGCGTGCATCTTCGCCCCGCGGGCTCCTTTCCTCGTCTGGTTCCTGCGACATGTCCTTGATCAGCCGCTTGGCGGCCACCTATGCTGCCTCCCCTGATGCAAAGATCGAATCCCATATCTACCGCACGATCCAGCTGAAGCCAGCGTTATAATTCAATACTCATCCCTGCCCCCGGTCTTGTTGACGATTAGCTTATGTGCGACGGGCCTTCGCTCTTGTTGGAGCGAGAACAAGAATACGGGGCAAGTCGCAGTCATCGGCTCACTGAGCCTGTGGAGTTTGACATGACTATTGACGAGTGGTATCGCCCATTCCCATCCAGGCTGCGGATCAGCACGGCGCGGCCGTGGCGGTCGAGCCAGGATTGAATGCGGTCCCCCACATGGGCCGGTCGGTCGATCTTGGTATTTTCATCATGCGGAATACGGACTTCCTGCCCCTGGGGGTCCCGAATTAGGTACGCGCCGCCTTCTACAGCCTGCACGTGGCCGACGATCGAGATGGAAGATGGTGTTCCGGTGCATAGGGCCACACGTTGTTGTTCACCCAATGTTCCCGATACGATTCCCATCCCGAGATCTTCCTGCGACGAACGTCCTTGCACGGTAGAGTGGGCGCAGCCCGTCACTAAGACCAGCAGGGAAGGTAGCCACACCGCACGTCGGCAAGCTGTGAGCATCTGTTTCATAGGTAAGACCTCCACATATGGTAAAGCTGGGAGCTGGAGCCAGATAGGCGTGACACGCAGCGTGCAATAACTATTTCACAGAGTGGCGAAATGCACAATGCTGATGAGGCAAATATCACCTGGAGCTGACGCAACATGAAATAGAAAAGGACTTGAATTCAAATTGCGACGTGCCACACCCAGGCGAAGGTGGTTATTTGGGGAACGATCGTGGAGCCACAAGCGATGTATGATTACACGACTTGACACTCTTGTCTCATGTCAGACATCCTCGAACTATCAGTGAATTCCGGCAACATTCTGACAAGGTGAAACGCATAGGTCTGTACCAACGCCCATAATCCATGCAATCTCTGGGGTCCAGTAATCGGGTTCATGAGGACATATTTGGCGATGCCTGAAAGAGGAGGGCGCCCTGTGCGTACGTTCATCGCACCCAGATCCGGTAAGGGCAGGGCCGGCGTATCGACGACGACCCGCGCCACAACCCACGGAAGCCCATTCTCGACGGCCGCTCGTGCGATGCCATAACTTTCCATGTCCACCGCAATCGCGTCATGGAGCGTCGCGATCTCGGCCTTGGCCATTGCACAATGAATCGGTTCATCCGCCACAGTCACTAATCTTCCCTGATGCCATCGTGGGGTCCGTCTGAGCGCTTGGCCGAGACGCGGTGCCGCGGTCTTGTCACTGTCTTGAAGCGTCTCGAGAGTAGACCATTGCTGATGCGCCTGCCCAATCGCACGGACATCTCCTGTTACCACCCAATCCGATACCTCGAGACCCTGAACCAACGCGCCACAGGTTCCGGCAGAGAGCAAGTAATCTGGGCTGAATTGCCGGATCGCATCGGCGGTCACCCGATAGGCTTGTTCGGGACCAACGCCGGTGGTCACCGCAATGATTTTTGTCTCATTGGAAAGAGTTCCTTCAAACGGATTTTGCTCCCCGGTCATAGGCGTGGCCTGAAGCTCCTTGACAACAGGTCGCAATTCATCGTCGCCTTCGATGAGTAACAGAAGAGATTTCATGAAGAACTCCTTTAAGTGGGCATGCTCTGTTGCTTCGTTTAGAACCTATCTAAAAATTAAAAGCAGACATCACATTTTGTGCCAGACAGGAAGACCTCTACACCTCTGCGGAAAAATAGATAATTACGCATGGTATGACCAAATTTTGGTAGTCACCTGAGACAGCGTGAGACAAGAAGGTGTTTCACCATGAGGCAATGATGAAACAGACAAAAGTGTCCTACCGTGCAAGGTTTCGATCCTCGTCCCGCCTTCTCAAAATCGACTTTGAGATAGGTTCTGGTCGTTCTCAAGTTGAGGGTCACTTTCCTAGGCCACACCATCAGGCGTCGCAGCGCTATGGTATATGTCGCCAGCCGCGGGAGGGCGGGTAGCGAATGACGCTGCGTGGGGACGATAGCATTTCTCAAAAACGAAAACTGGTCAAAAGTGAACACTACGAAAGTGAGTCCGTAAGTCATAGATCTGTAGTGATGAAACGTAAGATGTCGGGGATCAGGCGAATTCAAACTGACCCACTACCGGAGGGTGTGTCGAGTTGACGAACGATTACCGCCCGAGGCGGTACAACCGGATGATCTCAGGAGCTTGCAGGCTAGGGATTAGAATGCGGCCCATCCTCAAGAACGTGTCGAGCCCGGGAGGGAAGCTCAGTTACACCATGCCTTGCGCACGAAACCATTCTATTTCTTCTTGTAACGAGGCTCGGATGGGACCGGGACGGTATCCCAGTTCACGCTTCGCTTTGTCGATGCTGACATAATGCGGATATTTCCCCATTCGCACCGAGGCCAGACAGGCCAAGGGTTCCTTATTGGTGAGTCGCCCGGTGATCTCGCCCATCACACCGCCAATGAGGGTCAATGCGTAGGGCACTTGTATTGTTGGCGAGGGAACCCCCGACAACTCTCCCAGTACACCAAGAAAATCTTTCAAGGAAATGTTCTCTCCGCCTAGGATGTAACGATTTCCGACTGTTCCCCTCTCTGCAGCCAGGCAATGCCCTTCTGCGGCATCTCGAACATCGACCACATTCAACCCGGAGTCGGTGTATACGGGAAACTTCCCTTTGAGAAATTGAATGATCGTGTGACCAATGGGAGAAGGTTTTGCGTCGCCAGGGCCGATCGGCGCGGCAAGATTGATGATGATTACCGGAAGCCCGTCTGCACAGGCGTCCATCGCGACGCGATCCGCTTCCAACTTCGAAAGCTCGTAGGCGCCAACGGCTTCGTGATTGTCCTTGAGCATGGTTTCGTCTGCCGAGGGCGAATTCGTTCCACGCCGAAGGACTGCGGCAGTGCTGGTATGAATCATTTTTCGCACGCCTGCCTTACGAGCCGCGGCGAGCACATTGCGCGTGCCCTGTGTATTGGCAGCACGCATCGCCTCAGGGTTTCTGGTAAAAAACTTCACGTTCGCCGCCAGGTGATACACCTGTTCACAACCCTGGGTGGCCCGCTCTAAACTCGCAAGATCCAGAATGTCGCCGTGAACGAGGTCGACGGACTGTCCCTTCAGTCCGCTTTGATCAGAGCCTTGCCGCACCAATGCCCGAACATCTGCTCCTCGCTCAACAAGACGGCGACACAGATGGGCCCCGACAAACCCATTCGCTCCCGTGACTAAGACTTTCATTGAATTTCCTTATTGAACAAAAGCGACTCACCTCCGGCCACTCAAGCGCGCCATAACCAAACTCGTTCGTACGTGTTGTGGAAAATTGGTGCGTGGTGGGATGGCAGGACTTACTGAAGTCTCAGCACATCGCTGTGAATTCTCGCAGAAACTGAAAAAAGAGTAAAGATGGAAAACGCCGGGAATGGCTTTCGCGTCTGGCTCATGTGGGCTAGATTTCCACCACGACGCCGATTTCGACAACCTGTTCAGCGGGAATATGAAAGAACGAACTGGCGCGCTGGGAGTTGCGGCTGAGGAAGATGAAAGGCGTTCCCGTCAGAGCGCCATGCCCGGATTCGGTGTGGCGAGCGAATTCACGCGGCTCAGGAAGAACGTCGCTCCGTCAAGATCGACGTCTAACCCCTGTGTCCGGCAGGCTGTAAGCAGGCGAGCAATGTCCGGCGTCTCCATGAATCCATATTGCACCACAACTCGTCGAACACCCTCCGCGAGCGGTTCGATACGAACATGATGACTGCCGTCGGAACGCGGGTGGTCGTGGTGGTGAGGAAGACCAGTTGTTCGTGGAGCACTTTATTGTACCGTACGTTCTGCACGAAAGACGGCGGCGTGAGGTCGGGGAATTGGGTCAAGTAGACGGCGGTTCCAGAGATGACCGGGCCGATCCGCAAGGGGAACGCTGATTCCTCCCAGTGGCGTTGTCCAAGGCCATGAGCGCCACAATGCCGCCTTCGCCCTGATTGTCGGCTTGCATGACGAATAGCAAGTATTTCACCGTGACCACCAGCAGCGGGGCCCAGATGGTGAGAGACAGCAGGCCGACGATCGTCGGAAGTGTCACGGTCAAGCCGTGGGAAGCGTGAAAACATTCCCGCAGCGCATAGAGGGGACTGGTTCCGATATCGCCGTACACAACGCCAAGCGCGCCAGCGCCAGTCTGGCGGACGTCGATCGATCGGGTGAGGTGGCCATGGAGGAGTGGGAATAGAAATGTGAGTATTAATTGAAGCCAGGAAATTTGTGCCCGATACAGTTCACCGCATGGAGTGCTAAGACCTCGCAAGGTGCAGTCGCGCTGCTCAAAGCGATGTCGCAATCAGTACCGCCTCTCAGCTTGAGCAGTATGGGTGGAGCGTAAAGCACTGCCGCAATCGTCATTGTGAAGATGGCATAGAGCGACACCGGTCTTCCATGTCCAAGAGTTGATTGATATGTGTCAACCGCGTGCGCTTGTCTTCGAATTGAAGAAATGACTGTTCCAGCACTTCGCGACCAAGGAGCAGGCCCGCCAGACGATTTCCCTTCACATTCGGATGATCATCGATGACCCAAAACAAGTCATCCGGAGTCCTGGGCATCGATCTGCCGGTGCAGCCCACATATCGTCTGAATTCTGGCAATAGATCCACATACGCGATCTGTTCTCGCTGTAAGAACTCAGTCAATCGTTGATTGGGATACTCCCAGTCGAAATTGCCTTTCTGAGGTCGTAATGATTCATAGAGCTGTCGACGGTCTGGAAATATCACGACAAGCATGGTGGCTTCCAGTGCTTCCACCGCCGACCTCAACTGTCGGAGGCTCTCAAGATGCTCCTCCCAGGCCTGATCCAACCAAGGAATGTCAGTTGCAGATTGAAAGGCCTCCAACTCACTCCGCCGATTTGACGACACTGCGAAGCCGAGCCAGGATGCCACACGTTGTAGAGCTTCGGAATTCTCTACTCGGTCATACAGGATCGAATAGTTGGCAAGCAGAAGTTTGGCGCGGCCGATGGGACCAAACTGGGGGTTCAGACGATTTTCTAACCGTGTTCGTAAGTCTTCATCGGAGTGGACTAGGCGACCACCCTGTATGGGATCGGCCGGTAGCACCTTGTTCAACATATATCCCTCGATTACCGTTCGACCAGGATAAAGATAATCATCGAGGATGTCATTCCAGACGTGCCCGACAATAACGAAACGCGGGCGTCCGGCAAGCGCAGTGACGGCTTTCAACTTGTGTCGCTCATGACGCGGTCCATACCCTGAGACACCGCATTTCAGTACTCTCGCGCCAATGAGATTTTCAAGCAGTGTTCCCCAGGTTTCCGCAAGCGCAACATATCCTTCGGTGACACTGTCCCCGAGCAGCAAAACATATCCGTCTTGAGGATCAAAGGATCGATCGCGACAACCCAAGCTGTTGGAGGAGACTGTAAATGGAGCACCATGGGCACGGACGTAATCGGGAATGAAAAAGACATCTGTAGAAACGTTTTTGCTAATATCATGACCGTTGACTGGATCGCTTGCATAATAGAATTGAGGGGCATATCCATTCCGGAGAGTTTTGAATTCGCTCGGGCTTGGGAAGCCGAGCATTCGAAGGCCAACCTCACAAAGCACGATTCCGACAATCAAGCTCGCAACAACGAGAGCTGCATTAGCACATATTCGCTTGAACCGGGTCATTGCTCGAGGGACTTCCTTTTCGAGATATCTTGTCTTAGTTAAGAACCATCCTGACGCATGTTTGGATTGCGTCAATCAATAGGTTCCTATAAGACCGCTGGGTGTTCATAACATATGTGGCCCATTTCCTCTGCTAGGGATCTTACTAGACTTGATTGAGGGCTATTTAGCAATTGTGTAGACCAAGACATCTCAAAGAGTAGGCGCTGTCAGTGCGGTGCATCGACTATGAGGCATATGATCGCTGCTAATGTCATAGGCGATCGAGTCACATCGAGATGGTGATGAAGTATTAAGACTCTCGACAGTGGGTGGGAGTCAGTTTCCGATCACGCTGCTTTAGCCGGGCGCCAGCGGAGGCCGACGTTCAGGAGTTCTTGGAGCAGTTCCTTGTAGTGATAGTCTGCTTTCTTTGCCGAATCGGCGAAGTCTTCATCCTCCGCGATCTGTGGGTTGGGATTAGCTTCCAGGACGTAGAGTTGTCCGTCATCTGCCATCCTCATATCGATCCGCGCATAGCCGCTGAGTCCAAGCGCCCGATACACTTGTTTCGCTAAATCCTGAATGTCTTCGGCTTTTCCCTCCGGCAGGTTGTCAGCCTCTCGTGATGTGATGCCGTACTTCTGCTGATACTTCCGGCTCCACTTCACACGCTCGGTCGCGATCCGTTTGGCGTCCTCAGGCAGGTTGTCCATGATCAGTTCCCACACCGGCAGCACTTGCAGCTGGCCGTTGCCGATGATCCCCACGTAGAATTCACGCCCCTCGATATACCGCTCAATCAAAGCGCCACTGCCCACACTATTATGGATGAACGCCACTCGTTCGCTCAGCTTGTCGTCGTCCTCTACGATTGAGGCCTGGGAGATGCCCAATGAGGCTTCTTCGCTGACGGATTTGACGATCAATGGAAAGGAGAGCCATTTGGGCCGCCTGACCGTGCGCCCCAGAGGGACTTCGATGAATTCTGGATAGGGGATGCGGTGAAAGGATAACACTTTCTTGGTCAGCGCCTTGTCCCGTGCCAGCATCAGGCCGCGCGGATTACAGCCGGTGTAGGGGAGGTGCAGGAGTTCGAGGTACGACACGACGTGTTGATCGTAGACGGCGACGCCGTCGAATTCTTCCAGTAGGTTGAAGGCGATGTCCGGCTTCCACTCCTCAATGGCAGAGTGGATCACGTCGAGCTCGCTCTTCACGCCGAGCGGGAGCACCTCATGCCCTAGCTTCTTCAATGTGGAGACGACATCGTGCTCTGTCCGCCACTCGACGGTTTTCAGATCGTGACCGTTCACCTGCTCCGGCGGGACGAGGTCTTCATGCATGAGGACGAGGACGCGCAGTCGCTTCATAAGGCCACTCGATGGCGCCCACTCCGCAAAAAATTCATGGTGTGGACGGTCAGGAGGATGGTGAAATCAAGTTTGGCCTGCTCTTCTGCTACGGGGACTCGAAGATTCAATTCACGGCATCGCCGGATCATGTCCTCCAGCACTTGGTCGATCGTGTATTGATACTCGCCGGTCCAACTCGCGACCTTGCGTCGAACTTCGCGGCGAAACCGATTGAGAAAGGTGGCCGCACTTGGCCTATTTGCATGGTTGGGCAGGTGGGAGAAGAGCCGCTTGAGATCCGGGTCATACTGCGACTGGCGTTCAACACCATAATGCCTTCGTTTTCGCTCATAGTGTTCGCGGAGGGTCTTCTTGAGATTGGGAAGCGGATCGATTTCTTCATGTGTGGTGACGGGAGGGGAGAGACCCTGGAGGTTGTTCATGAGGCTATCGACATATCTGAGCTTCTTCAGAACGGGCCAGCCACGGTATCGCTCCTCCCATAGGGAGTCCGGTGTCAGCCAGACGGCAAAGGTCTCAGCGAAGTCTTCATCCGGATGACTCTGCGCATACCATAAATCCAAGTGGCGGACGAAACTCCGGCTATAGGGACGAGGTGAGTAATACATCGGATACTGTTGGGACGACTTGCCGAAAATCTGCTGGCGGGTTTTGCGCCGCCGGATCTTGTACGCGTTCTCGATGGCATGGCCGGCTTCGTGGCGGAGAATGCGCAGGCACCATTCCGCTGTTCCGCCTTCCACTTCGAGCATTTGGGCTAGTTCGAGTTTCGCGAGGCGAGGATGAGCAAGGTAAAAGGGTACCGCAATGCCGGGAACCCCATCGGGCGTGAACCATTCATTGGAGAGCCAGAAGTGCGGGCGAAACAGCAAGTGACGTTCTTCCAGCTCACGGGTCAACTCTGCGATCGGCTGTTCGAGAAACCCGCCCTTGAGTCCGAGGTGCAGATCGCACATCGGGAGATCCAATAGCGCGTCGTCTGGCCAGGAGGCCCATGTCGGTTCGTCGTGGCCGACAACCGGAGTCTTGAGCACGTCGGAAACTGTACGGTCCATGAGACACGCCATCCTCCATAGGGCCTGTCGGTATGGCCCATGAAAAACTATAGCATTCTTTGTTCAAGCTGCTGGTGAGGCTGATGTGACTGATCTGAGAGGAGCGAGAGGAGGAACAAATTGTCCACACCTGTTCCAGTTTGAACCGGGATTACGGTTTTACGAGCCCTCGGTGTCCAGGAAACTGTGAAAGTCGTGCCATCAATGCCGGTACGGATGCCCAAATGTGGTCGATGACCGACTCTACATAATCTCGGGCCTGGACGAGATCACGCTCCCAATCTGGCAGAGCTTCGTGCAGGTCGAGAATCGGGGTTTCTTCGCCGAGTGACACCTCATTGAAGAGTGGAGCGGTCAAACCGAATTGCCGCTGAATAAACTCACGATGGTTCAGACTCATGGCAATAATAAGATCAACCCGATCGATCAGCTCCTTGGTCAGTGCTTGTGGAATGTGCGCAGAAGGGTCGATGCCTTTCTGGATCAATGGGTTACAGACCACCAGGGGAACTGATTGAGGCGAGGCTTTGATGCCAGCCGATTCCACTTGGTAACAGGATTGTGGGTCGCTCTGTGCCCGGACCGCATATTCGGCCGCTACACTGCGGAACACATTTCCCGTGCAGACAAAGAGAATGGACTGCTTCATAAGTGGTTCATCTGCTCCATAGACCAGTGGACGGTCGACAGGACAGCGCCAGAGCGGCTACAATCGCGCCATGCCTATCTCTGCCGCCGCCACGCCACGTCGTAAACTCGATGAAGAAACCGAGAAGCTTCAGACACGCCTCTGCCGCCTGGTGGGGCAAGCGATCGCCGACTATCGCCTCATTGAGGACGGCGACAAGGTTATGGTGTGTCTGTCGGGCGGCAAAGACAGTTATGGTTTACTCGACATCCTACTCGTGCTGCAACCCCGCGCACCGATCCATTTTGACCTGATTGCCGTCAACCTCGACCAAAAACAGCCGGGATTTCCGGCCGACGTCCTGCCAGATTATCTAACCAGGAGAGGAGTCCGCTTCCACATCGAGTCACGCGATACGTATTCGATTGTGAAACGACTGATTCCCGAAGGACAGACGACGTGCTCATTGTGCTCGCGCCTTCGCAGGGGACATCTCTATCGCGTCGCCAGTGAGCTGGGGGCCACGAAAATCGCGCTCGGGCATCATCGGGATGACATTATCGAAACGCTCTTCCTGAATCTCTTCTATACAGGCAAGTTGAAAGCGATTCCACCAAAACTGCGTTCAAAGGATGGACAGCATCTGGTCATCCGTCCGCTGGCGTTGGTGAAAGAGGCCGATCTTGCACGATATGCGGAGCTGAGAGGATTCCCAATCATTCCCTGCGACCTCTGCGGCTCTCAAGAGGATTTGAAGCGAAAGAAAGTGAAAGCATTTCTACAGCAATGGGAGCGAGAGTCGCCCGGCTGTTCCGACAGCATCGCCGCGGCATTGACCAACGTCGCACCCTCGCTCTTGATGGATCCACGGCTCTTTGACTTTACATCGCTGACGGCAGAGGCTGGTCATCAGCCGGAAGGTGATGCGTGGTTGGATCAGGAACCCATTCCTCACCAGAATGAAGTAGTCGCGTCTTTGTCGACCAAGTTGCTTCATCACCCCTGAATACGTTTCATCACCGTATCCCTCTGACATTTTGAGTGCACCGCCGGTCCGTCGACCGCTGCGGGCGAGGATGTCGTCGAAATATATCGCCATGTGGTGCACTCATGGCGACAGCCAGATTCTTTGAGGAGTTGAGCAGACTAGAAGAAACGGCTGGAGGGGGTGGCTCATGGAAGGATTCGCGTTCAGATCGGGCATTCAGCCGGATCATGAAAAAGTCTTCATGAATTCCTCATCAGCTCTTCATAGTTCGAGGAGTATGCTTTATACGGGAAGAAAGGGGGTGAACCTCTATGATGACGGTACTTCTTATGATGGCCGCACTGAGCGCCCTCGCAGGCGTGATGTACAGGGTGGCAATGAGTTTGAGGACGATCAGATTCAAGGAAGAGGTCTATTTCCGTCGTGTAGTCAGCGCGCTCGCGGTGCTGGCGATTCTCCTGCCAGGTTTGGCATATGCGCATGGCACGGTGGCGATGGAGGAGGATCCCTGTGTCCGACGGGTGGGCGGCAGCCTCGTCCATTTCAATGCCTATCAACCCCAAAACGAGGCGAAAGCCCAATACTGTACCGAGATCCCCGGTGAAGGGGACACGTTCCTCGTCGTGGATCTGGTCGATGCCGGTCTCCGTCACACGCCGGTCGGAGTGCGGGTCGTCAGAGGACTCAGCGAGACAACAGAAGGAGAGACCGTGGCCGACTGGCCTCCAGCGACTCATCCGGATGGAGTGGTCAGAGGTGAAGCCAGGTTGGAGAAGGGCCTGTATAAGTTGATCATTAGTCCGGAAGGGTTCAGTCCTTCGTCCTATCACTTGCGAGTGCAACAGGTTGACTATGCGAAGATGGGGCGCCAAGCGATGGTGCCGCTGGTCGTTTTTCTCGTACTCGCTTTGATCGGATACGAGTTTTCGAAGTCGAAGCGATTCATGCGGTGGCGGGCCTCTGGCAATTCATGAAGACGGTCGCGATGCGAAGAGTGTAGATTTCACACAAGGAGGTCACACGATGGCTAGCGAGAGAGGGTATGACATTTCGCAGTGGTACGATGCGAAGCCGGTGAAGATCGGCTGGTTGGGGATGTTGGCGATCGGGGTGTTTTGGGTGGTGTACCAGCGGACGTTCGGGTACTCGCACGGCCTGGACTCCATGACGCCGGAGTTTGAATCGGTGTGGATGGGGCTGTGGCGGTT
>LNDU01000027.1 GCA_001464735.1 Nitrospira sp. Ga0074138
GGACTTAGTGATCCGGTGGTTCTGTGTGGAAGGGCCATCGCTCAACGGATAAAAGGTACGCCGGGGATAACAGGCTGATCTCCCCCAAGAGTTCACATCGACGGGGAGGTTTGGCACCTCGATGTCGACTCATCGCATCCTGGGGCTGAAGCTGGTCCCAAGGGTTAGGCTGTTCGCCTATTAAAGCGGTACGAGAGTTGGGTTCAGAACGTCGTGAGACAGTTCGGTCCCTATCTGTTGTGGGCGGAGGAGAGTTGAGAGGGGCTTTCACTAGTACGAGAGGACTGTGAAGGACGGACCTCTAGTGTGCCGGTTGTCGCGCCAGCGGCAGCGCCGGGTAGCTATGTCCGGTAGCGATAATCGCTGAAAGCATCTAAGCGAGAAGCGTGCCTCAAGATAAGCTCTCCCGTAGCGTATGCTACCTAAAGACCACTCGTAGACCACGAGTTTGATAGGCTGGGTGTGGAAGGCGTGTGAGCGCTGTAGCTAACCAGTACTAATCGGTCGTGCGGTTTAACATCCTTTGCTCCTGATAGACATGGTCTCACCACGATACGAAGAACGTATGGTGGAGTGCTGAAAAAGTTCTGAGCACTGTGCTATTAGCTTCAGGCTCAGTACAAAGCACACAAGACAGATTCAGTGACGAATGTTCCCGGTGGCCATACCGGAGGGGCCCCACCCGTTCCCATACCGAACACGGAAGTTAAGCCCTCCAAGGCCGATGTTACTGCTGCCGCGAGGCAGTGGGAAAGTAGGACGCTGCCGGGTTACAACAAGGAGCCTGCTAGAGCAATCTAGCAGGCTCTTTTATTTTGTCCGCCTGGCAGCGCCGACCACTTTCTACGAAGCAAGTCGGTGGGTTTTACCCGGCGACGTTAATTACGATACAGCGATGAAGAGTCGCCGGTACGAGCGAGCTTGGTGTGGACCTCTGCGGGGTTGGAAAAGGGCCCGCTGGTCGATAGATCAGCGGGCCCTTTCTTTTGTTTTGATGAAAAGCAGGTGTGCTGAAGCTCATTTGCTCCCACACCTCTTGTGCGACTCTTCCGGACTCGTTTGACGGAAGCCTTCTGGAATTCCTTCAGGCTGCGATTAGACGATCGCAGTGCTCGGTTCAGTTCTAACTTCCTTTCCTAGACGAGGCTCAGTGGGGCCCCGCTCGCCTTTGTGAGGCAGCTCTGGGCATCGCGAACTCCCCATCATGATTGACCCTATTTCTTGTGCAGGTCGATGATCATTTGGGGGCTGATGATGCGCCCTTCTGCCGCTTCGTCAGTATATGGGATATCATCGTCATCAAAGCCAAACCATCTGTAGATCTCGGCAACAAGGGTGAACGCCGTTCGGCCAGCCGGTTGATCAGACTGCACGGTGATCGTCCTGCTTACTGCCTGCTTCGGTGCCAGCTTCAAATCGCCCATCCCGAAATCTTCAATAATGCCTGATGTTAACATGGCATTCTTGTCTCTCTTCATCATTCGGCGCAGTTCAATCCAGAACTGAATTTTGGCCGGAGCAGGGCGGGCATGCCGATAGAGATCACCCGCCATTGTTACGAATTGCAGAGTAGTTTCAATGAGTGCTAGCTGGTTAATCTTATAGGCATCCGGCACTTTGTTGCCCCATGACAGACCATCCTCGCTGCCAATCTGAGCAAAGATTAGCGTCCCATCACGCCATAGCTCCAAGATCCGGTGGCCTGGGATTAGTGTCCGGCGAAGTTCGCCCCCGATGATCCGCGAGTCAGAGCCGGCATCTGGGCTGAAGCCTGCATAACGTAAGTGCGGAGGGTTTTCCATGACTTTGACAACAGCTGAGCGCCGGAGAAATAAATCTGGGATATTAGTTGGCTGATCAGGGACCGCTGTCAGTACGAATGCCGGGCTTCCATCCAGATTCGCAGTTGTCAACGCGCTCTCTATGCGACTGGGGCCTACTTTATTGAAAAGTTCGGCGGTATATGTAGCATCGCGGACGGATCGTGTGTCATGTGGCGAGGTATCAGGTCTTGTTTCCTCCACAGGAATTGGAACAACAGATGTTGGAATCTCAACGCGTTCAGACAGCATGGTATTTCCTGCTTCGGCTCTGAGTCCATCGCGGATTAGTAGGTGAAGCTGCTGCACGCCCATCGGCACTGATCTGTCCAATTGTCGCTCAGCGTAGCCAAACATTGTCGCCGACTGTGTCCCGTCTGGCTCAACCGATTTGGTGATGAGAAACGGCCGCCACTGGCTAGGCTGATTGTCAATACTTATAGCAAAAACACCCTTTGACCGATCAGTGTGTGAAGGAAACCATTTGACCTCCGGCGTCGTCTGAAGGTTTGGATACAACCAAGAGATTAGTACATCATGATACTTGCTTATATTGATGATACCCTCATCAAGAAGGCGCTGCGCCATCACCACATCGCCAGATAGCACGGCATCCCGTTCAGTCTCCAGTCCTATGATAATTACCCCACCGCGTGCATTGGCGAATGAAGATACATCTTTTGCGAATTCAAACTTCTGGCGCTTGTCGTCTAGCCGGTACGGTTCAGCTTTGCACTCAAACTCATCGCCTTCCATCGCGCCGATAAACCTATTGAAGGTGCCTTGCTTCAGGATCATTGTGCATTCGGCTGCCGATAACTGCTTGGCCATCTTGAGCATTTCCTTATACTCAGGTTTCAGTTCGATAGCAGATGAGTTTAATAGTGGGCGGCAATCGTTGGATAGTTTGCCAAAATGCTCCTTAAGCCTCCCAACAATCGAATCGGTCAGTAGTATGCCGTGTGTATCTCATGAAGGAAAGGGGAGACCCTGGGGGCAAAATGCCATCAGTGATTATTTCGTGGGGATCGTGGCGTGGCTTGCCCATCCGAAGGCATCAGAGACCCGCCCGACCCTGTGGCTCATCGCTCCTTTCGCAAGCATGCCGAAGCGGGAAGTAGGGGGCAGATCTTGTATCATGCATCGACCCATCGGGGGAAATGGATGAGCCGTCTGTTGCATCCTTCCGGTTCTGGCGGCATGATGCCGTGGATCTGCGATGCTGTTGCACTGCACCAAGAGAGTGGCGGAGAAGCTTCCGGACGACCAATTCAGAAGGTCGCCTTCCGCTGGCTCGCCCGATGAACGCCCACTCCTGGGGGAGTGGCATGGGCATCTGCTCCTTCTGGATCGACGGCAGTGCGTGATGTTTTGCCATGACCTCACGCGCTACGTGCTCTTTCTCCCCGGGCTTCGCGCGGCGCAGTTTGCGGACTTAAGTCGCTGGCATCAAGAGCTGTTTCTCACCACGCTCGCCGCGCAAGACCTACCGTCCTCCCATCTGGGGTGCCTTAAACTCATCCTTGGTCCGCTTCAGATGGATTGCCGGACAGATCGTTCGGTGTTGGGATCGCTACGAGTGGCTGCCGATGACCTTCGGTATGGCTCCTTGCCTCGTGTGGTTAATGTCTTGAATCTGGACCCGATTGCCATTTCTCATGAATTGAATCAACGCCCGTGCAGGGTTGGAAAGACATGCCTCTGGCCGGCCGAAGCGATGCGGAAGTTGATCGAGGAAACCGTTCAGCAAGCGTAAGGGGCGAGAGGGGCGAGGTCAGACACGATGCGATCTCCAAGAGAGCGTAATCGTGAGGCTTGGCTGCCGATTTCTTGATCCAAAGCCGGGCGCGGGAGTGAAGATGACGTGCGGGGTTAAGCGATGGCTCGAATCTTCGTAGAGTTAGGGCAGGTTGATACAGCGTGAGGGCGTCAGCATTCTTTTTCACATAACTCAATGGTCGCATCCGCTTCCAACGCAAAGCGTCCTCGCCCTCGTTGGACAAGTCGCACATCCGGACATTTCTGTTCAAGCCGTCGGCGCAGCAGAATCAGGCGTGTCTCCAGGTTGTCTTTATACTCCGGCAGTCCTAGCCAAGCATCCATCCGCAGTTCTCGGTTGGTAAATTCGACTCGGCCTTCGTCCCGGTACTGCGTCAGCAGACGCCAAAGAATTTTGGCCGGCACGTTCCGGATGAGGTAGTTACCATCCACGAAAATGCAGTCATCCTTCTGAAAGAAACTGAACCGGCGCGTGGACATTGTGCGGGACTCGGGGGATGGTGGCGCTTGTCCAACTCGATCCGTCGGTATCTCGTCCTGATCGCGGCTGAGGAGGTCGATCGTGGTGGCGAGATGCAGTCCAATGATCGACAGCAACGTGTTCTCGCGAGGAAGAAAGGCCAGAGGGTCTTTGCTCTCAACGGCCAGCACCCCCACCAGGCGTCCGCGCGTCACCAAGGGCACGGCGATTTGGCTGGCCGCATCCGGTAGACCCGGGAGCGGGATTTCACGTTCGATGGCTTCCGTCTGTCCCAAGGCTTCTGCGCGCCCTCGTACCGCACGCGCATACCGCAAGCTGTGGTCCATGGCGGACAGATACAGCGTCCGCTGCGCACGGGCCACCATGCCGATCAGTCCTTCACCGATGCCAACTTCCGAGCCCACGCCGTTATCCGAATAGCCGTGGCTGGCAATCGTCTGCAGCTTGGCGTTCCGCTCGTCTGCAAGCAGGATCATTGCATGATGGAAGCCGAAGAAGTCATCGAGCATCTGCAGTGCGCCTTGCAACGCCTCGTCCAGCATCTGCGCTTGATTCAACCGTTCAGCGATTAAGCGAAGCGACACTACATTGGGATCGATAAAGAGGCGGGACGACCGCTCAGATGGCGGTGGAATAGGCAGCCGTGTGAATCCCTCCAAGCGCTCGACGCCCAGCACCTCGTATACATCGGCGGCCTGCAAGCGAAACACCTCCGTCATGCCCGAGTAGGATGCCACCGCCTGGAGTTGAAGCGACATCGACTCGAACAAGGGCCCAGTGGCCTCCGAGTGATCGTATCGGAGGTGAAATCGATAGGCGTGCAATGTGCGGGGATCCAGCACGACGGCACAGGCCAATGGATTCTCCCGGACGTTCCGATGGGTCTTATTGAAGAACTGAAACGAGATCGCAACGTGCGTCGCGTCCACATAGTAGACCTGGCTGATAAAGGTAATGTTCGGTGTGCCATCGCTCGCGCAGGTGCTCAAGGCGGCAGGGACCATGCCCTGAAAGCAGGGCCACAGATCCTCGATCAGGAACGACGCCTTCTTCACGGGCTGACTTTGCTTCCCGCCCCAGGTCCGGGCGTTTGATCAAAGACCTCAGTGACGGTGATGTCAATGGCGACGGTCGGTTCGACGATCCATCCTTCACTCAATGTGGACGATACGCCACAGGCTCCCAGTTCGGCCGAGAAGTCGCGATGCCACCGCCGGCTAAGCTCTCGTTCAGCCGACATCACAGGCTTGATGTTCCGCACTCGGCCTTTCAATTGACAAGTGAGATGGTCGGTGGGTCTGGTGCAGGTGACTGCGAGCATGCCGTTTGCGCGGAGGTTGTCGAGCGTTTTGCCAGCGAACGTCTCGGCGAGCAGGATGGTTATAGTTCCGCGGTCCGCCGCAACATGAATCCCCCATGCGCGCGTGCATTCCGGCATCAGCGACTCATCGCGCGTGCCGACCATGACCGAGACGCCTGTGTGCAGGAGAGTGACGATCCAGTCGGGAATCATGAATCGATCCAGCCTGTTAGGAAAGATTTAGGCGGAGCTTAGCATAGTTTTAGGAATGGTGTCGTACATCCTCGTGCTAGTGTCGCCGTCATACATCATGGAAAACGCGCCTGTCCTGTGACGGCGTACAACAACAAGGAGGGTCCCATGCGATTCACGGTATTCAGTTTGGTGATGGGCTTGTGCACCGCGGTGGTGTCATCGTGGGTCTGGGCTGACGATCGTCAGCATGATGCGGCGTTGCGCACCGGCGCCGAGCCGGTGGTATTTGTGGCTCACGACTATGGCTTCAAGGGGCCCGATCGTCTTCCTGCCGGCCTCACGACCGTGCGGATTGTCAATGAAGGGCACGATCTTCACCATATCCAGTTTTTGAAGCTGCAGCAAGGGAAGTCAGCGGCTGACTTTCGAATAGCCATTGCGGCTGATCCAAATCGATTGCCTGGATGGGTGCAATACGCTGGTGGACCAAACGTGCATCCGGCTGGCAGCCAGGCATCCGCCACGGTCAACCTGACGGAAGGGGACTATGTGCTCATCTGCTGGATTCCAGATAAGAACGGCGTGCCACACGTTGCGCTGGGAATGCAGAAGGCCTTGTCCGTCCGAGGAGGAAAGCCGGTGAAGGTCTCGCTGCCCACTCCCTCAGTCGTCATCAAGCAAATCGACTATCAGTTTGTCCTTTCCAAGCCAGTGCACTCCGGTCTTCAGATGATCGAAGTCGTGAATCACGGGACTCAACCCCATGAAGTCGTGGTGGTGAAGTTGCGCCAAGGCGCAACCGTCAAGGATGTGATTGCGTCGTTTGAGCCCGGTGCTTCTGGTCCGCCGAAGGGAGAATTAGTGAGTGGCATAACGGCCATCGAGAGAGACGCGCGTGTGATCTTAACCGGGGAATTCGAGTCTGGAAAGTACGGCCTCATCTGCTTCGTTCCTGATTCCGTCACCGGACGACCGCATTTTCTTCACGGCATGACGACCGAATTTACCGTGGAGTGAGAGCCAGCGGAAGCCCAGATCTTGCCCTTATAGGGAGAAGGCGTCAGATGATACAATCTGCCTGGCTTTCTTGTGCAGGGCAGAGATGGTGCAGACTATTATTTTTTTGGCAATGTAGAAATGGCTCGTGCAGGTCAGCCTGTGGGTGAGAGTAGAGGGAAGGACGGGGTGGGCTGAAGTGGCCCACTCATGAGTTGCGGGCTGGTATTCGTAGGATACCCTCAGCGTAGAAGGCTGATGTTGTGATTATTATCAGTGCTTGAAAAGGGTTGAGACAAAAGAGGTTGCCCTCTCTCCCTGGCAACCTCCGTTGGACATCAGGCGGCTTTTGCGGGTTTCAGGAGTTGTCTCTGTGCCGCGGCCACGATGTGCTCCGTCGTGAAGCCGAATTTCTTTTGGAGTTCCTTGAGAGGCGCCGATGCGCCAAAGGTCTTCATGCCGATGATCTCGCCGGTCAACCCTGCATATCGCGCCCACCCAAATGTGGAGGCTTGCTCCACGCAGACCCGTGCCGTGACGGTCGGAGGAATCACGCCGTCGCGATATTCTTGAGATTGATGCTCGAACAGCTCCCATGAGGGCATGCTTACCACGCGAGCCTTGATTCCTTTTGTCTTCAAATGCTCCGCTGCCTCAAGGCAGAGTGCTACTTCACTGCCACTGGCGAGTAACAGCACATCCGGTTTCCCTCCTGGCACGTCGGCCAACACATACGCGCCTTTCGCCACTCCTGATGCGGCGGTGTATTTGACCCGGTCGATGGTCGGGAGGGCCTGGCGGGTCAGGATCAACGCGACCGGCTCGTGCTGCATCTGCATAATAACGCGCCAGGCTTCAGCCACCTCGTTCGCATCCGCAGGACGAAGGACGATCAGATTCGGGATCGCTCGCAGGGAGGCTAGTTGCTCGATCGGCTGGTGTGTCGGCCCGTCTTCGCCCACTCCCGAGTAAGTTCAGGGTCAAGTCTTGTATTTTGCATAAAGTAAGGACCCGTCCTGCACCCATCGACACAACGGCCGAGCCAACTATCCATCTTCCGGATGCAGGCGCCATGATGCGGTCGATCTGCGATGATATTGCACTGCACCAAAAGGTTGGCCGCGAAACTTCCGTGCGAGCATTTCAGGAATACGACTATGGCTGCTTCACCAGACGAGCGCACGCCATTGGGGAAGTGGCATGGGCATGTGCTTCTGCTGGATCGACGACAATGCGTGCCCCTTTGCCATGACCTCAAACGCTACGTGCTCTTCCTCGCTTGATTCCGCACTGCCCATTTCGCGGACTTAGGTCGCTGGCATCAGGAGCTGTTTCTTGCCGCACTTATTCGCCCATCCTTTTTGACTCACCCGGAGTTCGTCATGGTATCTACGCGGAGGATAGAGGAGTGGAACGATGAAAACGACCGAACAGAAATGGGGAATAGCCTCGCCACTCGGGTGCCCAAGCGTGTCGCCAATGGGGCAGGGCTCCCGGAGAAGGATGCGGTGGAGATCGAGGTACGAAAGGGGGACGCTACATCGTGCGGCCGCATCTGCGGAGAGTCTATAGTCTGAAAGACCTGTTGAAATGTACCAGGCCCCGCCAAGGCCATGAGGAAGTCGGTTTTAGTGAGCCGGTTGGTCGATAGGTACTGCCGTGAGACTTCGGCTGATCGCAAAAGACCACCAACTTGGACTTCGGCCACCCGCTGTCAGCAATGTTGGATTGCAAGACTTGGCTCTGATTGGCTGTCACGCGACGAGAAGTCGCTCGATGTAGGAGTGCAAGGCCCGGCCCTACTCGGATGCTATGAAAGAATCGACGGAGGACCGGATCGTCGAAAAGAGGCGAGGTCAATCGGTAAATTAGTGACTTCGGCCAACGACAGCATGGTGATCTCCTGTCCGAACCCGAGCGATTGGAGCAGCAGGAAGAGACCGAAGCTGAGAGCAATGATGCCGGGCCAGATCATCGAGAGAGAGCCAAGAGCGAGGACAAACACCATCGCGGCCACTGTGTCCTGGGCAAATTGGCTTTTGGCTGTGAGCATACACTCTCCTTTCCTGGCTTGCTCTTTACCGAAAAACGCGAGCAGTTTTGGTTCTATTGTTCGTATGATATCGCCTGCGGAGACCGAATTAGCAACTGAGAAAAAGACCTACTAACAGTTAGGTCTATTTGGCAGGGTGGCAACTGATACAGTTCGACGTCAACACCGAAGACGAAATAAAGCGGTCGGGAGTCTGTAGTCGAAAAAATTATGTCTGGACGATTGTATTTAGTCGGGTCTACCCTGAATCTATTGGTCTTCTCCGCGAGATGTGACGACGACGCTGTGAAATTGACGATGCCGCAGTCTGCCTTGTCGGCGCTTCATAGGTGTTGACATGAAAGAGGTTGCCCGGGAGAGCAGGTAACCTCTTTGAAACATCAGGCGGCTTTTGCGGGCTTCTGAATCTGCCTTGTTGCTGCGGCCACGACGCTGTCTACGGTGAACCCGAATTTCTTTTGGAGTTCTTTGAGAGGAGCTGAGGCGCCAAACGATGTCATGCCGATGATCTCGCCTGTCAGCCCGGCATACGTCGCCCATCCAAACGTGGAGGCCTGTTCCACGCAGACCCGTGCCGTGACGGTTGGAGGAATCACGCTGTCGCGGTATTCTTGGGATTGATGCTCGAATAGTTCCCAGGAGGGCATGCTCACCACGCGGGCTCTGATCCCTTTTGCCTTCAGCTTCTCTCCTGCCTCAAGGCAGAGTGAGACTTCACTGCCACTGGCGAGGAGCAGCACGTCAGGCTTTCCTCCTGGCACGTCGGCCAACACGTAGGCGCCTTTCGCAACTCCGGATGCGGCGGCATATTTGATCCGGTCGAAGGTCGGGAGGGCCTGGCGGGTCAGGATCAACGCCACAGGCTCGTGCTGCATCTGCATGATGACTCGCCAGGCTTCGGATACCTCATTCGCATCGGCGGGCCGAAGGACGATCAGATTTGGTATTGCTCGGAGCGAGGCCAGCTGCTCGATTGGCTGGTGGGTCGGCCCGTCTTCACCGACACCGATCGAATCATGTGTGAAAATGTGGATGACGGGGATTTCCATGAGCGCACTCAATCGGATCGCGCCACGGCTGTAATCGCTGAAAATCAGGAAGCCGGAGCCATAGGGGCGCACTTTGGAGAGCGAGAGCCCGTTTAACACGGAGCCCATCGCGTGTTCCCGAACGCCGAAGTGGAGGTTACGGCCACCGCGATCCTTCGCAGTGAAATCGCCGGCTCCCTCGAAGGTCAAGCGGGTCTTTGTTGATGGGGCCAGGTCCGCCGACCCTCCTAAAAGCCACGGGACGTTTTTCGCCAGGGTGTTGAGGACTTTGCTCGAGGCATCGCGACCAGCCACTCCTTTGGCATCGGGAGGGAATACCGGAAGGTCCTTGTCCCACTCCTCAGGCAGTCGGCGCTGTTGCATGTGAGAGAGACGATCGGCGAGTTGAGGGAATTGTCGCTTATAGTCTTCAAACTTGGCCATCCAGGCTTCGCGCGCTTCGCGCCCGCGCTGACCCATGCCCTCCTGGAGATGTTCGCGGACGCCGTTTGGCACCAAGAACTTTTCGTGCTCGGGCCACCCGTAGTTCCGTTTGGTCAGCCTGATTTCTTCTTCGCCCAGCGGTTCGCCGTGTGCGGCGTGGGTATCTTGTTTGTTGGGGGACCCATAGGCGATATGGCTATCGACAATGATCAGCGTCGGGCGGTCCGCTTCCTTTTTAAACGTGGTCAAAGCTCGTTCAAGCATGTCGAGATCGTTGGCGTCGCCGACCCGGGTGACGTTCCATCCGTATCCGATGAACCGGGTGGCCACGTCTTCACTGAAGGCCCAGTCCGTGTGCCCTTCGATCGTGATCTTGTTGTTGTCGTAGATCCAGCAGAGGTTGGACAGTTTCAAATGCGCCGCCAGGGACGCCGCTTCTCCCGTGACACCCTCCATCATGCAGCCGTCTCCACACAGCGCGTAGACGTTGTAGTCAAACATGTCGAACCCTGGGCGATTGAAGTAGTGGGCTTGCCACTGGGCGGCGATCGCCATCCCGACGCTGGTGGCAACCCCTTGCCCGAGCGGACCAGTCGTGGTCTCCACGCCGGAAGTCCAGCGGTATTCCGGGTGTCCTGCACACTTGCTGTTGAGCTGACGAAAGTGTTTGAGGTCGTCCAGTTGCACGGAAAGTTCGCCCAGCCGTTCGTACTGCGGATTGACTGCCTTCACTCCGGTCAAATGCAGCAGTGAGTAGAGGAGCATGGAGGCGTGCCCCATCGACAGCACGAACCGGTCCCGGTTCGGCCAAATGGGATCGCTCGGATCAAATTGTAGGATTCGCTGCCAGAGACAGTAGGCCACCGGCGCCATTGCCATCGGTGTTCCCGGATGGCCTGAATTGGCTTGTTGCACGGCATCCATCGAAAGGGTGCGGATTGTGTTGATGCAGGTCTGATCACGTTGGGCGTTCGTCACTATGGACCCCTTTCTGGCGGTGTGTTCCTGAAGCGCGTCGTCGATGGTTCTCTTCCATTATGTCGGTTGTTTCGAGCGCAAGCTTGAGAGATGGTGTGGCCGGGATGAGACTGAACAACACATGACGGGAGCCGCGTAAGACATGAAAATGCCATCTGACTCTTCAAGCCAAGTGGAGTCGTTGCCATTCTCGTGGCTGATATCAGCTTGGGAACAGATCTGTGATGGAGGCATCGTTAGGGTTGAGAATATCTGCATCTGGGCCAGCGCCGCAGGACTTGATCAATGCCAGGCCTAGAAATCTTCGGTAGTGGGTCAGTCTGCTTTTTGCAACCGAGGATCAACATCTCTAGGATCTCTTTCGTATTTGCATTTAATACAAATAAGCTTGGCTCCACCCCTCGTGCGGTAATCTGAGGTAAGCGGTGAAGTCCGGATTGGCAGCTTCATTTCGCCTTTGCATTTTGGACATTGTGTGTCCATGTCACGTTCACCTCCGTTGTTCGCTTTGTGCACCATGGTTAAAAGTTACGTGGTCGAGTACGCATGGGCAAGATATTGTCGATTTCAAGCGGACCCACTACCGAGTAGAGCCTGAAAGAAATGGATTACTAGGAGGCAGTCCTGGGTGGTGCTATAGTTTGCTTGCTATGCTATCAGGGCTTCTAAAACTCTTCTGGCTTCCCATTCTGTTCTTGTACTTGCCCGGTTGTGCCTTATATCAAGCTAAAGAGGTGGAACGTGCCGTGGACCATGGAATTGCTGAGTTTCATTCTCGCTCAACCAAGGTCAAATTAGGAGACTCCAAAGAAAAGGTCCTGATGACTTTACAGCCTACCCAGGAAGGAGTCCCGGCAAGTTACCGTAGGCCCTCCGAAACCTTTATGGCCGATAGTCGATCTGCGGGGAAAAGCATTGTGGAGATCCATTATTTCAGGTCTGCCAGGATACCGGACGGTTTAAACACAGACGATGAATTTACGCCGTATGTCTTTCGAGATGGTTCCTTAGAAGCCATAGGGTGGACGTCGCTCGGGGGAGCTAAGAATGTTGCAAAGCCGTCACAAACCACCCAAACCACCGTGATTCGATCGCCAGCGCCAAAGCCCACCACCTGCTATCACTTCGGAAGCATGACGCAGTGTGATTGACTTGCTCCCAACAGAAGTCCTATTTGCCGAAGTCAGAGAGTGGCTTCAGTTCGTTTTTGTCGCGATAGGTGGAACAATCGCGCTATCCGTCTACTTTCAAAATCAGAGACAGCGGCGGCTTGAAAATGCGTTGAAATTGCTGGCCTTGTTCAAAGAGTCTCTTCGGGAAAATGACCTTGAACATTGGAAGGATCTATTTGTCGGTACTTGCGAACCAGCGTCTGCACCTCCTGGACATTTCATAAATCGTGATGGTCGTGTTGTGCCTTTAGACGTAATGTGGTCTGAGGGCAGTGAAAACGACGACGCAATCCAGCGAATGGCTGAAAGCTTCGAAATTATCTGTTATGAAATCCTTTCTGGGACAGTTGAAGTTCGAATTGTATGGTTCGAGATCGGCCAACTAATGTCTGAAATGCACAAGTGGTTGAACGACGTTGATGGCCCCAACAAAGAGGGATTGTTCCTCGCACGGCACTATCCGTCCATCAAGAAGGTATTCGAAAAGTACAAAGGAAAGTTCAAAGAATGGCCGTGTCGCATCCACGCACAATTCGAGTAGCTTGGCGTATGTCCCCAAACCTGCGATCCACCTGACGCTGCGCGATAAAGCCGCGCAGCGCCGGCGACCTCTACGGTAGGCCCATCACAATGGCGTCAGATCAAACCTAAGCTTTAGCAGGTTATTCTTTTTCCGAAGGAATAAAAGGGTCGGGAGTCTATGTTTGGAAGAGTGCATATGAATGTAAATAGAAGTGCAATATAGGGACGGCTCGTTATGTGCTGTGCATCAATCAGGATTAAGGAAGCTCGAGGCGATGCACATAGCATCTGGAGCTGATGACAAATGGCTGCCGACTTGATAGCGTGGAGTGGTCGTTCCTTCCTGCTCGAATCTATGTTGTTCGTATAATTCACCCGCCGTTGATCTTGAGGCCCTGTTCCCATCCGTAGAGCACGGCTTGGTGGTACTGGCTCCACTGGCCCATGATCCCTTCATTCCAGTTTTGGCGTGCTCGGGGTTCGATGCTCTTCCAGTCCATCCTCTGATTGTCGGGATCAAGGGTGAGATCAAACCCATACTTATAGGCCAACCGATAGTGGTTAAAATCGTATTCAGATGTTGCATAGTGCGATTGGTAATGGGTCTTGAACAGAGATTCGTGGCGTACGAACGTGTCGACTTCGTGGTGTGATGGCTGGTTTTGGGTCTGCTGTGCGGCGATTTGGAGATGACCATATCTGGGATGCTCGGCGGGTAAAAGGCGAATGATCACCCATGCCACAGGAATGACCAGGATGAGAATTCGAAAGGCAGTTGCGGAGTTCACGAGGACCTCCCGGCAGGCAGAGAGCCACATGATAAGCCAGTAAGCCGCAGGCGTCCAGAGCAGCGTGGCTGGTCCGTGTGTGCCATGGTACTGCATGAGGAAGGGCAGTGGGGCAGTTGAACTCCTAAGATAGAGGGGCTACGTATACTTCCGTTCGAGGCATGGTCTATATTGTGTTGGGGGAGTGACGCGCAAGGAGGACTCATGGGTACCTCGAGTGTTCTTGAGATCGTCGGTATCGTTGGGCTCATTGGGATCGTGGTTGGTTGTGTGCCGGCCCATCCGTACTCTAGGCAGGTTGATGGTGAGAAAGTCGTTGTCGACGTATTAAAGCCGGATGAGGTGAAGGCGCCAGGGGCCGGTGGGGGGAAAATCGTGGCTCCTGTGATCGCCGCAGGCGTTGTGCCGGTGGCGGTCCAGTATGTTGTCAAAGCCACGACGCCAGTGTTGAATGAAGATACGATCGAACATACAGCGACCTATAGTGGAGCCAAGGCGGCCAGCAAATTTTATGCGGAAGAAAAACCAGGTTTCTCGGTACAGTTCGGCGGGGTGAGGATCACCCGATCCATTGTGAACGATGGGAAAATTCAGACTGCCGCAATCCTGACCTTCACGGTTGACGCACAAGAACTAGCATCCAATGGCCAACTGCAGTTGGTTGGGGACTCCGCACTCGTGCACTTTGGGAAGGTCAAAGTGGAAGATAAGAAGTGGTATATCCCGTGGACGTGGCGCATGAAGGTTAGGGATCGCATCGATGCCGACGTGAATATTGTGATCGAAGGACATTGGCTGGATGACAATGATGTGTCCCATCGAGAGGATCTGGCCGATCTCCATCTTCGCCTGAGTGATTTGAAGCTCGGAGATACCACCAATATCTCAACTGTCAGAAGTGAGTGGTTTCCGTTGATTCCCAGGAGTAAGAAATCGAAGCTGGGAACGGGGACGTATGTGGTGAAAGTCAAAGTGACGGAATATGACGACTATGGGAAGCTGGTCAACGAAGTTTCGGACGAGGTCTCAACCAACCGGGCTGGTTGGATGAATACGATCAAGAAATCCTTCACGCCGAGCCCATGATCGTGATCGAACTGCTCGGCAGTGCCCAAGCTCAAACACGAACTCTGCTTCCTGCCCCTTAGGTCGATCGCATTTCCCACTGATTGCCCATCACGCCGAGCCGGTTGCGGTGCCGGTTTGGGTCGTCATGTGAAGCCCCGTCGATACTCATGCGGATGTCGGCATTAACGTGCCCCACCAGGTAGTAACTGTGTTCCACGCGACCCTTAACGAGCGGAGTGCAGTCGACTTGGTGTACCTTGTTATGCACGTGAGCTGGTCGCGCCGGGCCGTTTGACCCCAGTCGATCCGGATTACCTTTCGTGAAATCAGAAATGACGAGGGCGGCATCGCCGCGATTGTGATAGACGCTAACGCTTCTGGCCAATTCGTGTACCCTGGCCAACGGTTGCCCCTGTTCCAGTGCAGTATCGTCCACGTCGGGTGAACAGAGAAAGATGTGTTCGAAGATGCGGGGCAGCGCATTGCCAGGGGTGAAGGCATCGCACCGTTCGAGGGCGTTCTGTAAGAGGTAGTTGCCCATCGAGTGACAGAGGAGATGGAGATCTTGTTTGCAGAGCGCTTCTTCTGCTCGGCGCAGGCTGGCGAGAAAGTCGCGCACTTTCAGAATGCCGCGGCCGATGGCGTTGCCGGACCCGGCCGCTTCCGACCGATCAGATTTGTAAGAGACGAAGGGGAGTGCCATTCCGTCGGAGGGCCAGGTGAAGAGTACGACCTGCACCTGCTGCTCGGAGTCTCTCTCCGGACTGGAATTCAACATGGTCTGCAGCGATAGAGCCGTGCCGACGGCATCGGTCCAGGAGACGTTGTAGCCATGGATGAACAGCAGCACATCCGACTGCTGGCGCATGATCGTTTGCAGATCTGAAAACGCCGCCTGTGAGCCCAGCTTAATGTTCTCTTGTTGGTCTTCGGCGACCGACCGGTTGATCTTTTCCCGATAGGCCACGATGTCCGCGGACTCGGCGCATTTGGCCAGGTACTTGATGAGCCCCTCGCCGTCGCCCTGTCCCATGCTGCCACAGTCCTTCTCGAGAAATTTGGCCATCTTGGATTCATCCACCTTGACGAGGACTCGGCCGAAACGAAGATTCTCGACGCCGTCGTCGCTGAATTTTTTCCCATAGCCATCTGGGTGCCAGCGATCGCCGCCGAGGTGGTTGCGGTTGGTCGCGTAGAAGAGTCGTAATTCACTCATGGTCAGGGCTCCTTCTGTGACGAACGTGAGGTACCGTGGCGGTGTCCGGCAGTGGCTGCGTAGATGTGCTTATCGGCTTCGATGAGGAAAGTCAAGGCTGAGTAACTGATCGATGGGTGACTGAACGGTTTTGAGGACTCCCATCTAGTTCCGCCAGAAGAAAATTCAGAACCCGTGCGCGTGCGTCTCGAGAGGGCTGTCCAGTCTCCTCAATCTTCTTCCATGAGCCAATTAAGGTGCTGTGCGCGTTGGTCGGTTTACCTTCTGCTTGGTAGGCAGTCGCCGGAATTTCTCCGTTCAGAAAACGATCGCCAAACTGGTCGCGCAAGGTCTGCAGTTTGGCGCGGTCTGAGATGCAGTCCGTCTCAAATCTGAGCGCGTAGATCTTGGCGCGGCTCTCTTTCGCTGGATGGAGATCGTCATTGGAAAGGCCGAGCGATGACTTGTCCGCATCCGTGTAGTACCAGAAGCGCATCGGCAGCGCCGGTTGGGCGACAACCGCGGCACCAACTTGCGGATTGTTCAGCAGTGCTACAGGGAGAGGGCCGGTCATGCAGTTGCCGATGACGCCAAGTCGCTGCTCATGGTGGCGCTCTCCAATCTTTTGCACCACACCACGGAGCCATTCAACGATGGGCATGCTTCCATGAGAGGGGATCCCCCATTCGCCGCCAGGAAAGAAAGCAACTAACCCTCGAAACCAATAGGCCCACAGTCCGGAGGTCAGGGAGAACTTCCCTTTCTCACCGAACAACAGGGGCACATAGACAGTGAAATTCCTGGAGAGCTCCTCGGCATAGGCCAATGTTCCAGGCGTCAGGCCGGTCAGCTCATGGAGCAGGAGCACCGGAGGTTTTGAAGTGCCGTCATTGAGGCAGTAGACCGAATGGGTGATGCCTGCATGTTCAAAGGGGGCCTCGAAGCATTCGGTCCAATTCAGTGTAGGAGTGCCTTCTTCTTTCGTATGTGGTGCGCATGTGCCCAACTGCGCTGCTCCACAGCCTGCCTGGACAAAGAGCAAGGCTGCTGCCATTGCATGAAAGAGAGAGTGACGAGGTGCTTTCATATCTGTCTCAGACCACCATGGATTGCCTGTGTGCGGTACAGGTCGCAGGGTGAACACTGTCGAAGCTTGCCAGCCTTGACGTGCCAAGACAAGCCTCGTGTTGGTGAGGCCTAGATAGCAGGAGACATGTGATGGCTCTCAACGGATATACTGGGCCGATTCAGGATTTTGGAAAGAAACACCAGACATGACTGCCAAGGTGCCTGCATGTTAATGCTCGGGTGGAATCAATAGGATCGTGATGCTATCAAGAGCCGCGAGGGCCTGTTTGCCAACGCACTAAAACCTACTGAATCGAGCGGAGCACTTCACGCGCAGTAGGCGTATTTAATTTACTCAGTGCGTGGGCCTCGATCTGGCGAACCCGTTCCCGGCTTAAATCCAACTGTTCGCCGACCTCGACTAAGGTCATCATCTTGTCGTACCCGAGACCGAAGCGCATGCGAATCACCGCATTTTCTCTCGGGCTGAGCGAGCTCAGGAGGCGTTCGAGTTCATTTTCGCGTTCGAGCCGATGGATAGAGCTGTCCGGCGAGGCCGTCTGATCATCGGGGATGAGCTCGCCTAAAACGGTCTGACCCTCACCGACCGGTGTCTCCAATCCGAGTGGTTTTTGAATTGCGGCCAATGTGGTGCGTACTCGTTCTGGACGGAGTCCAAGGGTTCGAGCGATGTCCTCTATCCGAGGCGCCTCTCCGAGTTGTAGCTCCAATCGTCGCGTGGCGCGGGCGATGCGACTGGCGGCTTCGCATTGGTGAACGGGCACACGGATCACTCGGGATTGCTCGGCAAGCGCCCGTGTGATGCCTTGACGAATCCACCAGGTCGCGTAGGTGCTGAACTTGAATCCCTTGCGGTATTGATAGCGTTCCGCCGCTTTCATCAGGCCAATATTTCCTTCCTGGACCAGGTCGAGCAGCGTGAGACTATGTGTGGTGTACCGTTTGGCGACATCGACCACGAGGCGCAAATTGCGCCGGACGAGCTCCTCTTTTGCGTCTTCCAGCTGGTGACCTGCCGCTCGTATCTCCGCCAGCACAGTGAGGAGTTGCTGACGGACCTCTGGAGTAATAAGGCTGTTCTCTGCCGTTGACCCAGGACAAGCACTGATGAGTGTGTCGGCTCGATCTAACGCAATGGCAGAGAAACCGCTCAGTCGACGGATGGCACTGAGCTCTTGAATCGTCTCTTTGACGGAGGTTGGGGAGGCAGCGTGAACCAGTAGGGCCGTGGCTTTCTTCAGGGACATCCTGATGCGCCGGGTGGCTTCGTCGATGAGTTTGGCAAGGTCGAGTTCTTCCTTCTTGGTCAACAAGGCTGTGCCACGGAAGGAACGAAAATAGAGAGATTCGAGCAGAAAAGGATTCTGCCGGCTTCGACTCTCTGTATCAGGCCAGACAGCTGGCTCAGGGTCTGCGTCGGGCTCTTGGCTGCATACGATCTGGTTGAGGAGCGATCCAGATGGGGCCTCATCTTGATCGATAACCTCTAGCTCAATTTTTTCCTCGAAATGACTACTTTCTGAGATTTCTCTTAATCCGTCGTCCCTCATCATTACCTCCCTTCAGGAGTCCGACCTGAAGCTGCGGTCATAGGGCTTATCGACATGCTGATGGAGATGGCCAAAACATGATTCATATTTATCAGTATGTCTAATGTTTGTCAAATGTATTAGAGGTAAATAATAAACGTATGGTAAACGTTAACATAGATATATTTAGCTTTATTTATTAGATATATAAGAAATTATTACGGGCATGAATAGGAAGAATTGTCCAATGTTGTGTCTGCTAGTTTCCTGGTTGATGCTTATTGGACTTGGTCTGAGCAATGGAACCAGTGGGGAGGTGTTTGCGAGTGAGAAGCAGGTGAGTGCGATGCCATCACCGAGCCAATCGTCGATATCGCTTTACAGCTTTCGTCCTCCAGATATTGATGGACGTCCTGTTGATCTGAAGACTTTTAAAGGGAAGGTGTTGCTCATTGTGAATATCGCCAGTATGTGTGGGAACACACCTTAGTATGCCGGTCTTCAAGAGATCTACGATCAATATCGAGACCGTGGGTTCGAGAAGTTGGCCTATCCCGTGAATGATTTCGGACTGCAGGAGCCGGGAACGAGCATTAGCTTCCCTCTGTTTATCAAGATCAGCGTCACGGGGAAAGCGCCGCATCCTCTGTATCAGCATCTGACCGAAAAGAGTTCCTTTCCCGGTCCGGTCACGTGGAACTTTCAGAAATATCTCGTGGATCGCTCAGGCAATGTGACCGGCAGATATGACCCCGGAATGGATCCGTTGTCGCCGGCCATTCGCGCTGATCTGGAAAGAGCCCTGGCGAGAGGTTGAGACCCGGAGTCGATGACGCTTGAATAAATGGGGTTACGGTGCTCCGTCCATGAAGTAATGCGAAGGCCTCTCCAGCTACTGGTACATTAGTGTGTCTTGGGAACGGTCGCGGCATCGGCCAACACATCCTTCGCATCGTACAGATTGGCAATCCCAATCGGTTTTTGACCTTTGTACATCGTGACCGTCATGGCTGTGCGGCGTGAGAGTCCCAGCACGTCGGTTCGTTGAGCCATCTGAAAGAAGTCGTACCCCTCGCGGAGCGTCAGCTCAGCGCAGCGTCTACGGAGATAAGAGTCTAGCTGTGCTTGCGACGTGAAGGCACTAGCCCGATATTCTACCCGGTACACGTTTTCCTTGAGCTGCTCAACTTCTGCACTCGCCGCTTTACCCAGCGGTGTGTATTGTCTTGTCGCGCAACCGGTAAGAGCCGCAGCCAAGAGCAGCGCAGTCGACGCATGCATAGCGAAACGGATTTTCCAAAGATGTGTCCGCATAGTGGGCGGCCATCGTAGTGAGATGAGTCTAGGAGGTCAATGGTAGCTGTGAGTTATGTAATAAAAGACTCCCGACCCATTTATTATTATCAATCGGTAACAGCCATTTGAGCCGAATACAGGGGCAGAAGTCTTTGTGTAAGGCGGCGATTCA
Source organism: Nitrospira sp. Ga0074138 (assembly GCA_001464735.1). Lineage (GTDB taxonomy): Bacteria > Nitrospirota > Nitrospiria > Nitrospirales > Nitrospiraceae > Nitrospira_D. Next base: position 19,906 of record LNDU01000027.1, read on the forward strand.
GGACGTGGCAGGCAGAGTCTCCGGCAGCTTGACTTGGTAACATTTCCGAGTCTAATCTGCCCCACTTTTCGCCTTTGTTGGCATAGCAATAGAGACGGGTGGGGTGTTCCCTAGGGTACTCGGTCACGTTTCTTTGTATGGGTCATCAATGGTAACGATATCACGGTCATGAGACATTCGATATGATGAACATGTTCCTAGTGGCGATCGTCCTTCTCCTGGTCGTACTGCTGATCGGAGTCGTGCTGTACGTGCGAGCCCCCCGCAAATATCAATCTGCCGATTCTGTCGCCAATTCCTATGATGACTGGACGAATGACGGCATTCTCGAGTTCTACTGGGGCGAACATATACATCTGGGACACTATGGCTCTCCACCCCGCAAAAAGGATTTTTTCAAAGCCAAGTCAGACTTTGTGCATGAAATGGTGCAGTGGGGTGGGTTAGACAAGCTTCCTTCCGGTACGACGGTGTTAGATGTGGGCTGCGGCATTGGCGGCAGCAGTCGCATGCTGGCGCGGGAGTATGGCTTTGCGGTCACCGGAGTCACCCTCAGCCCTCAGCAAGTCAGACGGGCTCAAGAACTGACCTCCCCAGAGGTGAATGCCTACTTTCAGGTCGATGATGCGCTGGCACTGTCGTATCCCGATGCCAGTTTTGATGTGGTCTGGTCGGTCGAGGCGGGACCGCACATGCCGGATAAGGCACAATTTGCTCGAGAGCTCATGCGCGTGCTGAAACCGGGCGGAATTCTGGTTGTGGCCGATTGGAATCAGCGGGACGATCGCCAGGTTCCACTCAATGGTTGGGAAAAGCCGGTGATGCGGCAACTGCTGGATCAGTGGGCTCATCCGGCATTTTCCAGCATTGAAGAGTTTTCAGAATTACTGGAGGCAACCGGACTGGTGGCGGGTGAAGTCACCACAGCAGATTGGACTGCCGAAACCTTACCCTCATGGCTCGATTCGATCTGGCAGGGAATTACTCGTCCGGCAGGGATTGTTCGGTTCGGTGTGATCGGGTTCATGAAATCATTGCGAGAAGTGCCCACGTTCCTGTTAATGCGTCTGGCATTCGGGGCAGGGCTGTGTCGCTTTGGTATGTTTCGGGCCGTGCATGCCAATGTCCCTACGAGTGAGCTGTTGTCTGCGCAGACGGATGACAGGCTCGTACGGTCATAAACATGGAGACGCTGTGAGGTGGGAGTTATGAGTCTCTACGACATCGACCTTGTGACGATCGACGGCACGCCGCAGAAGATGGATGTCTACCGTGGCAAGACATTGCTCATCGTGAATGTCGCGAGCCAGTGCGGCTTCACGCCGCAGTATGAGGGGCTCCAGGCGCTCTACGGAAAGTTCAAAGATCGGGGTTTCGTGGTGCTCGGGTTCCCCTGTAACCAGTTCGGACAGCAGGAGCCGGGCGGCGAAGCAGAGATCGAGCAGTTCTGCACCAGGAAATTCAGTGTCACCTTTCCGATGTTCGCCAAGATCGACGTCAACGGCGCGAACGCACACCCGCTCTACCAATATCTGAAATCGGAGAAGCCCGGGATTCTCGGGACCGAGGCGATCAAGTGGAACTTCACCAAATTCCTCGTCGGTTCCGACGGCACGGTCCTGAAACGCTATGCGCCGAGCGATAAGCCGGAGATGATCGAGGCCGACCTGGCGACGAAACTCTAGGTGACTGGGGGCGTCGAGAAACGAAGTCTTTAATTACCTGGAAATTCAGAATGTCCCCGTTTCCCCCTCAATCGATCTTTGAAGCTGTCCGAGATTGCCGGCGCAGAGTTTCGACTGCTGCCACAACCGCGATGGAATCCGGGGCCATTTCTCCCCATTCCTGCCAGAAGTTTCGGGTCTGGCTCAGTGGCTCGATAGTAGGGAATTTCAACTTGATTCGCGCTGGGAGGAGGATCGCGTCGCCCAGTAACAAAGCCTCGCCGGTGTCGAGCAGCGGCAAACCGTCGAGGACACCCGCCAGCGAATCGGGCATAAGGCGACGGACAACGTTTTGATCTTGATCGTTCGTCAGGCGGAGGATGAGGAAGTTGTTGCACTGGCTGAGGATGGTGCGGCTCACGTCCGACGGGCGTTGACTTACCACTAGCAGGGAGACTCCATACTTTCGGCCTTCCTTAGCGATGCGCTCGAAGGAGTAAAGCGCCTGTTTCTCGACTGCGTCCGCGTCGTCACGGACCGGCAGGTACAGATGGGCTTCGTCGCACACGAACACGAATGGTGTTCGCTTCTCCGGCTCCATCCAAAATTGAACATCATACAACAGTCGTGCGAATACCCCTGTGACGACGGGTAGCACGTCCGACGGAACTTCAGAGAAGTCCACCACCTTAATGCCGTGCTTGTCCTCACCGGGAGCTAGCAGTGTTGCAATTTGTTTTGCGAGCCAGTCGTACTTGAGAGCAGCCTCCATCGGCTTGAACATGAATCCGTAACGGCGATCTTCGATTTTGGCCTCTAAGCGGGAGATAAAGCGCGTAAGCCGTCCTTCCCATTCACCCTTTACTTCTCTACCTGTCGTCCCTGTGCCCTTCGCCGTATCATCGTGCTTGAGCTTCTTGACCAGCTCCGGCAGCTCATATGGAATTGGTGAGTCGACGGTGAAGGTGGCCCTCACATCGTGTTTCTTCTCAGATTTGAGTGTGCCTTCCTTCAAATCTCGTACGTGCAAGGTGAACCTGGATGCTTGATTAGGCGCGTTCTGATCGCTGCGGTCCAAGATCATCGAGAGCATTTCTTCCCGATTCAGGAGCCAATACGGTAGAAAAAGAACATTTTCCGCTGGTTTGGTAAGATCACCAGGACCTGCAATCCTGAATGCGGCCGCGATAGGAGTTGACGGTGGACCTTCCTTACGAGCTGGCGGGTTCGCGAGTGAAGCGTATTCGCCGTGCATGTCGAACACGATGATGTTCGCGTGTTTGCGGGCGTGTGCACGCTCCAAAATCAACGACACCGCACAGCTCTTGCCCGAGCCAGTGCTTCCCAGGATCGCTGCGTGCCGCTGGAAGAAGCGATCGCCATTGGCGATCGCAGTGGCTGAGTGGTCAATAACGAAGTGACCGAGTTCGAGCCGCTGCTTCGGATCTAAGTCCTTGCCCAGTAATCCCATGAACCGCTGAAGATTGCCGCCTTCGATGAGAAAACAATCGCGATCGATTTGTGGAAATGAATCAGCGCCGCGCTTAAACCGATTGTGCACGGTTCCCTCAATCGTGCGGTAGGTACCAAGCAAGACGGTCCGGAGCGCGTCGTCTGGCACGACTTCCATCGCGAGATTTGTGGGTGCCATCGGATCAGGATGTGCGATCTGCTCACGTAGCTGCCGAGTCACACGTTCGGTCATGCCGATCAGGAACTCTTGAGCGGTCGTCGCCTGAATCGCGACGAGGCTCCCCACCGAAGCGCGCGGTAAGAGTGCAGCATTTTCCACTGCGATGAGTACGCGGGTTGTGTCTACGGATACGACCTTCCCGAGCCTGCTAGGAGTGTCGAAAGCCAGTATGGGTGCATCGCTCATGTTAGTAGCTCCCTTGCCATAACGCCCAAATCCCACAAATCTTGTCCTGGATGCTCGAATCGGTGTCCCTTTGTCACCATCATGACTCCAGGCGAGGTGGGTGAGTTCGAGAGACAAACACAGCGGGGCGATTCCTCCGCCAGCGCCTCGACCTTCCTGCTCGCCGTTCGGTTCAGGATGAGCGTGGGCGTACCGTCTCGAATTCGCTTCACGAGGTGGTTTTGCAGGTGATCGTCATTGAACCCGTATCCCACAATCAGTAGTCGCCCGGCCTGCCTTATGTGGTCGTTGGCCAATTCTCGATGTTTGTCAAAGGGCGAGTTGTAGCCAGCTCGATACTTATTAAGACCAGGCGTTATGATGAGGCGTTCCGCGTCCATATCCAAACTGCAGCGCCGCACATCCGTGCCGAATTGATACCAATCAAAGCTCCCATGTGGCTTTAGGACGATCGCTCGCGGGAAGTGATCGAGGACCGTGATCTTGGCACGCCATGTGATGCCCCGGCATGATCCCATGCAACTTCGAACATGGTCGAACTCCCCCGCATAGTGCCCAACGGCTGTGGTGTCCACGTGGAATCCTGCCATTTCGCAGGCGACTTCGATTAGGCGGTCGTAGTTGGGTGTCAGAATCGGCAAGCCAGCCGTTGGCTTTAGTACCTTGGTTAGAAATGTTGTCAGGCGAAGGGTGCGCTCCCTACGAATCACTGCGCTCATGATTGCTCGCTCCTGCGGGATCAGTAGTTCGCACGTCTTTTGTGCAATCCAGAGTTCAAGCGTGTCAGATGGCGGCCGTTGCAGCAATGCGGCCTCCAAGCCTTCACCTGCATTTAACAATGCCCTGATCTGGTCCCACAGAGTTGCGTCAGTTTCCTTTAATTCGCTCGATTCGTTGGTGAGATGTGTTGCAAGCGCGGGCATTCCCGGCAACCCCTCAGCGGAGGAAAGGCCGGATCCGATGACCAACGCTAGACCATCGGTGAAATGCTCCTGAGCAAACTTGACCAGTGCATCGTAGTTCATATTCCTGCTCAACGAGGAAATCGTCTCAGTAGCAGAAAAATTCAGCTGTCTTGAGCATCTTAGGGACGATGATTATAGGAGGGGAACGGTCAAGCTGCAATGTAGGACGTAGGGCCCTCAGTGCAGTATTTTAGTGGCGCTAGTACAGGGAGTGTTAGTGTAGGCTTCTCTTCTATCCTCTTCCCACTCTCTCCCCATCTCCCATTGAAGGGGGGGTGGGCATGGCGGCGGCTGGGGGCGTCGCAAAACGAAGTCTTTACCTGCTCGAAAATTCAGAATGTCCCCGTTTTATCCCTTCGTGATTAAAACGCAAGAGAACAACGAAATTGTGGTTCCGAATAGCGTGATAGCGAGCCAAGCCATCATTAAGTCAGCATAGAGAACCAGACGATGTCTCGATTCGAGCGGTGAGGTGAGTTGGCGGGTCAAGAAATGGATGGTGGGGGGGGCGAGCCAGGAGAGCTATGCCTGGTTCTGTGTCATGCACGATACAAGATCTGACCCCAAATAGTTCACTCGACCCATTTTGCTGGACCACCACCAGCAGGAGCTTGCAATGCCAGAAGCGGAGCGAAATAGGCCAACCTTGGGCATGTATGCAAAGAAACGGTTACTGGTAACCGAGTTCGCCAGAAGGCTTAGTGGGATAAAGTACGCGAAAGACCTCCTTGAAAAGTGTTTTTGCCTCTGACCATCTCTCACGCTTGTCCAGTCGTTGTCCTATTGCAAGTTCTATCACTTTCGCTGAAATTGCCGTCAGGTCAAAATCATAGTCTCCGCTCTTTTCGTCAATATATGAATCCGCCATGCCATGACGGGTCTGATCCTGCAAAAAATAATTTCCGAACTGAATGATCTTACCCATACCACTAAGCCTGGATTTCCCAAGAGATGGACTGCCCTCTCGAAGAACATGGCTTCCAGAAAATGAATCTTGGAGCACGTGTAGTAGTGAGCCAAGGGCGATGTCTTGAATAGTCTGCTCCGAAAACTTATTGTTAAGATCTTTGCATGTTAATTCTGTCAAATGACCACGAAAGAATAACCCCCTCCACGTAAACCATCTGTCACAATCGAGTGTGAATAGCCATTCGGGTTGCCACATCATGCGTGTTTTCCCATTGTTTGTCATGGTACGTCTGAATTCTTCAGCAGAGCCTTCCTCTAAGAATGTGTCTAGGCTCCGAAAGTGTGTGTCCTTGTCGATCTCTCCGGTTGCGACCTTAAAGGTAAATTCTAGCCACATTAAAATTTTCTTTTGTGTGTCAATGGAAGGCTCTGCTGCTGAGGAGGCCATTGAATGCAAGAACTGCATATCGCCACAATGTGTGCGGTACAGTAAGTCCCAATCGGGATCGATAACCTCCGGGTTCGAACACGAGTCTGTATATGAAAAATAAAATGCGGCCTGACGCCCTTTGGCCAAACCAAAAGGATCGTCATTCCACCGTATGCCTTTGATTACGTTAACTAGGAATTCCCCATTTATGTACGTGGCCGGTATTCGTGAAGTAGCTATAGCTTTGATTGTCAGGTTCTCATGAATCGGCTGTGTACCGATCCGGCCTCCTGCAAAGCTGTCTTGGAAAATACCAGTCTCCTTGTCATGGTAGCTATAGGGGTCCAATTTGAATGCATTGACATCCGGAGGGGAAAACATACACATCGTAACAGCCACGGAAGCAGGTAGTAGTCTCATCATTCACTCTCCACGTTGTTTTGACTTCGATGGGCCAACCGCCCAGACTCCATTTCATTGATAAAAACCCATTGCCACGGTCGCCGAGCAGGTTCATTGACTTATCTACACAAACATTGTTTCGTGCCCATTTGGTGTATCTGATCCTGATGGGTGTCTGGTGCGACCAGCTTGGTGAGCGGAGACATCGTCTGAGACCTCGCTCCATGTCACACCGGTCGTGTACGAAGTCGAGATACGTCCTCAATCAACATCAACGTAACCGGATATGGTCTTCTTGTGTTCCCGAACAATGGCTTCAAACTTCGCTAACATGCCTTGCCGGTTTTCGATTAGTGCCTTCTTTGCTTCTTTAAGCATCGGTTGCATTTCCGTCGTGTCACTGCGCGATTCCCTTGAGGCATTAACTTTCTTGAGGATCTGGTTGTAATCGTTGAGCAGCTTCGTGTCCTTTTCCTGGTACTCTCTGGCCGCGTTCTGTAACCGCGCCTCGGTTGTCCTGTGAAGTCGAGGAATAATGGTGGCCTCAATTCCGGTTGCTTCTTGACCAAAGGCGTTAGTGGTTGCCTGCTCCATCAGGCGAGTTGCCAGAGAAAGGGTTGGAGCCACAGGTCCTCCTGGGCTGGCACTCTGAATGGCCATTGCCGCACGTTTGGCGGCCTCGACGGAAAAATCTGTATAGGCTTTTAGGAGCTCCTCAGGATCATTGTCAAAACTCTTGAGGTTCCAATTGCCGACATCATCTTTAATAAAGGCCATACTCACCTTGCCGCGACCGCTGGCATAGACGGTATTTATTCTGGACCAATAGTGGTCGCTGAAGAGATCTTTGACAATCTTCACTCGGTCTTCGACGGTTCCCATTCCCAGCGCATACTTGCCCAACCAATCCGGCACCGTACCGTTAAAATAGTTGTATAAATTCACAAAGTCAGTCGGGTCGGCATCGCATAAGGCAACACTGGGCGGCAATTCTCGCCGATCCAGGCCAATATCATCATTAGTTTGCTTGGCCAACGCGTTTACTCGGCATCTCAACTGATTTCCGATTTCAGAAAACGTCACGATTCCGGTCACCACCGCAATGCGGACTAGACGATTCGGTGACTGGCCAGGAGTCGACGCTACTGCCCATCGAAAAGCTTGGTCTCTCAGCATTCCGGAAATCTCCGCCGCTTCCTCAATAAAACCAGCGGGCATAAATTGAGGAGACCAAGGTATAGGGTTGCTGATCTTTGATGTAAGGTTATCAACCTTCTGAGTGAGCATGTTCGTATCCGAAATCAATGTCGTCAATATGAGACAATCGAAATGGTCTATGTCGTCCAGGAGGCCAAACAAACGCCAAAATTTCAGGTTATACCAAGGATTATCAGGACTGACATCCTGACAAGTAGTGCCAAGTCCTTCTTGATCTAAGGGACTGATGAGAGGAATAGATGGTGATATATCTCCACTAACATCGGTCTCGATTTTTGGGATAGACCAAGCCTTGTTCGAACTCCAGGACCAAGGTTCAAATCCTTTGTTCGCCATTACGGCTCTTGTGAAATTATTTGACTCAATCAATGCTTTTTTTGCGGACTCCAAATGCCCCTTCATCATTCCCAACTGCACATTCGGTCGCTCAGAAAGGGGACCCTTGTATACTTCGACATCAATTCGCATAGTCGCCGCGCCGGAAAAAGCGCTGCAGCCTGTCAGGAAAAACCCTCCTATCGCAAGCAGAAGGATGAGCAAACGAACCTCAAATAGGGATTTCACGGTGTCACCTTTCTGGGTAGAGAGTTCGTTGAAACGCTCTTGCTTGTTAACCGACCTATGACATCCGTTGGACTGCTACCTTCGATGTTCTCCTTATTCAGATTTTCTTTAAGTTCTTTTAGCTTGTCTTCACTGTCAGCGGTCCAAGTTTCTTCCTCGACCAGGATCTTAGCTGCTCCTTTGCTGGCATTCGCCGCTTTGCGTTGTCTGCCAGATAGCTCTTCCAACATACCTATAAGGGGTTTGCTGTCCGAAGACATGGCCATGAGGAGTCGTTCGTCTGGGTCGAGTTCGCGCACACCTTCTGGACCGTAGAGGGAGTAACTCTTCTTGATTGGACGGCCCTCTGGGCACAGAGGATTCGGCGGTTCGTTGTTGCGGTTTGGTTCATCGACGACGGTACCGCCTCCGTTGAGGAGCATCACTTTGTTCTGTATGATACCTTTGAGCTTGTCTTTGCCCAAGTCGTTGTCTGGCAGCTCATCGTGGAGAACTTTCAGGTCTCTAATCTCTTCCAATAAGGCGTCACGTAATTCTTTTTGGCGGGCACCGGATCTTGTTTTGACCTCGAAAGCACCATTCTTGTACTCCACGCTGTTCCCGAATGGGTCGATTTGGTCGGCCCGGAGAACCCCAGAGCCAAAATTCACCTTATTGAACAGAGCACTCGCTTTTCCCGTCATGCGAAACCGGTACACAGTGTCGTTGACAATCTTCGTCTTGCCTGACGTTCTCTCCCTAAACCCAGTGGATGTCTTGTATGCTGCATTCCCTGAGGGATCACCAGCCTCGACTCTGCATGAGTCAATGACGCGAAAATAATAGGTCGTCCTAAACCTGGTGTATTTGTCCTGATTGTCCGGATCCATGCCGCTGTCAATACGCAATGCGGCAGGGACGTCTCCAAAACGCCAGCTGCATCCGGCTAGTCCTATGAATATGAGGAGAATCGTCGGAAGGATGGACCTCTGCATTATCGGGACAGGTCGCATGGTCGGTACTCCTCCGGAGAAGTTAGTGTCAGACACGACTATTGACTCTCACCGCGCCCAATACCGCGTAGACGCCACGGAGTTTCAGCGGGCGATCAGAGTAACCCCGATCGATCATGGTCGTAGTCGGTCAACAAGTGGTACAACCTGATGTGAGTTCTCTTCAGCAAAGAATGCGCCACGATGAGTTCGCAAGAACTACGTACATTCTCAAGTATTGAGCTGATGCCTGAAAATAGAAATCTGCCGGGTGAATCTTTTTCGATTCAGGGAGTATCGAAATGGATTCATCGCTCCTCCTTGGTACCAAGAGTGCCGTTAGGTTCTAAACCCATTCACGGCACCAATGATGAGCTCGTCGTGCTCAAGCGCGGCGGGATAGTAACGCCGAAGGAAAGACAAAGATATGCCTCGTTGGTTTAAGGAAATTGAGATCTGCCGATAGATGCAATAGGCTCTATATTGTAATAGGGCTAACCAGTGTATCGGCGAGTCTGGGATGGCAGATGTTAGTGGGGTCTGTCCTAACATTCCGTGAGGGGATGTCTGTAGAAGTGTACGTGCTTGGTGATGCAGATGTCAGTGCCGCCTCTGCATGTTGCAGCGTTCAGTTCCTTCGGGAGAACGGCGGCCAGCGTATCTATGTGAGCCCGCTGCTGGTAAGAGCCTGAGCAATCGGAAGCGCCGAGACAGCCAGTGCTGTTGGCGAGCGTGAAAATGGTTTTACGAATGTGATGTATGAGCGTTGTGGCAGGAGGATATCTATGTCTGAGTCTCAGCAAGAAAGTCGGCGAGCGAAATGATGGCACTGCTTGCGTGGCGTTTGAGCGCGAGGAGGTGCCGATCGCCGGAAACGATCCATTCCGCCTGAGCGGCCATTGCACATTCAAGAATGCGGTTGTCTGGCTCGTCTCGTAGTAGGTGCAGGGTCGGGCGGGGGCGTAACACTGTGGCAATGTGACTGATGCTCTGAATCGCCTGCCGAGTCCTGTCTTCTGCCCAATCAAACTTTGTTTGGAGCACTCGTGCGGTTTCTGTCAGGATTGCGACCGAGGTGAAGAGTTCAAAATGTCCTTTGATCGCTCGGAGGTAGGCTTCCTCGGCGTTCCCGCCTGGAATAGCAAAAGCCGAGATATAGATATTGGTGTCAAAGACGACACGCACGATCAGCGGCCTTGGAAGACCAGCTTCTCCACGTCGGCCTCAGTCAGCACGCTTTTCTTTCTGGCCTTCTTTGCGCCGTATCGCTGTAATTCGTGGAATTGCTCTTCTCGACGCCGTTGTTCATAGACCGTGAGCATTTCCCTGAAGAGTTGGCTCTTATTCTTGGCCTCTGCTTTGGCCAGTCTGTCAAAATTCTCAGCAAGATTGGAGGGGAGGGAAACCGTCACTGGAACGCGCGAGTGTTTCATGGGCACCTCCTGTATGACAAAATCATACAGTGGAGGATGCGGCGAGGTCAAACGCAAAGCCGGAGAGATAAGAAGATGAGTCTAGGGGCAGAAGATCTTGCCTAAGGAACAGGATACTATCGAGTCTTAGCTGCTGTCAGAATGGATTTGGCTGCCGCAATGCCGGAGAGCGCGGCGCCTTCCATAAACCCCTGCCATTCATAGAACGAGTTCGTGTGCTCACCTGCGAAAAAGAGGTTGCCCGCCGGCACTCCCTCCAGACCGGCCATCGTTGTGAATTGGCCGGGGCGATAGCAGGTATAGCTGCCTTTCATGAACGGATTCGACGGCCAATGTTCGAGATGTGCCAGGTACTGTCCCTGCACCAGGGGCGCAGCTCCGAGGGTACTCGGAAAGACTTGGTTCAGATCGCTCAAGAATCGTTGAGCTTCTGTCTGAACCGCATTTGGATTTAAGCCTGCTCCTCGTGCACCGCTGGAATAGTCGGTGAGAATTCCCCTCGTCTCTGATCCCAAAGTCGGGTTCGTTTCCCATGTCGTTTGAAGGTTCGTCAGATCGGAATAGGCCGTTCCATTCCCTCCAAGCGTACGCCAGGGACGACTTGAAAAACCGATCATCATTTTGGCGTTGGTGCCGTAGCCGAGTTCTTGAATGGCCGTGAGTTGATGGTCGGGGATTGCGAGGTTCGCATCCAGTTCGACTTCACGGAGGGTCGTGAAGGGGATGGCCAGTACGGCGACGTCGTGCGTGTGCACAACCGTGCGGTTGCTGGATCGGAACGTGAATTCAATTCGCCCATCGCTCAACTTGCGGACTCGCACGAGTCTGGAGTCATATGTAATTTGTCCAGGAAGTTCGCGCGTCAACCCTTCGACGATCCGGTCATTTCCATCCACCACATGATAGCGTTCGTCACTGAACACGCCGAACGGCGTAAATTGCGAGCGGCGGTCGGCATGGATGAAGAGGAGAAACGTGAGGCAGCTTTGTTCATGTGCCGCAAGTCCATACTCCGCCTCGTAGGCGGCAATGATGGCAGCCTTGGCAAGCGGCCCAGCCGGGACGCCGACTCCGTTCTGTCCTTCGAGGTAAGCCAGCAGGTTCGTGCGGTCGAGGGTAACATCGTCCGGTGTAGAGGAACTGGCCGTAACTTCTGGCGAGAGGCGATTGAGGTCACGCCGCATCACCGAGACGAAATCACGAAACTCCGCCACGATCGCAGATTCTGAATATCGCTGTCCTGAGAAATGGTAGAAAATTTCGCCTGGCTGATTGTGGTCATCTTCCAGCGCAAGGCGAAAGCGTTTGGCGTAGTTCAAGATGGTCTTATGGAGAGTGTCGATGAGTTCACCCCCACGTTCTGCAACCTGACCTGGGAAGACACCCCGTAATGACCAACAGCGTCCGCCGGTCCGTGTCGTTGCCTCGTAGATGGAAGTTCGAATGCCACGTGCCTTGAGCGTATCGGCGCAAGCCAGCCCGGCGAGCCCTGCACCGACGATGCCGACTGAAAGTGAAGAGGGGAGTGGTTTGGCATCGGCCACGCGGAACGGAAAACCCGTGATCGTCCCGAGAGCAAGTGTTGCTCCGGTTGCTCCAGCGCCGAGCAGAAACTGGCGGCGGGACATCCTTGAAGAAGTCTGAGCCTGAGTCAGCTCTTGGAGCGCTCCGACGGCATGGCCAGCCGAGCAGCCTTGGCGCTCGGCCAGCAAGGCGGCTGTCATCAATCGTGCGAACGAACGGAATGAAGCGGTTCGAGCCATCGGCAAGCCTCCCGGGTGGCGAACGGTCAGGAGCGGTATCTTATAGAAGGGCGAGGCAAGCGGAAAGAGATTAAATACGAGCGGCGGTAACTATGTTCAATCGAAGGAAGGCTCGATCACCAGCCAGAAAAAAAGGGCATGGGTCAGCGTCAACTCACTCCCTCATTCGCTTTCGATCAGCACAGGTCTTGATGAGTTGAGCCGCGGCGAAAACTCAGAGAGCACCACGGTCGACTGTTGGAGTTCATCGACCACCGGATGGGAGCCCATGTCGATGGACCCTTTAAAGAACGCGCCTTCTTCCAGTGAAAACGATGGGGAGGCAATATCACCGAGCAGGACCGCCGGCTTCAGGAGCTGGATCTTGCTGCTCGCGGTGACGTTCCCTTGGATTTTTCCTCTGCAGACAACGGATTCGGCAACGATCGAGCCTCGGATAAGCGCGTTTTCGCCGATCACCAACATGCCCTTGGCGTGGATTTCTCCTTCGATGGAACTATCGATTTGAACGGTGCTGTGAAAATGGACGATGCCTTTGAAAGTGACGTCTTTCCCTAGAACCGTAAAATTTGCATCGTCCGCTTCGAGTTCTCGTTTTTTCTCCCACATGATGGCGATCCTCTTGTAGATGAGTCTGTTCGATCCCTCTGATGCCTTTGAGTGACACAGGCGCTTCGTCGTGAGAAGTGGGGTTCGCCCGTGCGTCGTGTCAATGAAATTCGAAGCACAACATACAGGAGTCGAGAGAAAGAATCAAAGGCAGATTTTTACGTATCTCTTTTGAGCACGACAGAGAGCTACTTCTTGTCCGAGTTTGACTCGCGAGGTGATTTCTGTTCCGAACTATTCCCAGTGATGGACTTAACGGTCTTGCCGATTGCCGGTCCGATCTTGGGGATTTCTTTTTCGATGTTCTGCGCGGCGCTTCGTACCCCGCGCGCGAGGTCTTCGACGGTCAGGCCTTTGTTGCGTTCGGTCTGCGGGGATTCAGCCGACACGAACCCGCTTCCCACCGCACAGAGCAGGGTCGAGAGCGAAAGGAGCAGTTTTGTCACACCTTGTCGATCCATAGGAAAACTATAGCATACCCATAGGGGGAACGATCATCGGTCGCGGTGCGCCTGATGGAGTATTCAGGTCGGATCGCGTATGATCTGGCGGTTCCGTCACCGGTATTCCAAGGGGAGTCATACGCGATGGATGTCGATACGTCATCACGATGGTTGGTACTGATCGGTTGTGTCAGCGCTGGATTGGGCGTAGCAGCCGGCGCATTCGGCGCTCATATGCTGAAGGAGATCCTGGAGCCACCAATGCTAACAGTCTACGACACGGCGACCCGCTATCAGATGTATCATGCCTTCGGCATGGTCTTGAGCGGGTTTGCAGTGCGGATCGACCGCGATGCGGGAGCGGCCAAAGCCGGCTGGCTGTTTTTGGCAGGGATGGTGTTATTTTCCGGTAGTCTATATGGCGTGTCATTGCTGGGAGTGCGTTGGCTCGGAGCGGTGACGCCGGTCGGCGGAGCGCTGTTTATCGTGGGGTGGTCGGTGTTGGCTTGGCGGGCATACCGTGGGGCTGGATGTTGAAAAAGACGAACAGGATGTTCAAAAAGGCCTTCCAGCTAGGCCGCAGCGAACGAAAGGCCGAGGATGTACATACCAAGCTTCGCTTGAACCGCTCGCTTCGATCACATGCGAGCGGATAGGTACTTTGCCTTCGACTTCCTTACGTTGCGGCCTTGAGCGATGCGAGAACGAAGCTGGAGGTCTTTTTCAACATCCTGCTACGGCTGACAGGGGGCCGTGCGTTTGGCGCTGATCGGTCCCCATCCTCCCATGTTGTTCACGAACGACCCCTCGATCTTCGCATCGTCCTTGATGAACAGCAGACTGTCCTCTTGGAGCTGGCCGTTATGCTCCCATCGCAAGTAAATCGCATCTCCCAGGATGATGATCTCGGTCGGTGCCGCGGCCTGAGCCGAGACCTGTCCGAGTGGGGGGAACATGACGGTGGACTTCTGCTCTCCATGGATCTGGTGGTTATGGATGATCCATTGCCAGGTCCCGCACAGTCGAGCCCGGCCTTTCGCCTGCCGGATCCGTTCCTTCCACCCATAGATGTCCCACCACGCGGCGGTCGCCTTTTGACTGGCTTCAAGCACAGCGCGATTGGCAGCAAGTAACAGCTCCGTATTCTTCGGCGGGACTGTCGCATGAGATGGTTCTGTTTTCTGGTCTGCCTGGATGAGACGGAACAGGTCGGGGAGTGAGGTAACCTTGCTGCGGCTCGTCATCCAATCTTGCCGTGTCGCGTGAAGCGAGGTGCTGGTCGTGGAAGGCGTCTCCTCATGAACGATCGAATCAGCAAACTGCCAGACGGCCATGGCTGCCATCAGTTCAGAGATGGATTGGGACAACTCAGCTAGGCGCAACTCCTTGACCAACTTGCTTGAAAGTCGTTTGGCTCCGACGGCCCCTGCCGCATCCTTGAGGCTGAGAGCAGGACCGAGAGTTGAGGTAAATAGCGCTTGGGCACTCACATCTGAATCGATTGCCGCGAGTTGGTTCCCTTTTTGTGAGATCATCTGAGAGAGCAGCATCGGCGACACGTCTTCCGCTTGGAGCGGAGGGGGCGATAAGAGGATTGAGATTCCCATGATGATTGCAAGGAGCCCGACTATGGCATCCCGACGTATGCCGAGCTCTCGGCGACGACGAGATGGGCCGGCGAGAATTGAGTGTGCGTGAGTCTGGTTGCGCGGAGACGGTGTGCCTTGGGTCATGTTCCTTGGAAGCAAGACTTTAAGAAAATCGCGGTTCGTTCCCAGGCGATGGCTGAATCCTCAGGGTCATAGGAGGCTGGCTTCATCTCGTTGCAAAAGGCGTGGGCCGCCTCGGGGTAGAGATGAATCTCGACGCGCTTGGCATATTCGGCGGAAGCGCTGCGCAGTTGTTCGACGTCGTCTTGAGTCGCCCAGGCGCCTTTCCCTGCCTGGTGATAGAGCACTGATGAAAAGAGCTCTTTCATCAGCTCTCTGGGCGTGACCGGCTTGCCGTAGTAGGAGACGGCCGCCCGCAGCCGTTTCCGATGGCAGGCGAAACGGAGCGCATAGGATCCGCCCATTCCGTACCCGACGACTCCATGAATATTTTTCTTCACGAAGTGGCATGTATTCAGGTATTCACAGCAGGAATTGATATCCGTGATAACATGCGCGTCGTTCTGACGTTCCTGCAGCGCGGCTGCCACGTCATCGTTGGCGGT
The DNA here is from genome assembly GCA_001464735.1 of Nitrospira sp. Ga0074138. Classification (GTDB taxonomy): domain Bacteria; phylum Nitrospirota; class Nitrospiria; order Nitrospirales; family Nitrospiraceae; genus Nitrospira_D. Next base: position 35,371 of record LNDU01000027.1, read on the forward strand.
CACCATTCCTCCCAACCGGCCGTAGAGATTGGGAATGATCACTGCATACCCTTCACAGGCCAGCCGGGCGCCCACATCCTTCATCTGTCCGGTTAATCCCCACCAATCATGCAACAGGACAAGCCCTGGATAGGTCCCCGGTTGTTGCGGCCAGAAGAGCAACGAATCGATTTGGTGCTCCTTCGGCATTTTGCTCTTGAAGTAGGGGTCAACCATCTGATCGGTGTGCGTGGGGATCGGTACGCCGCTTGGGAAACGGGCTGTACCTGTTCCGATCTGTTCTAGTGTGAACGGTGTGGCGTGCGTCGTGGACATGGTTGGAATATTTTATTGGAGCGGCTTTGTTCTCAGCATGATCGTACTATATGAAGCCCCTTCCGGGAATGTCAAATGAGTGCCATTGACGGATGTGCCACGCCGTTTTACAGTGGCGGCCTTGTGAGGTTGCGTGAATAAGGATCGCATCGGTGTGGGGTTGATCGGCGTGGGGCGGCATGGGATGCGCTACGCCCGGCACATTGTGCACGACCTCCCCACCGCTTGTCTCAGGGCCGTCTGCCGGCAGCATCCCGAACAGGGGCTTGATCTTCCAGGAGCCCCCTCGGTCACAGTGTACAAAGAGCCCCAATCGCTGATCGCCGATCCCCTGGTCGACGTGATTATTGTCGTCACGCCTCCAATCTTTTCTCTGGATATCTGTCGGGTGGCGGTCCATGCCCGCAAACCCCTCCTGATTGAAAAACCGCTGGCGACCACCGCCGCCGATGCCCACGCGATGATGATTCTAGCCCGTGAGGCGGAGGTGCCGTTGATGACGGCACAGACTCTCCGGTTCGATAATACGATTCAGCAAATGAAGACTTTGCGGCATCGTGTCGGGCGGTCGGAACGATTGGACTTGATCAGCCGGATCGAGCTCAAACCAACGGCTCCTGACCATGCCGATGGCTATGGCAAGCGGGGAGCCCTGCTGGAAATCGGAGTGCATATGCTCGACCTGGTTCGATTTCTGACTGGTGAAGAAGTATCCACAGTGCGTTGTACGATGGACGTCCTCCCGCAGCTTGCGCCGGAAACCTCAGCCTCTGTTGACCTCACCACTGGGGGAGGAACAGTATGCAGGATCGAAATCGCACGGGTGCCGGTGGGGCGTGTTGGGCGAGCGGTATGGAGCGGTTCGCATGGACGACTGGAGGCCGATTGGGGCCAGTGCCAGCTCCACTGTTCTGACGAAACCGGAACAACCGACTTCGATCTCCCTCCAGCGCAGACGGTCCTGGCCAGCCTCACGGCGTTCTTGCAGGCCGTGAACGACGACACACCAATGCCCATCACGGGCGAAGACGGGTTTCGTGCGGTGGAAATTGCCGAAGCCTGTTACCGCTCAGCGCAAGATGGTGGTGCGCCGGTCACCCTGCCTGTTCTTCCGTCTCATTCTGCGACGATGTGAGTATCGGTTTCTTCGACGCCGTCGACTGCATGGATCTTGGTGATGACGACGTCGGACAGTGCACGTTCATCCTGCACGCTGATAAAGAGGAAAATATCTGGACGGCCGAAACAGGAATGGGCTTGTTCGACTCCGGGCATGCGCTTCAGCGTGGCGACGACATCTTTGGTTTTGCCCGCTTTGACCTTGATGAGAATGTAGGCTCTCGTTGCCATGTGTTCCTCCTTGTAGGTTGCGTTGTTCGTGAAGCGTACGGTGTAGCCCATTCATAGTTTTCTTGTTACGAGATACGCGTCACAAGATACTATGGTTCACCGTCCCCCCGCTCCCGGCATGGCGTTGCGTCGGGAGGTGTAGATCTCTTCAAACGTGTTCCCACGCGCGGCGAGTGCCGACCGGCCATCTTTTACGAGCTGCATGAGCCGCATGAAATCATCGACGGACAGGTTGAACCGTCTCAGCCCGGTTGCCAGTTGCTGTCGTTCTTCGACCGCTGTCGGCAGGTCTGCGTCCGCGAGCGCCTCCAGGATCTCCGCAGTCCATCCGCTGGAGCGAAATCGTTCCAGGACTGTTGAGGTGTTCTCGCCGTGCTTGGCGGTCACGGCACGCTGCGCGAAATCCTGTAAAACTCCATCTGTACCTGTGGCGAAAGCGGATTGAAGCTGAATGACGGACTGAATGATACGATCAGCTTCTCGGCTGCCCTCAGGCGGCAGCACCTGAGCCTGTTCCAGTGTCGCAAGAACGGCCATGGCCGATCCGACATATGGGGATGCGCGCTTTGATTGCTGCGTCGGAATTACAGGGGATTGGTGTTCTGCAAAGGCCGAAGCCTGTTCCATTGGGACGGAGGAGAGCACGAGGCAGAGGCTGACGGCCATGATCAGGCGAACCTGTCCTGTGGATGGTGATCGAATTGAACGGACCGTTCCCTCTGAGGAGTGCCAGAAACGCATGGGCGGATTATGACAGAGTCGGTAGGAGCGGCGATAGAGAGGACTTGGCAGCCGGCCCTCTATTGAAAGCTCCGTAGGGACTTCCTATAATTACCAGGTTTGGCCGCGGTCCAGACAGAAAGGCAGTGTTGTTATGCTCGCCAAGGTGAGGAGCGCGGCACTCGTCGGGCTCGATGCGCATCTGGTGGATGTCGAGGTCGATATCTCCGGTGGCCTTCCGCAATTCTCGGTCGTTGGCCTGCCTGATGCCACGGTCAAGGAGAGTCGTGACCGCGTGCGTTCTGCGCTGAAAAACACCGGGTTTCACTTTCCCGCCAAACGGATTACCGTCAATCTCGCTCCCGCCGGAGTCAAGAAAGAAGGATCGGGACTTGATCTTGCGATCGCTGTTGGGATCCTTGTCGCCGAAGAGGTGATTCCACAGGCGATGGTGGACAAGCGGGTTCTGGTCGGAGAACTTTCATTGGACGGCCGTGTGAGACCGATCATGGGCGCGCTCTCTTTTGCGCTCGCCTGCCGGGCCGGATATGACCTGTTGCTGCCGGCTGACAATGGCGCTGAAGCCGCGCTGGTGGATGGTGTCACCGCCTATCCACTCCATAGCCTCCCCGAAGCCGTGGAGTTTCTGAAGGGGAACCAAGCCATTGTGCCGAGCTGTTCGAACCATACCTTGCTGGAGTCTGCCAGGACGGCGGAAGACGAGGACTACACCGACGTCCGTGGGCAGGACCATGCCAAGCGGGCACTGGAAGTGGCTGCGTCGGGTGGACACAATGTGCTGATGGTCGGTCCACCTGGTTCCGGCAAGACGATGTTGGCACGTCGACTCCCCTCGATTCTTCCGCTGCTGGAATCAGAAGAAGCCATTGAAACGACCCGTATTCACAGCGTAGCCGGACAACTTGCTCCGGACCGGCCTTTGCTGACGGTTCGGCCCTTCCGCGCTCCTCATCACAGCATCTCCGATGCCGGTCTTGTCGGAGGAGGCACCATTCCGAAGCCCGGGGAAGTCTCACTTGCGCATAATGGCGTGCTGTTTCTGGACGAGTCTCCTGAGTTCAAACGGGGTGTGCTTGAGGGATTGCGGCAACCGTTGGAAGATGGACATATGGTCCTGACCAGAGCAAGCGGAACCCTGAAATATCCGGCCCGGTTCATGTTGATTGCTGCAATGAATCCTTGTCCCTGCGGATATTGGGGAGATCGAACCAGATCCTGTATGTGTACCGGCACTCAGATTCGTCGATATCGAGCGAAGCTTTCCGGGCCTCTGCTGGATCGGCTGGATATTCATTTGGATGTGCCGCCGGTTCCGGTGCGAGAGCTCCGTACCGAACTGCCCGCATCAGAGGGATCAGCTGCAATCCGATCGCGTGTCGTCGCAGCGCGAGAACGTCAGCGACGACGGTACCGATCCGACGGAATTTATACGAATGCGCAGTTGAAGCCGCGGATGATAAAGCGGTATTGTGGGCTCGATCAGCCCACTCAGGAATTACTGGAGCAGGCGATGGCGAGGTTGCGGCTGTCGGCGCGAGCGCATGGCCGTATCCTGCGTGTTGCACGCACTATTGCCGATTTGGCCGACTCGGAGAGGATTGAGACCGTGCACATCGCGGAAGCCATTCAATACCGTTCATTTGACCGCAATCCCGACCTGTGAGGTTTCGGTGACGTCGACGAAAGTTTTTCTGTGGTGGTTTGTGGTGGGAGCCACGATGGCGCTCGCCGTCATCATGGTGCAAGGGGGCGTCAGGGAAGTGATGCAGGCTCAGGGGTCTGTGTGGGAGCTGAAACTCGTCGAGCTGTTGACCACCATCATGGGAGGCGGGTTGTTGGGGGGCTGCATTGCGTTGATTCTCGATCGAATCAAAAAGTCCTAATTCTTTGTAGATCTGAACATGTGCTGAGTTTCACATACCTCCAACTTTCTGTACTTCAAACCAATTATGGATATTGAAATAGGCTCCAACCTCTACAAAAATTCAAACGGCACCATCGAAGTCGAGGGAGTTCCGCAAATTCAAGTCGCCCGCCACCCCTCAACGGGGATGCTGCTGGTGAACTTTGCGCTGTTTGACTTGAATGGCCGGATGCTGGCCAAGGTGGTGGATAGCACCATGATGTTCAACGAACGGCGCGCCTATGAATTGACGAAGACGGACAAGAGTGTGGCGATGAAGGAAGCCGAGTCCGGCAAGATTCTTCTCCAGTTCGACGTGAAGGCTTCCGATGTAGTATCTTTTTCACGCGGGGAGTTTTACACGATGAAAGGCCACCTCTTTCACGTATCACCGACGGAGTGGAAGCTTGAGAAGCAGCAGGAGAGCGGACTCATGCACGATGCCAAAGGGGGTGCTGTGTTTATTGGCTAGGTTGAGGATGCTGCAAAAGCCCGCCAGCGTCGTTCTCGCTGCGCTCAAGGCCTCAACGTGAGGAAGTCGAGCGCGACATACCTATCCGCTCCCATGTGATCGAAACGAGCGGTTCACGCGAAGCTTGGTATGTACATCCTCGGCCTTTCGCTCGCTGCGGGCCGTGCCCGGTGAAAGGCGCGTCTTGGCGCGCCGGGGTTGGGCGGGTGAGACGGTGAGCTTTTTCAACATCCTCAGGGCCCTCACAGCGCACATTCAGTTCTTAGGGGTTGGCCCGTGATACTACGAGTGGTACCACGACAAGCCCCCCGTTTTGTACATCGACCGACGCGGTATCCCCATCCCGCAACTCGCCTTTGACCAGCAACTTCGCTATCGGTGTTTCTAATTCCTGCTGAATGAGCCGTTTGAGCGGTCGGGCTCCGTAGACCGGATCATAGCCACGTTCTCCTAAATGCTTGAGCGCGGACGGGCTGATTGCCAAGGGAATCCGCCGCTCGGCCAATCGATTGCGGAGACGTTCCAGCTGAATTTCTACGATCTTGATCAAGTGTTCGGTGCCGAGTGGATGGAAGACCACGAGTTCATCCACTCGGTTCAAGAATTCCGGGCGAAAATGTTGCCGCAGCTCGCCCATCACAACCGTCCTCACTTGTTCATGGGACGCGCCGTGTTCCTGAGCCTCGAGGATATGAGGGCTGCCGATGTTGGAGGTCATGATCAACACGGTGTTCTTAAAATCGACGGTGCGGCCTTGTGAATCGGTCAGTCGCCCATCATCCAGCATTTGCAGCAAGACGTTGAAGACATCGTGATGCGCTTTCTCAATTTCATCGAACAGGACCACCGAGAACGGGCGTCGCCGAACGGCTTCGGTGAGTTGGCCGCCTTCCTCGTATCCGATATAGCCGGGAGGCGCACCGATGAGGCGAGCGACCGTGTGCTTTTCCATATATTCGGACATATCGATTCTGATGAGATTTCCTTCGTCGTCGAACAATATTGCGGCCAGCGCACGGGCCAATTCGGTCTTACCCACACCGGTTGGGCCAAGGAATAGAAATGAACCGATCGGGCGATTGGGATCCTTGATGCCCGAACGCGCACGCAGCACGGCATCTGCGACGGCTCGGACACCCTCGTCTTGTCCCACGACGCGTTGATGCAGCAATTCTTCGAGTTTCAACAGTTTGTCGGTTTCTCCTTCGAGTAGACGAGAGACGGGAACGCCGGTCCAACGGCTGACCACGGTGGCAATCTCGTCTTCATCGACCTCTTCCTTCAGCAGCCGTGTTTCATCCTGTTTCTTTCCCAAGTGCTGCTGTTCCAGCTCCAGTTCTCGTTCCAACCGAGGCAGTTCTCCGTACCGAAGTTCCGCTACGCGATTGAGGTCGTAGGCCCGCTCAGCCTGCTCAATCTTGAGCTTGATGTCCTCGATCGCCTCACGTGTTTTACGGAGCCGGGAGACGGAGGATTTTTCTGATTCCCACCTGGTTTTCAGGGCCTGTAAGTCGCGTTGCTTTTCGCTCAGCTCCGTTTCGAGGGCGGTCAACCTGGCGGCGCTGGCCGGATCCTTCTCTTTCCTCAACGCTTCCCGCTCAATTTCCAGCTGGAGTACCTTGCGTGAAACTTCGTCCAACTCCGCTGGAAGGCTGTCGATCTCGGTCCTGAGACGAGCGGCGGCTTCATCGACTAGGTCGATGGCTTTATCCGGAAGAAACCGATCTGAAATGTATCGATGGGACAGCTTCGCCGCGGCGACGAGTGCGCTATCCTTGATTCGCACGCCATGGTGGACTTCGTACCGTTCTTTGAGGCCGCGCAAAATTGAAATGGTGTTCTCCACGGATGGCTGGTCGACCAGGACTGTCTGAAATCGACGTTCCAACGCGGCATCCTTTTCGATATGTTTTCGATATTCGTCGAGCGTCGTGGCACCGATCAGGTGCAGCTCACCCCGTGCCAACATCGGCTTCAGCAGGTTGGCCGCATCCATCGCCCCTTCGGCCGCTCCGGCTCCGACGACCGTATGTAATTCATCGATGAACAGGAGGATTTGACCTTGGGACGATTGAATTTCCTTCAACACGGCTTTGAGCCGTTCCTCGAACTCGCCGCGAAACTTGGCACCGGCGACGAGCGATCCCATGTCCAACGCAAAGAGCTTCTTATGTTTGAGACTTTCTGGAACATCGCCTTTGACGATACGGATCGCCAGCCCTTCCACGATCGCGGTTTTCCCGACTCCCGGTTCGCCGATGAGCACGGGGTTGTTCTTGGTGCGTCGGGATAGGATCTGAATCACACGCCTAATTTCGTCGTCTCGCCCAATGACGGGATCAAGCTTGCCATGTCCGGCCAATTGAGTCAGATCGCGTCCGTATTTCACCAGCGACTGATAAGTGCTTTCCGGGTCCTGACTGGTGACACGCTGATTGCCGCGCACCTGCTGCAATCCGGAGAGGAGACGGTCCCGGGTGAGTCCCAGTTTCTTGAGCACCCCTCCTTCCTGGACCATGGCCAATAACATATGCTCGACGCTGAGAAAATCATCCTTGAGCGATTTCTGTTCGTCCTCTGCATGGGCCAAGACCTGGTTGAGGCGGGTTGCCACATGTATTTGACCAGGCGAGGCGCCGGAGCCTTGTACTTGGGGCAGCTTGGCTAAGGCTTGTTCGACTGCTTGTCGAACGGCAGACAGAGCGAGACCGGCGCTTTCCAGTAGTGCTGGGGTTGTTCCACCTTCCTGATCGAGCAGTGCCAACAGCACATGTTCTACGTCGATGCCCTGATGACTTCGACGCTGCGCATGCCCAGAGGCGGACTGCAAGGCCTCCTGCAGCTTGATGGTCATTCGATTCATATCCATGCCAACTCACCTGTAAAAAAGGGTACTCAGACACACTTGCTGAATTATGTGATAATCATTGGGCGGGGTAAGTCAACTACGATTGTATTTCCTGTAGGCAACGCGACTAGTTCTTGACGTCTTGGGCAATCCCGATTAGGGTACGCACCGGCATGGTCAGTCTCGTGTCAGCTACGCTGAAGCTCTACCGACAGGTCTTGTCTTCGACGGGACGTTCGCTCATCCGAAGTTGGATGACGATGGTCGCACTCATGGTGTTTGCCCTGCTGTTTATGGGGGTATCGAGGATCGCCGCTCCGCTGGGGATCGCCGGCGGGGTTATTCTGGGCATCGTGAATGCCTTGCTGGTTGGCGCAACGCTCCGGTTGATTGAGCAGTCTCTCAGCGCCGCGAGGACCATTCAGTTCACGGATGTGACCGACAGCTTTGGGCATTATTTTTGGGATGTCATCGGCGTCGGGTTCGTGTTGTGGATTCCGACAATGCTGCTCGATATGGGCATGCAAGCCAATCCGTACGGCCAATTTCTTTCGTCCGCGTTTCTGCTTCTGGTGTTTATCCTGCTGAACCCGGCTCCTGAAGTGATCTATCAAGTCCGACACGATTCATCTCTGGAGGTCCTGAAGACCTCCTATCAATTCATCCTGGAGCATTGGATCGAGTGGTTTCTCCCATTCGCGATTCTTATTTTGCCGGTGGTGCTTTCTCCAAGCGGCCTGCTGGAGTTTTTCTCGTTGTCCGGTCGTGTCGGTCGAGGAGCTGGCCTCGACTTCTTCCAGATTCTACTGCTCCCATTCACCGCGATCGGAGGGTGGTTGTCCTATGTCGGTTTTGATTCCGAAGGACAAGGGATCGTGCTGCTACTCCTCACCCCACCGATGGCCATGGCCATCCTATTGTTCCGTGGCCATCTTTTTGCCTTGCTTCGCGGGTCCTCCAGACGGCAACGTTTATTTTCCCACCAGTCTGATACGAGGCAGTAAGGACTGAAGTCACGATAGAACGTCATCGAGAGGTGTTCCATTGCATTGGTCTCTGTACCAACTTGAGGCACATCTTGGACTATTGATCGCTCTTGACTTGTGATTCGGAACTGAAATAGCGTATGGTTTACCCTACACCTGAGTTCTGTTCCTTCATGATGTGATCAGGATGCGTGCGGACTCATGCAACTTTCGATCTTTTGGCGGTTGGTCATAACGTCTCTCATCATTATTATGGTCATGGGAGGAGTCAATATTTACGCGCTCTTTCAGCTTCGGCAGCTGACGTTGATGAGTACCCAGATGGCGTCCTACCATTATCCCGCTGCCGAATCCGCGAAGAGGCTATTGGGCTCGCTCTATGCCCAACTCAACAGCGAAAAGAAATACCATGCGACGAGAGATCGCACCTTTCTGACGAATCTGACTGAAGAGGTGGATGAGTTTCAGCGGAGTCTTCAGCTGCTGCGAGGGCAGGAAAGCTCTTCCCAGGGGTTGACGCTGCTACAACAGACAGATGAATTGCTCAAGGAGCGGTTGAAGCTTTTTCAGGATGAATTCGAGACTACCAAGAGGAAGATCCGTGAGACCACTCCGGAATATGAACACCGACGTGATGATCTGATGGATCGGATGTCCGCCTCGATTCAGGGCTATATCGATCTACACGAAGCTCGAGTGAGTGTCGGGGTAACAGAATCTCGAGCCAGCGCCGCCCAAGCAGAGGCTGTTACGGAGCAGTTGGTTCTAGTAGCGTTGGTGTTCGGGGTGGGACTTGCCGGTATTGCCAGCTATACGATTCTGCGTCCACTGCGACAGCTGCAAGGGCATATTAAACAGATTGGGCAAGGAAATTTTGGGGCGTCCCTTCAGATTCACGCTCCTGCGGAGTTACGGGAGTTAGTCGATAGCGTCAATTGGATGGGTAGGAAGTTGCAGGAAATAGACGATATGAAAACAGAGTTTTTGGCGCACGTGTCTCACGAATTGCGTACCCCAATGGCCTCGATTCAAGAAGGCACGCATCTCCTGCTCGATGAGATTCCAGGTCCGCTCGTCCAGGAGCAACGAACCACTCTTCGGATCATGGCCGACAGCAGCCGGCGGCTGATCCATCTGATCTCCACGATTCTGGATTTATCGAAAATGGAAGCAGGGATGATGGAATACCGCATCGTTCCGGTGGATTTCCAACGAATCGGGGAAGTCTCCATCAACAAGGTTCGTCTTTTGGCGGACTCCAAACATGTGCAACTGGTGCTGGAAAATATCGGGGAGCGTTCCTGGGTCAAGGCGGATGCATTTCGTCTTGAACAGGTGCTCGACAACTTGCTGTCCAACGCTCTGAAATTCAGCCCTGAGGGTGGTGTTGTAAAGGTGCAGGTGAAACCCGATCTCCAAGCCGGGGTGCTTGAGGTGACTGTTTCGGACACGGGACCCGGGATTGCTTCAGAGGATCTCCCACATATTTTTGAACGGTTTTATCAAGGTCGTACGAAAGGGAAGCATACGGCGGGGAGTGGGTTGGGCTTGGCATTGGTGAAGAAGGTCGTTGAGGCTCATGGCGGGAGAATTTGGATCGAAAGTGAGAAGGGTAAAGGGGTGACTGTACGGTTTATCCTACGGTTGGCAAAACCGGAAAAGGTAGGGCACGCGTGATCAGAAGAGCAGTGTTTCTGACAAGATGCTCTGTCACCATCAGTTCTTTCTTATTGGTAGGATGTGCGGCATGGACAACACCGGTACCTGGCTCGCGTCCCTATTTTTCAGCAGAACCACGAGAAGTCAAATTGTTTCAATCATTTGCAAAAAAACAAGAGACTGTATCCTCAAAATGTGGTGAATCGAATTCCTGCGATCAAGTGTACTTTACGCGAGGGCTGCTTGGCCTGTACGAAAGCCGCGAAATTGCTGAGAAATATTTCTGGAAGGTCGTCGCTATTGCTCCCAAGAGCCAGCTGGCTGCGTCAAGCAAAGCCTGGCTGGCATTGTTGCAACAACCTACTCCTGGGAACAGTTCATGGCCAGAAGCCGTTTTCAGAGCACCAGTCCTTGCGGAGGTCAACACTTCATTAGCAGTGACTACCGATCGTCTGGTGCGAGACTTGCTTGATCAGGAGATACTCATTCAACAGCTTCGTGCATCCATGGAGAGCGAATCCGAGACCATCGAGGCGTTGCAGCGAGAATTGACGGATCGAGATCGTAAGTTAGAGGCACTCTTGTCGAAGAAAGACTCGGCAAAGACGTCAGCCGACCCAGTATCGATTCAAACTCTGCAAAAACAGCTTACTGAGCGAGACAGAAAGATCGAGGAGCTTTCTGCGCAACTCGAGGCCTTGAAGCGAATTGATCAGGAGATGCGGGAAAAGGTGCGCCCGATACGTCCACCATTGACCACGGTTCCCGTGCCCGGTCCCGAGACGACACCGTAACGAACTGCAGAAGGAATGATGATGATTATGGAGCAAGAAAACATTCTCGTAGTCGACGACGATGAGGGGTTGTTGCATTTATTGAAAATGCGGTTGTCCGCGATGGGGTTTGCCGTCACCCCGTGTACGACAGGGCAGGATGCCGTTGGTGAGGCGAAGAAAACGATGTTTAACTTGGCGATTACCGATCTGCGCCTTCGAGGCGAGGATGGGCTGGAGGTGACCGAAGAGCTACTTCGAAGTCATCCCGGGCTTCCGGTCATCATCCTGACGGCCCATGGGAGTATTCCCAATGCCGTCGAGGCGATGCAGCGGGGGGCGTTCGGGTATCTGACGAAGCCGTTTGATGATAAGGAGCTGAAAGCCACGATCGAGAAAGCACTCGCGCAACAGCGGATGAGCCGGGAGATTCAGCGGCTCAAGTCGCTGGTGAAGGAACTGTACGGACTCGAAAATGTCGTGGCGCGGAGTCCGGAGATGCAACGGCTTTTCCAGCAAATCGCACAGGTGGCCGAGTCGGATGCGACCATTTTGCTGTTTGGAGAAACCGGAACCGGCAAAGAGGTGATGGCTCGTGTCATCCATACGAACAGCCGGCGCGGGAAAGGTCCCTTCGTGGCACTCAACTGCGCCGCCATACCCGAAACGCTGTTCGAGAGCGAGCTGTTCGGACATGTGAAGGGCGCGTTCACGAGCGCTCATGGTGCGAAGCGAGGATTGTTTCAAATGGCCAACGGCGGCACGTTGTTTCTTGACGAGATCGGCGAGATGCCACTGTCCATGCAGGTCAAATTATTGCGCGCCGTGCAGGAGCGGGAGATTCGAGAGGTGGGGTCTGACAACTCGGTCAAAGTCGACGTTCGCATCATTGCAGCGACCAATAAAGACCTCAGCGAGGCGGTGAAAAACGGGACGTTCCGTAACGATCTCTACTATCGAATCTCAGTGGTTCCTCTGTTCATCCCACCGCTGCGGGATCGCCGGGATGATATTCCGCTGCTGGCTCAACATTTCCTCAAACTCAGTGTGAAGCGGGCGAATAAAGAGGTCAAGGGATTCACACCTGCAGCACTGCATCGATTGATGATCAATCCCTGGCCCGGCAATGTGCGCGAGTTGGAGAACGTGGTCGAGAAGGCCGTGGTGATGTCGCGGCAAGATATGCTCACACCAGATTTGTTGCCGGCGGTCAGTGTGTCGGCTGAGTCACCACTCAAGCCACTGACGGAGGCCAAAGAAGAATTCGAGCGGACCTACTTGAAGACCGTCCTCCAATTGACGAGCGGAAATATCTCCCGTGCTGCCCAGTTTGCCGGCCGGTACCGAGCCGATTTTTATAAGATGCTGAGAAAATACGGCCTTCACCCGTCGACCACGAAAGGAAAGCCGGATTCCGAGATGGGCGAGCTGGAAGCCGAAACAAATTTGACCGAGGCGGAGCGATAGATCTCACTCCTCCGGTCTGGGGTGATGCCTCAGTGGACCTGTAAAGGCCGCGTCTCAGGTGACGCGGCCTTTGTGTTTGAAACAGCGTTTAGCCTGTTGTGTTCGGCCCGCATCGTATCTCGTACAAACGTGGCTCCCTGTGATACCTGGTGTCTTTCCCATTGCACGTGGAATCTTCGAGCGCCTAGGATATTCACGACTGGTTGCCGACCTCTTGAGAAAGGAGAGATGCCTATGATGCGAGATGGGAAATCCATGATTATGCGGGCCGGAGCGTTGGTCGTGGTCGTCACCGTCGCCCTATTACCGTCGTTGGTTCTCGGCGAAGGAGGGGCGCGCCGTGACGTTGTACGTCAGGCCGCCGAAGTGGCGGCGGCTGAACATGCTGCGCCTTCGTCGCTCTCGAAGAATGCCACCATTCTCAATCGAGACGGAGACATAGTTCGCATCGGGAACAATGGGTGGATGTGCTTGCCGGATGATCCCAATACGGCAGGAACGGACTCCATCTGCATGAACGAATCATGGCGGAATTTCATGGATGCGTTGAAGAACAAGAAAAAGCCCACCTACACTCAAGTCGGGGTTGCCTACATGCTTCAGGGCGATCGACCGGTGAGCAATACCGATCCGTACGCAACCGAACCGAAGCCGGGAGATGATTGGGTTGAGAAGCTTGACGCCCACATCATGGTTCTCGTGCCTGATCTAGACACGTTGAAGAGCGTGCCGACGAACTCAAAAAATGGCGGCCCTTGGGTCATGTGGGCAGGAACTCCCTATGCGCATGTGATGATTCCCATCGAGAGTTACCCGTTGCCCTAGCAAAGCGCCAGGATGGGGGACGGGAAAATATCTGTCATAACGGGATGGCTGTCAGATCGAAAGATGGGATTTATGGTGGGGCGCATCATGTCGCGCTAAACACGTGTACAGTGGGTTTCGGATGGGGATAGGGAATGAAGTTCACGAGTGATATTCATCCGGCGGCGTAATCGCGATAGTGCAATGAAGAGCTGCCAGCAAGGAGGAAGTGCGATATGGAGCTGGCGAGAGGAATCGAACCTCCAACCTGCGGTTTACAAATCAGTGATAGGGGGTTGCTCAAGTCTTTGAAGATTTGGGCAATCCCACCCTCCTGCAATCACCTAGCCCATTCCACTGTAGTTGGACTTCATGCCAATTCGTTTCACTTCAGCTCGTTCCGTCGCTCTCTCTAACACCCTAATAACACCTGAACCCTCGGCAGGATCGGCGCACCCCACCGGGTCTTTGGTTCAGGATCCATTTTGTCTTTGCGCCACCGAGATAAAAAGAGGATCCAGGAAGCGAGATTGGAATCCTCCGCAGATCCCTTGACTATAGTGCCTGATAGTCCTTCATCGTTTCAATCTCAATTACTTACAGATGATCAAGAGGTAGGCCAGAGACCGATGAAACCAGATCGGACACGATAATTCTGCCACAGTTTAGCCACAATGTTCTTTGCATTCGAGAAGTACCAGGGCAACGTTGCAGATGCTGAATAGAAGATATCTTATCTCATACTCGTCCGGACCCAGGCGACCATGGCCTCCTTCGTCACCCCGCTGTGCAGCTAGCTTGGTGATGGTCACCTGGATTGTTCCATGCAGTTTAGGAAAATGTCTTCGAAGCTCTGATTCTTTGGTTAACTCAAGTTTTGGATCTGCTGAAAGCTGGCGAGCTAGTTCCTCCAATGCTTTGAAGGCATTTCCAAATATTGTGTTGGTATCAACACCCTTGAGTAGATCGTGGTATGCCTTGATTAGGTCTGCCGCCCTCTCTGGAAAATTTGCTTCGAGACGAGGCAATAGCCTGTCTAGTACTTCTTTCTGTAATAGAGGCTCTTCAAGTGGTAAGAGGGTAGGGGGATCTCCTTTGACGTTAAGTAATACACCTGTATCTGCTGTGAAACGCCTAATATCCCTAACTACAGAGGGGAGAGCGTTGTGCTTCTGATGAATGGGAAGGAGAACGAGAAACGATTGCAGGACCTCAAGACGACTGAGTATATGACGAAGGGGAGTATTGTTCGGATCTTCTTGCATCTCCTTGGCAATTTTCTCTGGAGAAAAGAACGCTCGAACTTGGCGATAGGGATCATACGCTTCCTTTTTCGTGACAAAACAACCCAACGACTCGGCGGATAAGCGATCCAGGAAATGATGATGGTCCCGGATACCTGCTTCGTTGTGCTCGAAGAGGCTCGAAAGACGAGAACTCAACAAGGAAAAGAACTTTGTCCAGTCCCCCTTCTCAAAAACGACTTGGTAACGCAAGGACCACGGTACATGGTCTCCCCAGCGTTCATCATGCGTAGGGGCACGGTCATTAGACATGTGCATCCTCCCGTGTGATGGCCGAGAAGGTACAGGACGCATGCAATACAAGGCAAGAGTGTGACGGAGAATTGCATATTCGCAGCCTCACTCCAAGAGGCTGTAATGCTAGCGATAATTAGTACTCTGTGGCTGAAGTGTGAATGAGAAGATAAGCGGGGGTGTGGATTCTGAGCTAGTCGACCGTCTCGAAACACTCGAAGAAAGAATAAACTTACGAAAGAAATCTTCAGCTGAACTCGTCAACCATAATGGTAGTGTCCCGATGGTTTTAGAGCGTTTTTGTTGCACTGAACATAACTGATCAGCGAGTCTCTCCAAAGTGTTAGCCACCTCTCTCATTCCGTACGGGTTGGTTGGGGAATTGAAAAGAAACTTATTGCTATCTTGTTGTTGGAGATCTAAACGTGAGAGCATTTCTTTACGAAGTTGAATGGCGATGCTTCTATATTGCTTATCGTAAATGGCGATTTGCTCTTCCATGAATTTTTCGGACTGTTCGGATCTTTCCTTACGCTCAGCTTCATTGCTAGATCCAATATCAGAAAATTTATTCAATTGCTTCTCCGTGGCAGCGCTAACGATCCTTAATGTACTGGCAAGCGATAAGGCTGCTGCTTGCAAACTGCCTACACCCCAAGTTGAGTATGATGTCACCTTTTGGGTCTCTGGTATGAAGTGTTCAAGTGGCCTCGTACAAGGCTGAGGTCTCCTAAGGCCGTCCGGTAGAGAGGTTCGTTCGCTTATACACGATTTATCAAGCTGCTCTTGTGTCAGACCCCTAACGCCTGACAAATTCGCACCTTCAAGACGAACACCCTCAAGGTCGGCCCCCTTTAATTGGGCACCTTTAAAGGTACCGACATGCATATGGTGTCCCCTGTCACCACCCCACATAAAGTCAGTTGTTTCCACCCACATTAGATTGGCCGTTCCAAAATCTGCACATTGGAACTTTGCATCTTTCAGGTCGGCATCTTCTAGATTAGCCCCATTCAACCAAGCCATTTCACCATTCACTGATCGAAGTTTGGCTTTGTTTAGGTCAGTCTCTAATAGGTAAGCACCCCTCAAGTTGGCCGACAGAAGATCTGCGTGTTGAAGCTTCGCCAGCATAAGATAGGCCCCAGAAAGGTTAGTAGCATTTAAATTGC
The DNA here is from genome assembly GCA_001464735.1 of Nitrospira sp. Ga0074138. Taxonomy (GTDB): domain Bacteria; phylum Nitrospirota; class Nitrospiria; order Nitrospirales; family Nitrospiraceae; genus Nitrospira_D. Next base: position 51,399 of record LNDU01000027.1, read on the forward strand.
TGCCACGTAGATCTGTCGTAAACAGGTTCGCACGTTGTACATCCGCATATCGCAAGTCCGCATTAACCAAGAATGAATCGGTGAGATTCGCGTATCTCAATACTCGATTCCTCAACTGAACTCCTGTCACAGTTTCAAGTGTTTTCCCATCCCAATTTGATGGCCTTATCGACACTTCTGCATTTTCTAGATTGGGAAATGGACTAAAGGTGACCAAGGCAAGAAGTTTAGGGGCAAATGTTTGGTACCAGAGCAACTCAGGAAACTGCTTTGGTAGATTGGCGCTGGAGGCCCCTTTATCTGGCTGTGTTTCTAACCCCATAATGAAGTGTTGATGGACTGCCCGAAAGCTACCGACAGACAGAAGGCCCAAGATAAGACCAACAGCACCGGATATGCCTATAGAGATCCAAAGAGATGGATGCGTAATATCTAACGTGTTCCTACTAAGTGTCGTCCGAGCTAACATATAACAGTACGTGCCAAAACCCATAGCAGCCATGATGATGACTATGTGAACACTGGTCATGTACCAAGATTGCAAGGGCAGATATTTAAGCCATATAAATGGAAGAGTGAAGATGGGTAACAGAGCCCACGCAAGTACAATGGAAGCAAGTGATTGCACCTTGGACAAAGGCGGTGGTTTTTGGTTTAGATGAAAAAGACACTTATAGAGCAGACCCGTAGGAAACCAGGGCGAAATCTTTTTATCTATTGATTGCCCATCTGGGAAAACCGCCGGTAGATTTGATAATCGTTCCCAGAGGCGTTGAAGCTGAATATGCAAGTAGCAATATGTGAGAAGGAGAAGAATCGGAGCAACGAAGTAGAACCCTCGGATTTGGATTTTTGTGCCGATAATAGGAAGCGGAGAAAAATACGAATTAGTAAAAAGGTTTGCATCTGAAGTTGTGGCAATTGTTAGCCACGTGTACAGACATCCAAGGATCAAGACTAAGAATGTCTTTCCGTTATGTTTGATTGACGCATCCACTTGTGACAGGACATCGAGTTGGCCCGCATCGTTGGGTAACTTTGCCCCTGATAGATTTGCCCCTCCCAGATTGGATCCTTTAATGTTTTTGACTTTAGTGAGATTAGATTGTTGAAGATCTACATTTCTGAAGTTTGCACCATGGATATCCAGCTCTGCTAAGTCCACCTTCCTTAAATCAGGGAGAATCATTGGATTGTCTTGCCGCCAATTGTTCCAAGAACTCACGGAATTTTTTATCCGATCATGGCTTTGGTACATCTGCTGTGATGGTCGCACAAATCTAAATGCTTTGAGAAAACGGTAAATTAGCGACTCTTTTTCCTGTACCTTCATGGGTAAGTGTTAATTGGTTGGCGAGACAAGCTATACCTTTCCGTATGCGCCCGCTAATCAATTCGCGTCTGAGTAGACTGGATACGGACTCCCCGTGGAGAAACGGTGGGGTATTGTAAGATTGTGTGTATTTAAGCGCAAGGAGGGGTAAGTAGGCATAGTACTTCCTCACTTATCCCATGTTGAGCTTTGGTGCTGACCCTATAACCATTGGTATCATGTATTTCAACCGCATTATACCAGACCAAGCCGCCCGACTCATTGCCCTGATCCGCTCACTCATGAGGCGTTTAGAGACAAAAGGAAGGGTATGAAGCGTTTCGCACTGAAGAATACGCCTTAGCTCAATATGTACTCACTAACGTTGAATCCAAGAATTCCAGGCATTACACTGGGTTTCCCAAAATGGTTCTTCCACATGTCAGGTTTGGAACTTCCACGTGGACCTATGAAGGGTGGAAGGGACAGGTCTATCTTAAAGACTACTTCAAGAGCACATTTACAAAAGAGTGACTGACTGAATACTGCCAATTTCTCTACAAAGGCTCTCCGCTGTTCCGTACCGTAGGCAATGACTCGGATTTCTACCGTCCCCAACTCCGGGCCTATCTCGATCAGATCCCGGCCAACTTTGATATCTGTTTCAAGGTATGGGAAGACATCACCATTAGAGTTCGAACGGCAAGTTAAAAGAGCGGAGGGTGGTGTCCAGCAGCTCACCTTTCCATTTTCTCGTTCCCACTCACACTGGAATAGCACCTGACGTCGAAGGGATGGGGGTGGGTTAAAAAATCGTCTCCAGGAATGGACGTTCCCACCCTTTCAAAAACGGAACCTATTCTTTCAACTTTCCTAGAAATATCACTTATTCCAATCGCAATTGTTTACTTAAAACAGGGTAGGATACGTGATCACTGTGATAAATGCAGAATTCCTCAAAATCTGCCCCGTAATATTCGCCGAATGGTTAGTGGCACCCCTTGGTTTTGGATTTTCTTGGCAGAAGACCTCCACACTGTCACACCTTCTTTTCTCCGGCTGAAAATCGTCCACACTGGCATGGGCTACCTCCTCAGGGCTTGTCACACAACGACATCAACCGCTTTCCGTGCAAGTTCCCAAATTGATCTGCTGGGTTGATCCTCTCCTTGATGAAGAGAGGCATGGTGGGGAGAAACATGACCCGCCCAGAACGTACCGCTCGCGCAAGCATAGTAGATGGTTCAAATGGCGTGCGTGACGAATCGAGTCGCGCAGGTGGGAGCCCTTTGCAAGACCGTCATTCCCCTGGCCCTGTGAACGCGAATCGCAACGTCATGAGGCCCAACAGGTGCGGGCCACAATTCGGAACGTGTATGAGCCAAATGCGTGCGAATAGCGGCCACATTCTGAGACCGTGCGAGAGGGAACAAGTCACACAAGTGCATTGCCTAAAGGACTCTCGCCGTGCGGTGACGCAGCGAATTTATCACGCTCGTTTTCTTATACGCTGAGAAATTTGATAACCCGGGCGTTTGGCTATTAGTTGCAAGGGTTTGCGCGTTTATCACGCGCTGATAAATTTTTAGCCGTGATAAATCCTAGGCGCTTGGCCTCTCGCAACCCTTGCGCCTCCAGGTACAAACGTACCCGCAAGCGCAAGCATTGTGAGGGGCGCAACGAAAATCCCCCGCACAAAAAGGTGAACGACCTATTGAAAAGGAAGGAAACATAATCGTGATGGAAGATATTGAATCGCCTGTATCAACAGCTCCAGGCGAAGGCACTTCCGTGCTCATGTTGATTCCATTGCGAGAAGCAGCAAAGAGATTGGGTATGCAGGCTACAACGCTGAGGAAGTACCTCTCTCGGCATCGAAAGGCATTCCCTCCCATCTATCGAGTGGATCAAGGGTGTAAACGAAGACTGCGCTATATAACAAATCGGGACATCGAGGCGATCAGACAAACAGTATCACACGGTGTGATGCGCTTCTCTGATCCTCATTTCATAAGGACGTAAGAAGAATGAGCGAATCCAGTAACCATATAACCGACCTCACCCCGCTCCCCCAGGCATCTGTCCCGCCCTCAAACTTGCCATCAATTGCAGAGGTACGGGACACGGTGCTCCACCATTTTCCTCACCTATGGCCTGGCGTGGAAGCTGGGTTATCAACATGCGCCACGCTACTACTTGCCGATAATGCCAATCCTACAGCATTGATTTACATGGGAGCACCAAGCACAGGGAAAACCACGATAGCCAAATTCTTCGAGACTGCTCAGGTGGGTAATAAACCTCTCTGTTACCGGTCCGATAAGTTCACTCCCGCATCGTTTCTCAGTCATTCAGCCAATGTGTCCAAAGCGGACTTGGAACAGGTCCATCTCTTGCCGAAGCTCAGGCACCGAGTCTTGCTCACCCCAGAACTGGGTCCGATCTTCACCGGAAAGACCGATGATCTAAAGGACCGCTTTGCCACCATCACCCGTGTCCTTGATGGTGAGGGATTGAGTACGGACAGCGGCACGCATGGACAAATTAATCTGGCAGGGGAGTATGTGTTTGCATGGCTGGGAGCTACCACACCGTTCTCAAAGAACGTCTGGCAGGTGATGGCACAATTAGGTTCCCGCTTGTTCTTTCTTGTCATGGAAGGGAACACCCAGCCGTCCAAAGTGGAACTAATTCAGAGTCTGCTGGAGCCGGATAGTTATAAGGAACGGGTTGGTAAGTCTCAGGTTGCCGTTGGCAACTTCCTATCTCATCTGTTCACTTATTACGGCGGGCCTCAAGGCGTTGCTTGGAATAATACCAACGCTCCCCAAGTCGTTCTCGAACTCTTGGTGAACTGTGCCTCGCTGCTTGCAGTGATGCGGACTCCCTATGGTCTGGACCCTGAACAGGATGCGAACGGGCCACAGAATGAAGGACCAACACGGGCCATGTCTGTGCTCTACAACCTGGCGCGAGGCCATGCGTTAATTCATGGTCGAACCCTCCTTCAATCTACCGATCTTCCCCTGATTGGAGCCGTGATGCTGTCGTCAATGCCGAAGCGTAGACGCGAAGTCATTCTTGGGTTTGTTCACCAGGGTGGAGGCACCCTCACCGTGCATGATTTGGCAGGCATAGCAGGGGTTTGCCCCAACACAGGCCAGACTATCATGCAGGAAATGGAATGGCTCAAACTCGTACAGTTTGATAAGCCAGGGCCTGGAGCTGCTTCATCCATTCGTCTTCTCCCCGAATGGGAGTGGATGGCTACAGGCCCATTCCGTCAACTTCTGCTTGAGGCCGAAGCCTGGCAGCACAACGGAGTATAAAAGACACCTAGGTATGGAACCTCTCAAGAATTAGGACCTGTGTGCTCTGAAGCTGCATGAGTGAATGCTTGAAGGACTCAAGAATTAGGGGATGTGACTTGACCTCTCAACTCTCAATCTTTTTCAAATCTAGAAAGAAAGAGTGATAGAGAGTGTGAGTGAGCACACATCCCCTAGATGTTGAGAAGTTATCCATCAGCGGTAACAGGGGAGTACTATTCCCTCCAGCACATGAAGATCTGTTGGAGGTCATTGCAATGAGTGAGAGATGAACAAGAATAGCGACATAGTAAACCGCCTCATTACCGTTAAAGAGGCAGCCACCTATACAGGGTTAGCCCCTGACACGCTGTACACCATGGTTAGTCAGCGACGAATTCCCTATGTCAAGGTAGGTCGGTTGACCAAGTTCGATCTAGGACTGTTGGATGTCTGGATCAAACAACACACGGTGATGCCGATGGCTTCTAAGGTTGTCTGATAGGGAGTTGACTTTGCGTTCTCACATATGAGAACATTCAATTATGACACGATTGCGGGCTATTCGTGAAGGAAAGGAGGTGAGTCTGAGAGCACTCAAGAAGACCTCAGGCGTAGCGGTCGCCACGCTCGCACGGATTGAAGCAGGAGGGTATGACCCCCGCCTGAGTACCTTGAGACGGATAGCCAAGGCCCTCGGTGTCACGGTAGCAGAGTTGATCGGGGAACAATCTTTTAAGACTAAGAAGGGGGGCTAAGCCTATGGGGCTTACCAAACGAAAAGACAGTTACTATGTCGAGTTTCGTGTATTGGATAATGGGAAGACACTCTCGCTTGGATCAGAGGCCATAGGGGGAAAGCTCAAGCGATGGAAGGTAGGGAGTTCCAATAAAACCGTAGCGAAGCAGCAAGAGGCGATTATCAAGACTGACTTGATGAAAGGAATAGTGAAAAGTGACCACGATAAGCCGTTGACGTTTGCGGAGTGGGCAGAGACCTACCTGGAATTGGAGGAAATCCAACGGCTACGGTCAAGGAAGGATCGTGTCAACGTCGTCCGTCTCCAGCTAATCCCATTCTTCGGAAAGAAACACTTGGCAGCTATCACCCCGGAGGATGTGGAGGCCTATCGGGGTCAACGAAGAAAGTATAACGGTGAACTCCCACAGTTACAGACGGTTAACAACGATCATATTATCCTCAAGCACTGTCTGAATGTGGCAAGACGGAAACGATTGCTCACTATGAATCCAGCTACATTGGTGCCGATCCCCTCAGCAAATAATGAACGGGATCGGATCTTGACAGCGGAAGAGTGGCAGCGACTCTATGAAGCAGCATCCCCTCATCTCAAGCCCATTTTGCTGACCGCTTACCACCTGGGGCAGCGATTGGGGGAGATTCTGAATCTGACGTGGGATCGGGTTGATCTGCATCGGGGGATCATCACCTTGCGAGCGGTAGATACCAAAACCAACAAGCCTCGCCAGGTCCCCATGACACCACAGGTGAAGTCCACGTTGATTGAGCTATCCAAGGTTCGAGACATTGCCCACAAGCATGTCTTTGTCTATCAACGGAATCCTGTGATGGAGGTTAAAACCGCATTTCGAACGGCTTGCCGGAAGGCGGGAATCGAGAACCTCCGCTTTCATGATTTGAGGCACTGTGCTGCGACCAACCTAAGGCGAGCTGGCGTGGATACAACAACGGCGATGCAGATTATTGGCCACAAGTCGCCGCTGATGTGGAAGCGTTATAACAGTGTGGCTGAAAGTGACTTGCTGGTAGCCGCAAACACGTTGAACACCTACCTTTCTAACACCCTAATAACACCTGCCGATTCTCGTGAATGTGTTGAAGTTGTAAGTGTTTGAAAGGTTGGAGCTGGCGAGAGGAATCGAACCTCCAACCTGCGGTTTACAAATTATCTCCAGTCCAACCTCAGACAACCTAACCCCACAAGAAACAACAGAAGACGACTCCTCCGATAGGGGGCCAGATGGGGCTAGTTTGTCCTGTCCTGGTAGCAGAGTGGTAGCAGAATCGCTTGCATCTTCCGAGACAATTGCTCCTGAGGAGAGTGACAGGATGACAGTGAGTCGTCAGACGGAGGATTCAGATGGAAGCTAAGGGAAATATAGATCCTGATCTCACAATCGGGTGTTCGTTTCAGTCTGTGGTATAGGCTGCTGAGCGTCGATGAAACCGTGTCTTCTATCCTGTAGCGAATGCCTCTCAACGCATTCTATCGTCCCGTACACTTTGCCACGTTGAATCTCTGCCTTGAGACACCCCTAATTCTAGGTGCTGATCGTACGATGTTCTGGTCTCGCTGTTCCTCACTTGGTAGATACCTACACGTGTAGTTACAATGACTCGTGCTGTACGAATGGGACAGCGCGAAGAACCGACGTAATCGTGAAAAGCGCGGCCTGGACTTTGCCGATGCTCCTCACGTGTTGGACGGACGCTGCGTCACCTTCGTCGACGACCGTGTCGAGTATGGAGAGACACGGCTGGTAAGTCTTGGCCTGCTTGCCAAGCGGGTGGTGGTGATCACTCACACTCCGCGTGGGCAGGACATGACGCGCATCATCTCCATGAGAAAGGCGAATCGCCGTGAGCAAAAAACCTAAGATCAAGAGCGATCTGAAGCGGCTGGACCGCATGACGGATAAGGATATCGACTACTCCGATATCCCGCCATTAGATGACGCATTTTTCAAGAAGGCCACGATGGTCGCCTGGCCGCCGGTGAAGCGGCAAGTGACTGTACGTCTCGATGCAGATGTGCTTCGCTGGCTGAAGGCCTCCGGCAAGGGGTACCAGACACGGCTCAACTATATTCTCCGTGCGGCAATGGAACATCAGGGGCCGCAGCGACCGCGTGCCACAAAGCGCCGACGGCCGCGTGCGGCGTGACGCTTGTGTGAGTTATGCACCTATGGCTCGCCGATAGCTTGGATGAGCGGTTGCCGAAGAGCAGCAGAAGAGCCTCGTTCAGAACGACCGACCGTACATTGCGATAGAGAATCAAATGAAATGATCAGACAGATGTTCTTCGGAAACAATGGCGAGGGAGTGGCCACCATCGATCATGGCGACTGCCATTTCGATGTATCGACCGTGGGTAGAGTGTAATGAATTGCAACCTAACCCCACAAGAAACAACAAAAGGCGACTCCTCCGATAGGGGGCAAGATGGGGCTAATTTGTCCTGTCCTGGTAGCAGCGTGGTAGTAGATGAGGGTGAGTAGAGAACTCTGCCATTACAGGCGGGGCTCTCTTCTTCACCTGACCAGAGCCGTCAAAATGGTGGTGCGTTTCTATTTATTCTATTTCGGTCCACTCCCCTTATCGGGGAATCTTGGTCGGGAGAACATCGATGCCTTCGGCGTGAGCCGCCTTGCGCAGATGCTTATCAAGCGTGGCAAGTGGAAGGCCAAGACGCATGGCTAATTCCAGATACGCGGCATCGTAGCTGCTCAATTGGTGCTTTCGCCCTAATGCAAGCGTGGTCGTTGTGGCACGCTGTGCCGTATGCACATCCGACTCAATGGCAAGCTTGCTCAGCAAATTCAGAAACAGCGTTGTGTCAGCCGGCGTCTTCTTCTTGGAACGCTCAGCACTTAGCAGTACATTGGCAACTTCAAGAACCCAATGTTGGGCTACAACAGCTTTTTCAGGCCCGGAAAGCTTTCCGAGTAATTCATCGGTGTCTCTGGTGGCTTCATGCTCAAACAGCCACGTCATCGTGACGGAACAATCAAGTACGAAGTTCATCGTCGCCCAGCGTTTTTCCACGCGAGAATATCTTCGGTGGTCAATTTGACAGGATGCTTGGCGCGCAACGCCCGAATTCCTTCGATCGCTTGTATGGCCTCTTCCCGACTCGATCGTTTCGCGGGCACCAGCTTGGCGACGGCTTCATCATGACGGGTGATGGTAATTTCTTCCCCCTGAGCGACTCGACCGATCAATTCAGAAAGTTTGTTCTTCGCTTCGGCAAGTCCCACTGTGATAATGGCCATTGTCACAAACCTCCAATACCCGGACACCATGTAATCTGGCTAGACACTGTCTAGCTTAACATAACGCCTTCGCGAGCCACAAGTTATTGCCGTCATTTCGGTACATGAATGGTGTCTCTCTCCTCGGTATTAATTAAGTGGACAGGAACACTGGCTTGGCCGGCTCACTATCTTGGCCCACCCTGAAAGAATGGGCTCAGTTTCTTTCAAAGCGATCGACTCTTGGAAAGCCGCTTTGCATGTCCGAGTGCTGACACGCTCCAAGATTACAGAATCCGTTCACTGCGTGCTCCAAGCATGACCACCAAGACTCCCTTCTGATGCATTTGACCCTTCGCCAGTGGTTCTCGTGTATCAGAAACAACTCTGCTACATTAGAAGCTGTCGTTAGTGCAAGTAAGGGGGGCCTTCATGACCACGAAAACATTAGATCAGCACATTGAAGCGAGGCCTGATATCGCAGGAGGGAAGCCCCGTATTACAGGCCATCGTATTACCGTGCGCGATATTGTCATCTGGCATGAACGGTTGGGGAAAAGTGTCGATGAAATTGCCAGCGACTACGGCCTGACGCTGGCCGATGTCCATGCCGCCCTCGCGTACTATTTCGATCATCGCGCCGATATCGACAAAGACATGGCTGACGGCCAGGCCTTTGCTGAATCCTTACGCCACGCCACGCCCTCCAAGCTCAAGCACAAGCTGAATGCCGAGAAACATTAGGTTCTATCTCGACGAACACGATCCGACAACCGTTGTGCAAGGCTTACGCGAACGCAGCGTTGATATCAAAACAGTAACTGGAGCGGGCTTCCTCAGCGCACCCGATGCCGCGCATCTGCAGCGAGCCCGTGCTGAACAGCGCGTCATTTTTACTCAAGATAGCGATTTTCTCCGTCTCCATGCTGCGAGACATCCTCATTGCGGCATCGTGTATGCCCCACAAGGAATATCGATTGGCGAAACCATTCATGGCTTGATGTTACTCCACCAGGTCCTTGATGCTGACGAGATGGAAGGACACGTCGAGTTTCTGTAAGCACGTCCCGTACGCACTCTCTTTGCCCTCTTTGAGGGTAGTCCTCACGACCTCCCATATGCTTCAGATTTTAAATCGGCCCTCCGGAGGACAGCCTCCCATGGCGCGCCTATCGACCTCTATTTGTCTTAACGATCACACAAAGACTGCCGTCCTTTTGGTTTCAACTGAGGATCGGACGCGTTTGCACGATCTGTTCAGAACCTTTCAGAGACTGGGTCGGCTACTCATCCCATCTGCGGAAGTCTACGAAGACGCCGGCGGCGCGAAAGCCTTCCTCGCGATTGACCATGCCGACAACACGACGGTTCTTGGGTTCTAGAGCCTCGCGCCGGCGCGCTCACGTATGCGGACACGCCGGAGATGGTGCGGCACGGCCTTGTGCGTCTCGCGACACAGGTGCGGCTGTAAGGGAAGGCCTGGGCGGCCAGTTCCTGACTGCTGCAGGGCGTCGTAGGCGGCATGGCCCTCAGCATCGATGCGAAGAACGAGCGCGCAGCCCACTGGTACGCTGCGTACGGCGCCGTGCCGTTAGCGAATACGCCCCTCACGCTCGTCATGTCTCTTGCGATAGTTGCAACCGGATAGAAGGCCAAGGGCCTGGCATCACGGCTGTCAGCACGATGACGCGATGACTAGCCCGCTTATCAAGCCGAGTGCCAGCAGGCATCGAAGACGATCTGTCCCGGTCATGCGCATGGTTGTCGTCTCAATAACGCACCGGCGGTGCCCTGTGTCCCAGGATAACAAGAAGAGCATCTCCTTCAAATGGGGGAACCTGAAGGGCTAGAAACCTGACCACCCGTCTCCTCATGCCAGCCTGCTCCACTTGCCGGAGGCCCCACGGACTGGCCGATACGGGGCCCATTTCTGGCGTCCTTAGCCCAGTGTGAACGGTTGTTGTGTGGTCTTAGATCCGTATCGTCGTAGGCGTGGTGTAAGACCGATTTGAGGAGGTTGCAGGATATGGCTTTAGCCCGTAGTTGTCTTACATTCTAGGTTTGTTGTATCGTTGTGCCCATGTTCGTTGACCCTCCAAATCACCGCTCCGAGCTCTCCTCCGATGACCAGAATGAGACACCGGTTGGTGAGGGGCGGGGGACGTCTCGGCTTAGGTTGGTGTAGGTGAGTTGATGAGGCAGAGGGCGAAACGCACGACCACGATCACGGTGGATCTGGGGGACCTGAAAGCGCCCTGGCAGACCTGGTGTCAGGACCACGGAATCACACCGAGCCATGCCCTGCGGAATGCCCTTCGGCAGGCTATGGACCGGAGAGCTACGAGGGCTCCGGCGCTTCGGAGTCGCGTTACGCCGAAGCGAGAACGAGCCACCGCTCGCATCGAACTGAACCTGACGACCTCCGAGCTCGCCGCCCTAAAGCGGGTGGCCGGTCACGAAGGCTATGTGCCGACGAAATGGGTGGTCGCGATGATCCGTACGAAACTGACCGGGGAGCCCCATGTGGGCCAGTCGGAGTTGGAGACCTTGGCCCGGTCCAATCAACAACTGCTTGCCTTGGGCAGGAACCTGAACCAAATTGCGAAAGTTTTGAATACCGCGCCTCAGAACCGGACAGCCTTTCGGGTTGAGGTCATCACCGAACTCTCTCGCGTGATTCAGGCCCATACGAAGAAGGTGTCCGATGTCTTACGAGGGACTGTGGAGCGCTGGCACCTCCAATGAGTTCGACAGGCAGCCAGATTGACCAGAAGTTGGATGAGTGGGGGAGTCGGCTCTTTAACGTCTCAACGGAGACCGTCCCACGACCGCGTCGCAGCCAGCGCAGTCTTCTTGGCTCAGCCAAGCCTGCGAAGACCGGCGGACGGCTCAGCACGGCACAGGCTCGTGCAACCTATGTGCGGCAGAAACTTCAGGCGATGGTCCGGCGTGCGCCACAAGTTATGGTGAAACTCGTCAGGGCGCCGAAAGGGATGAAGGGCATCTCGAACAACCTCACCTACATTTCGCGCGATGGCCAACTCGACATTGAGGATCAAGACGGCCAGGTGATTCAGGGGAAGGAGTCCGTGGCCGATCTGAAAGCCGAATGGCGCGACGGCGGCATGCCGATCGCTCCTGACTCCACCATGCGCGATGCCTTTCATCTCGTCCTTTCCATGCCGACACGCACCGATCCACTATCGGTCCAACGGGCGGCTCGGGACTTTGCCAAACGGGAGTTCTCAGGGTTTCAGTATGCAATGGTCCTTCACACCTTCGAAACCGATCCCGATCCGCATCCCTCTCGGCATCCACATGTCCACCTGACGGTCAAAGCGGCGGGTCTCGATGGAGTGCGCTTGAATCCGAGAAAGGCGGATCTGCAACGGTGGCGGGAGGGGTTCGCGGAAGCCTTACGAGAACATGGCATTGAAGCCACGACCACGAGCCGGATTCACCGCACGACACATGAACGGTGGACGGTGCGGCATCTGCATGAATCGAGCAAAAAAGGGGAGACGCTGGAACGGCTGAAGCGCACCACGCGCCGACATGGACGAGTCCAGGAAGTTATGCGGAATTATGAGCAGGTGATGCGGGCATTAGCTCGGTCAGATCGTGGGGAGGATCGGCAACTGGCCGAGGACTTGGTCCATTACTTGACTGAACGGTCGCGGGACGCCACGAAGACTCGTTCGCCGGAGCGGGACCGGTCTTCTTAAGCTACTGCGCCATCCGTTTCTTGATCCTTTTATTTATTGTTATAGCAGCTGTGTCATAGACCTGAGATCTTAGAGGCTGCAGGCTGAACCGTTGTATTGTCCCAAGTGCAAGGATACTGGGGTTAGCTGGGGAGGCAGGCACCAAACGGGGCCGTTTTGGGGTAGGTGTGGAACGTGAAATTTGTGGAACCTCATGCATGGATGTGGTGATCTGTGAAGATTGAAGTCTCTGTATTCCAGATGATTTCTGAAGGACAAAAGGGTAAGCTGCGCCACGCTATGTGGTTACCATCCAAGGGGGTCTTGAGTTGATAGGGCTGACTCCCTACCACGCCAAGTATTTTGCCCATGAACTCACCAAACGCTGTCCGTCGGATAGCATTGAAAAGCTCGCCAGTGCTCTGGTTGATGCCCAGGTCGATCTAAATCCCCATCAGATTGAAGCAGCCCTGTTCGCTTTTCGTTCTCCACTTTCAAAAGGTGCGCTGCTAGCCGATGAGGTTGGTCTTGGAAAGACCATTGAGGCGGGGCTCGTGCTGTCACAGAAATGGGCAGAGCGAAAGCGGCGCATCCTCGTCATTACCCCGTCGAATCTCCGTAAACAGTGGCATCAGGAGCTGCTAGAGAAGTTTTTCTTGCCCTGCTGCATTCTGGAGACGAAGTCCTACAACGATACGGTCCGCCAAGGTCATGTCCGGCCGTTCGAGTGCGACGACATCATCATTTGCTCCTACCAGTTTGCTCGCTCGAAAGCGGCTGAGATCAGTCTGATGCGGTGGGACCTTGTGGTGATCGACGAAGCCCATCGCTTACGGAACGTCTATAAGCCGACGAACGTCATTGCCAACACTATTAAGCATGCCCTCAAGGACGCACCGAAGCTGCTTCTCACTGCCACGCCACTGCAGAATTCGTTACTCGAACTGTATGGACTGGTCAGTGTGGTGGACGACCGTATCTTTGGTGACCTCAAGAGTTTCAAAGAGCAGTTTGCGAACCTGCACAACCAAGCTACGTTCGAAACCCTGAAGGCTCGTCTGCAGCCGCTTTGCAAGCGCACGCTTCGCCGCCAAGTATTGCCCTATGTGCGCTATACCAAGCGCTTACCGATGATGCAGCCCTTTACGCCGGCTGAAAATGAAGATCGACTCTATCATCTCGTGTCCGACTATCTCCGGCGTGACAACCTGCAAGCGCTCCCATCGAGTCAACGATCTCTCATGACTCTCGTCCTTCGCAAACTCTTGGCCTCGTCTTCGTTTGCAATCGCCGGAGCGCTGGATTCCATGAGTTCGCGTCTCCGTGAACGTCTTCGACTCGCCGATGGGCCAAATCCGCTAGAGGAGGCCCTGGAAGAAGACTTTGAGACACTCGATGAGATGGCCGAGGAGTGGGATGAGGAAGAAGCCGCCTCAAAAGTGCTCACAGAGGCCGATCGCAAAGCCATTCAACAAGAAATCGACGACCTCGAAAGCTTCCGCAAGCTGGCGGTGTCGATTACTCATAATGCAAAGGGACAAGCGCTCCTCACCGCGCTGCGCACGGCCTTTGGCAAAGCAGAAGAATTAGGCGCGGCACAAAAGGCCATTATCTTTACCGAGTCCCGCCGCACTCAGGAATATCTCCTCCGGGTCCTGGCCGATAGTCCCTGGAAAGACCACATCGTTCTGTTTAACGGCTCGAACAATGACCCCCGATCGAAGCAGATCTACCAAGAATGGCTACAGCGCCATCAAGGGACAGATCGAATCACCGGGTCACGGTCAGCCGATCTGCGCTCCGCGATCGTGGATTACTTCAAGGAACAGGGCCAGATAATGATTGCCACGGAAGCGGGATCGGAGGGCATCAACCTCCAATTCTGTTCTCTCGTCGTGAACTATGACCTCCTATGGAATCCCCAGCGAATCGAACAACGCATCGGCCGCTGTCACCGGTATGGACAAAAGCACGATGTCGTTGTAGTGAACTTCCTCAATCAGAATAACGAAGCCGATCAACATGTCTTTCGCTTGCTCTCTGAGAAGTTCCTGTTGTTTGAAGGCGTCTTCGGGGCCAGTGACGAAGTACTGGGGGCGATTGAATCGGGCGTGGATTTCGAAAAGCGTATTGCCGATATTTATCAGCGCTGCCGCACCCCACAAGAGATCAAGACATCATTTGAGCAGCTCCAGGGTGAGCTTGGCACCCAAGTCGACGAAGTCATGACTCGTGCTCGCCAGCTCCTGTTCGAACACTTTGATGATGAGGTACGAGAAAAGCTGCGTGTGAGTGATGAAAGCTCACGGCTGTATCTGAATCGGTACGAACGCATCTTGATGCAACTCACGCGCTTTGAGTTGCGCAATCATGCCGACTTTCTTTCGGACACCTCGTTCCGGCTCAACTCCTGTCCTTTCAAAGGGGAGATTCCCCTGGGGCTCTATGAACTACCTCGTCGAACTGGAGAAGCGCATCTCTATCGCTTGGCACATCTACTGGCAGAGCAGGTTTTGGAACAGGCGAAAACCCGCCAGCTTGATTCGGCAGAACTGACGTTTGAGTATGGCAAGCACGACGGTAAGGTCAGTGTGGTGGAACCGCTTATCGGCAAGTCCGGGGTTCTGACTCTCTCGCTGTTCACCGTAGAAGCGCTGGATCAGGCCGAAGACTATCTCATTTCAACGGGGGTGACCGACAGCGGCGAGGTGTTGGACGAGGAAGCTGTTCGGCGCCTGTTCTCCCTGCCTGCCACTGTCACGCAGCAGGAGAACTCCGTGGTTGAGCCTCCAACACTCTGTAAGCGAACGGAAGAACGTCAGGACGCTATCCGCCGCCACATCTCACATCGCAATGCGGAGTTCTTCGAGATCGAAGCCGACAAGCTGGACGCCTGGGCCGATGACTTGAAAGTGGGCTTAGACCGAGAGATTAAGGAATTCGACCGGCAGATCAAGGAAGCTCGAAGGACTGCAGTGGCAGCGCTCACTCTGGAAGAGAAACTCGCCGGGCAAAAACAGATCAAGGCGATCGAAGCCGAACGAGGCAAGCGCCGCAGAGCGTTGTTTGATGCCCAGGATGAGATCGACATTCGGCGTGGACAGCTCATCTCGGAAATTGAAGGCAAGTTGCAACAAAAGGTAAGCTCCCAGCAGCTTTTTACCATCCGATGGGCAGTTGCTTCTTAATATGAGCTCCTTAGAACAACACCACAGCGTGCTCCTCCAGAAGTGTCTTGCTGATGAATTTATTCCTTACTTGCCTCCCCTTCTGGATAAGACAAAACCAGAGGAGGAACAAAACCGAAAAAATCTCTCACGTGCATTTAGTGCCTTTGCGATACACCGTATTTGTGGTGTTCCAAAGTTAGATGCAGCAGCCTCGGTTATCGATGATTTTGATGACTATGGCATTGATGCAATTTATTACCACGCGCTGACTGAAACTTTATATTTGGTGCAATCCAAGCTCAAAGCCACGGAAGAGTTCAAGCAAGACGAAGCGCTAGCATTCTGCCAAGGAATTAAAAAACTAATAAAGCAAGACTTCAACGGATTCAATCCCAATGTCCAAAATCGCAAAGCTGAAATAGAGGATGCACTCGATAACTGCAGCCAAATTCAACTTGTTGTGGCGCATACAGGCACAGGCATTACAAAGCATGCAAAAGGAGCAATTGACGAGCTTCTTGCTGATAACCATCACGGTGAGGAAAGACTTCAGAAGCAGGTGATCAATTACGATGCCCATCGAGTCTTACAGGACCTGCGCGATTCAAAAGCCTACGAAAGAGTTGATGTTGATTTGTGGGTTCAGAAATGTTCATCCGTAGCTGAACCACGAGTCACATACTTCGGGCTCATCCCCCTTGAGGACTTGGTTTGTCTCCACAATAGCCAAGGCAAAGCCTTGTATGAAAGAAACATCAGAACATTCCTCGGCCACCAAACGGAAGTAAATGCCTCTATTCAGCGGACGCTTGCGAGCATGCCCCAAGACTTCTTGTACTTAAACAATGGGATTACAGCGTTGTGTCAAGAAATCAACCCTAAAAGTGATAAGGGCGGGAAAAAGCGACTTAAGATAAGAGGGTTTACGGTGATCAATGGAGCACAGACGATTGCTTCATCTGCTCAATTTCTTGATGAGAATAAAGCGGCGGATATCTCGAAGGCTAGAGTTTTCCTCACGCTGATAAAGGCAGACGCTGATGGGTCGTTTGGAAAATCAGTAACGCGAGCAAGAAATCATCAGAACCCGGTCCTGCTTTCAAATTTTGCTGCCCTTGATGACGAACAAGAGCGCTTACGCCGCGAGATCGCACACCTTAAAATCAGATATGCTTACAAGGCTGAAGGACCGGACACAGCCAACAAAACGAATCGAATTCGAATTGATGAGGCGGCTCAAGCTTTGTCAATGTTGCAGCAAGACCCGCGCTATGTTGTTTGGTTAAAGAAAGAACCGGCTCGACTTCTCGATACATCTTCGGAGCAATACAAGGCTTTGTTTAGCAAGGCGGTCACGGCCTTTCAGCTTATTAATGCTGTGCGTGTTAACAGGTTCATCCAGCAAAGGATGGAGATCGAATCGTTGGAAACTAGCGGCCAAGAGAGGCTTGTTTATAAACATGGAAGTTACGCTATGGCTTGGGTCTTGGCCAAGCGGTTGCGCTCAGCTATTTCTTCCCCAGCCTTGATAGACGAGGGGAAATTAGCAATTGCTCTAAGCGTACCTTTCGATGAACTGCGTCAAATGTTATGGGAGAAAACCAACGCCGCGACGCTTGTCACAGAGGGGCCTCCACCAGAGTATTTTAGAGGACCACTTGCTTTATTCCGGAACCAAACAGACGTTGTGCCGTTATTGCAGGAAGTGGCTATTGCGAGTTTTGGCTTGACCCAAGATCCAGTAGTGGAGCACAAGAGACAGCAGCAAGCACCGGGACAGCCATACCCAGAAGGGCTATTTGCCTATCTGATATCGAAAGCCCCACAGATAGGAAACCTGTCATGAAGACAAAACAAAAGCTCGAACTCACCTGGATTGGGAAAGAGAACCGACCGAAGCTGGAGCCGCGGATTTTGCTGGAGGACCGCGAGAAGTCCTACCACGCCTCGCATCGAGTCACTGACCACGACCTATTCGACAACCGTCTCATTTTTGGCGACAACCTGCTGGCGCTCAAGGCACTTGAGCAGGAGTTCAGGGGCAAGATCAAGTGTATCTATATAGATCCGCCGTACAACACTGGCAGCGCATTCGCAGAGTATGATGACGGCTTGGAGCATTCAATCTGGCTTGCGATGATGCGCGATAGAATTGAATTGCTTCACTCATTGCTGTCCGAAGATGGGTCACTATGGATTCATCTCGACGATAACGAGGCGCACTACTGCAAAATCCTCCTCGATGAAATCTTTGGCCGGCAACAGTTCGTGGCCAATATCGTTTGGCAAAAGTCCTACGCGGTTCGGAGCAATGCCGAGTTTTTCTCTACTTCTCATGAGCACATACTTGTTGTTTGCAAAGAGCGGACTAAGTTCAGCCCTAATAAGTTCACGCGCACCGATGAGCAAGAGGAACGATTTTCAAACCCCGATAATGACCCTCGCGGTCCTTGGCAGTCAGTGGCGATGACTATCAGCCTCGTTGGGGGTGCTCGCGGACGTCAATTTGCTAAGACCGGAAAGTCTGAGAACATCTTCGAGGTAACTTCACCAAGCGGCGTAAAGTTTCTACCGCCGCCAAACCGATGCTGGAGTCGCAATCCCACAGGTTTCGCAGCATTGGAAAAGGACAATCGGATTTGGTGGGGGCCAAATGGAGACCGAGCACCAAGGTCTAAAATGTTTCTATCCGAATCCGATGGCGGAATGTTGCCAACAACTCTCTGGTCTGGCGGTGAAACTTTTGGCTTCAACCAAGACGGTGTGCGAGAAGTTCGGGAGTTGAATCTCGGTGAAACGTTTTCGACGCCAAAGCCGGAACAACTGTTATCGAAAGTCTTGGAGCTTGCGACGAACGTAGGTGACATCGTCCTCGATTCGTTTGCTGGCTCAGGAACTACGGGCGCAGTGGCTCACAAAATGGGGCGTAGGTGGATTATGGTTGAGCTGAATTCACACTGCCACACTCTGATTATGCCTCGCTTGAAAAAGGTCATCGACGGCAGTGACCCCGGCGGCGTCACAAAGGCCACGGGCTGGAAGGGGGGCGGAGGATTCCGCTACTACCATCTCGCGCCGTCCCTCCTGGAGAAAGATAAGTGGGGCAACTGGGTTGTCAACAAAGCCTACAATTCGGCGATGCTGGCTCAAGCTGTCTGTAAGCTGGAAGGTTTCATCTATGCACCAAGTGATTCCATCTATTGGCAGCAGGGCCATTCGACCGAACGAGACTTTATCTATGTCACGACTCAGAACCTGAGCCATGATCAGTTGCAGGCATTGAGCGATGAAGTTGGCGAAGAGCGTTCGCTCCTAGTGCTGTGCCCTGCATTTCGAGGCAAGCCCGATAAGTATCCCAATCTCACGATCAAGAAGATTCCCAAGACTGTGCTTACCCGCTGCGAGTGGGGCCATGACGATTACAGCCTGAAGATCGAGAATTTGCCCAAAGCGCCGATTCCACCCGACCGAATGGAACTTCTTGGCGAAGAGGCGAAATCATGAATCGACACGTCAACGCCATAGCTGGACGGTTAAGCCTCCGCCATCCGCAGCGGCTCTCATTGGAAATTCTCGATCGCGTCACGGAGATCGTGCCTCCTAAGAAGGGAGCGGACATTGCGGCGGCGTTGGCTGCGATCAAGAGTGAGTATCAGACAGTCACTGACTTTGAACGGGAGTTCCCTTCCCTCTGCTTTGCTTTGGCCACAGGCGTTGGCAAGACCCGGCTCATGGGCGCGTTCATCAGCTATCTGCATCTTGCCCATGGCATCAATCATTTCTTTGTCCTGGCGCCTAACCTGACCATCTATAACAAACTGATCTCCGATTTTACGCCAAGTACGTCGAAGTATGTCTTCGCCGGGATTGCCGAGTTTGCCACTGAACCGCCAACGATCATTACGGGAGACAACTACGAGTCAGGTGTGGCGGCTCGTCACACACCCTTGCCTGGGTTTGGACAAGAGGTCCACATCAACATCTTCAATATTTCGAAGATCAATTCGGAAGTCCGGGGCGGCAAAGCGCCACGGATCAAGCGCTTGTCTGAGTACATCGGTCAGAGCTACTTCGAGTATTTGGCGGGTCTCGACGATCTTGTGTTGCTCATGGACGAATCTCACCGCTACCGGGCGTCGGCCGGTGTGCGAGCAATCAACGAACTCAAACCGGTCTTCGGGTTGGAGCTTACGGCTACTCCGTTTGTGGAGTCCCCCAAAGGCCCGATGCCATTTAAGAACGTGATCTATGACTACTCGCTGGCCAAAGCGATGGCCGATGGCTTTGTCAAAGAGCCGGCGGTGGTTACGCAGAAGAATTTCAACCCGAGTCAGTTCAATGCCGCTCAGCTGGAACAGATCAAGCTGGAAGATGGCGTTCGTCTTCACGAGAACACCAAGGTAGACCTAGAAACCTACGCGAGGCAGACAGGGCAGCGAGTGGTGAAGCCCTTTATGCTGATTATCGCCCGCGAGACGACGCATGCGGGCCAACTCATGCAGTTGATTCAGTCGCCGCAGTTTTTTGAAGGCCGATACAAAGACAAAGTTATTCAAGTGGATTCCAGCAAGACTGGTGCGGAAGAGGACGAGATGGTTCAGCGCCTCCTTGCTGTTGAAAGTCCGGAGGAGCCTACTGAGATCGTGATTCACGTGAACATGTTGAAAGAAGGCTGGGACGTTACGAATCTCTACACAATTGTTCCACTGCGAGCTGCTAACGCGAGAACCCTTATCGAGCAATCTATTGGACGCGGTCTCCGGCTTCCCTATGGCAAGCGGACTGGGGTCAGCCCCGTAGACCGCCTGAACATCGTGGCCCACGACCGGTTCCAGGAAATCATCGATGAAGCCAACAAGCCTGACTCCATGATCCGCCTGGCGCAGGTAATTCTCGACCCGGCGACTGATCTGCAGAAAATGCGAACAGTGGTCGCTCAATCAAAGATCGAGGAACAGTTGCACGGGGCCTCTCTCACTGGCCCTGCTGGTGGGCCAGCACAAGCCACTTCAATCTTTGCGGGTGAGGTCGAGCGAGGGATTGCGCAGGCGGCGTACAAGGTCATCCAGAAATACGAGAACCTGCCGTCTTCGAATGACCTTTTAAAACCGGAGATTCAGGCACAGATTGTTGAAGAGGTGAAACAGTCCGTCACGCCAAGTCAGCAGGCCTTACCGGGCATGGCCGCGGTCCCGGGCATTGCGGAGGTTGTCGCTAAAATGGCGCAACTTGTCGTGCGGCAATCGATCGATATTCCAAGGATTCTTGTCGTGCCACGGGGCGAAACGACCACCGGCTTTCATGTCTTTACCTTGAACTGTTCCAACATCCATTACCAGCCGGTCGAGCGGGATCTGCTTATCCAGCACCTTCGGACCCATGAGCAGGAGACATTGACTTATGGCGGACGGATGCAGCCGGAACAACGGCTCGAAGATTACCTTGTCCGGGGACTCGTTGACTTCGATGACATCAGCTACGACGAGCACTCTGATTTGCTGTATGACCTCGCCGGTCAATTGGTCACACACCTCCGCTCATATCTTTCCGAAGAGGATGCGAGGAACGTCCTCATCTATCATCAGAAACAGCTCGCCGCTTTCGTTCATGCTCAGATGCAGGAACATCATTGGGAGAAGGCGACGGGTTACGATGTGGTGGTGAGTAAGGGGTTCACTGATCTGAAGCCCAGTGCCTATACAGCGAGAAATGGAGAGCCAGTCCAAGACTTTCGTCAGACCGTAGAGGATCGAAGCCGGATCTCGCAGATGCTCTTTGGCGGATTCCAGCGCGGCCTCTATTCCGTCCAGAAGTTCGACTCCGACACGGAGCGACGGCTGGCCATTATCCTAGACCGAGATTCCCAGAAGTGGTTCCGGCCGGCTTCAGGACAATTCCAGATTTCCTATAAGCAGGGGGTCTCGCAGCACGACTATCAGCCGGACTTTGTGGCTGAGACATCGGACTGCATTTACATGCTGGAGCCCAAAGCCAAGAACGAAATGACCTCGCCAGATGTGCTTGCCAAGAAAGAGGCAGCCGTCACCTGGTGCACCCGCGCCACGACCCACGCCCTCAGCAACGGCGGCAAGCCTTGGAAGTATGTCCTGATCCCGCACGACGTGATTGCTGAGAACGTGACGCTCACAGGACTAGTAACTCAATTTGCTCTTTCTACCTAATCCATCTTTCGCGGGGACAATCGGGGACCTGCGCGATTGTTTGAGTCATGCACGTATTGATGGGTTGACCCCCATGACATAACCGCTTCTATCTTCTGCGAAGCAAACACGTTCTTAGTATGGAAGAAGCGCGCGAGCTGAGCAGCAGCAAAGTTGAACAGTTCTAATCCTGTCGGCGATACTTGCACGGGGCTATTGTGGGGCAGTAACCTATATCAGAGAACAATCCTGTCGCAGGAGGGCCCGATGGCACTGCTTCTCCTCTTGCTCCTTCTAGTCCCTCTTTCTACCTCCGCCAAAGACCTTGGAGAACTGAGCGCCAACCCTTACCAGCAGAACTCGACGGCCAATCCGTACGGGGCGGGGAGTCCCTTTGCACCGAACGGGATCAACAATCCCTTCAGCCCGTACGGCAGCTCGTTCAGTAACAAATCGGCGACGAATCCCTTCGCCACCGATGCGCCAAGGCTCTATGACCAGCAAGGAAATTACCGTGGGAAGTTGAGCGCCAATCCATACGATCCTGATTCCACCAGCAACCCCTACGGCCAGTACGGATCTCGGTTTTCGCCAGACTCCATCAACAATCCTTACGGCGCAGGCAGTCCCTATCGCTCCGATAGCCCCACCAATCCCTACGGCCGCGGTTTGAGAATCGAAGGACAGTGAAAGACACTCACACCCATCTGCATCAGTTCTCAGGACCCGCTCACTAGCCCAGGACAGCGTTCGATAGAATTGTCTGGGGCTCCAGTAGCAACCCTCACCGGCTCACACCTGCAAGGCGCATCGTTCATCAGTCAATACGTATGCCTGCCCACTCTTTTGCCTAAGAAGCCGCACTAAATATCGGCCGAATGGCCTTATAGGAAGAAAAAATGGCTGGGGTCATCTGCGGAGGCTTCTTGTATCGACTTATTTTTGTGGATAACCTCCTTGAGAAATGTCCAGAATAGGCCGTGAGATTCGCGTTCCGGTTATTCACAGCCTTTCCTCTCGTTTCCCAAAGATCCACAATACTTGGTGTTGACAAAAAATCCTGCTAGCTATATGTAGTTTCAGTGCATCGTTAAAGACGGTGATTTTCATCGGAACGACATGCCATGTCAATAGGGCAAAGCCCTAGTTTTGCCAAGAAAATCGGCACTAGTTGCGCAAGTAAATGGGTTACATGAAAGGAAACAGTTAGTACGTAGGAACCCGATGACCTCAGGCCCGTCCGCCCAGACAAGACCTGAGGCCATCAGATTGGAGGTGAAACAAATGAGAAGACACTGAACGCCCCATGAGGGCGTGACCGGGGAAGTGAATCCCGGCGGATCTCGGCACCGGGGTGTTTGCTTGACGGCTGGCACCCCGGCTGCCCCGAAGGGTGCGGCATTCTAGCTTGATGTTTCGCTGTATGCAACACCCCAGATCGAGCAAAGAAACATCTTCACCTTAACAAAGGAATGCCTAATGGCAAAGTCTGAATCGAAATCTACCCTCAAGGGTCGCAGCGCGATTACTGGCCGTTTCAAGACCGTGGAGGAGGCACGTCGCAAGCCAAACACCTCAGTGGTTGAACGAGTGCCAAAACCTGGTTACGGAACGAGCAAGTAACATGTAAACCGCTTGCCGGTTCGATAGGCGAGGATCGATCCCTGGTCCTCGCCCATTTCCTTTGGGGAGGCGACATGTCTGTATCCAAACAATCTCTTGCATGGTCCGATCAACGTATAAAAGAAGAAAGGATGAAGCACCGGCGTTCGTACGTAGTGGCCTTGCTAATATTTATAACTCTTCTTTTATCGACGCCCGCGCAATCGGAGACACAAAAATCCCTTCCTGCAGATTTTGACACTCTGCTAATGATGGCTACTTTGCGCATAGCAGGCCCAAGCGCAGATGGTCAAGGTCAATCCTTGGGAACAGTATTCATAGTGGGGAATCCACACCCGACAGAGGTGAACAAATATAGGTATACCCTCGTTACGGCTGCTCATGTTTTGCAAAAGATCAAGGGTGATGTTGCGGTCTTGTACTTCAGGCGACAACTAGAAAACGGAAACTGGGGTGCTGTACCCACATTAATAAGTATAAGGGAAGCGGGAAGACCTCTATGGGCTCAACACGGTGAAGCGGATGTTGCAGCCATGTACATAGCAGTGCCGGAACTAGGACGACCGGTATCCATACCGATAAACATGCTTGCTAATGATGATCTTCTGGCAAAGTACAACGTACATCCAGGGGACATGTTGGATATTTTGGGATATCCATTCGGTTTTGAATCTCCTGTAGGTAGTTTTCCGATTCTACGAAGTGGGAAAATAGCGTCATACCCCTTACTGCCGACAAAAACCACACTCAGCTTTCTGTTAGATTTTCGGGTGTTCCCTGGGAATAGCGGTGGTCCGGTCTATATTAACTTTACCGGGGAAAGATTTCATGACAACGCAATTGCCATGGGCATGTCATTTCAGTTCATCATGGGGCTGGTCAGCGAGGAGATTAAGGCAACTGAACAGAGAAAGTTTCAGTACAGCACTCATATCCAGGACACTCCGCTCGGATTGGCAAAGGTAATCCATGCAAGCCTCATTCGAGAAACGATTGCACTTTTACCACCACCGTGATTGATCAAGATTTCAGCTTACATCTGTTATTCGATGTCCAAAAAGAAGAAAGAACCAGAGAACGCATTTAGCACCATTAGCCTGCATTGGTGTCAGGTCGCCACCGGCAGCAGCCGACCGGCTTTCCTCTGCGAGGCGCATCGTTCGCGCCAGTGATTCTCTCACTCTCGTTGCTTACGCCTCTCCGGCACGTTGGCTCCGGACTCTGCCTGCCGTTTCCTCCGTGAACTGTGCGGTGCCTCTCCTCCTCACGTGAGAGAGTCATCTACAGTTCAACAAGAGGTGGAAACACCATGGCGACCAATAACTCATCCAAATGACCGGCAACGACGCTGCGATGTGGGAACATCAAGGCGACGATCTGGCAGAACGTCAGCGAGAAGGGCCTGTTCTTCGCAACGACCTTCCCTCGACCGTTCAAGGATCAATCTGGTGCCTGACACCACTGCACCTCATTCGGCCTCAACGACCTGGAGGCGCTCAGGAATGTCGCCTTTGAGACGAAGGAGTGGATCATCGCACACACGCTGAAGCGCTGAGGTGCTTCAGAGAGAAGCCTCTGGCCCTCCGGGGCTTCCCTTTACAGGGCCAGATATGTCTTAACACGCCTTTTCGTCCACCAACCAAAAGGAGGCCAACAGCTATGAGCCCAACGCAAGTAACCGAATTGGCTAACCAAACAGCCCAGATTCTTGATCGACTAACCGAAATCATTGCGCAGAAGGTTGCGAACCAACTTGGACAAGAACTGATGCGAATCTACGAGGCAGACCTTGAGTCTAAACATCTCCATCGCTCGAGCATTAAATCATCACAAACCAGCACTCACGGCAGTTTGTGGTCGATCAACAAGTTGGCTGCAGACTCAGGAATTCAGAAAGGCACCTGGTATAAGTGGATTGCTCAGAGAAGGGTTCCGGCAGTCCGACTTGGCAGGACCGTTCGTATTCGGGACGAGGATTATCGGAAGCTGATTCAGAAATCATTACGCCCCGAAATCAATCCGTCTAACCGATCATTTGAATAAGTCGAATCATCCCAGGTTTACGCATCGGATACAGCAATCTGTGAGAATCTGACCCAGAAGGGTCCCTTCTTTGCGGCGACGTTCTCCTGTCCAATCAAGGACTAGTCCGGCATGTGGCGCAATGGGGCATCCCTTGGTCTCAATGACCTGGAGGTGCTAATCCCGGTAAAGGAGGGTCCGATGTCGCTGCTTCTCCTCTTGCTCCTACCGCTCCTGTTTCTGCCGCCGCCAATGACCTCGGAGAACTGAGCGCCAATCCGTGCCAGCAGAACTCGACGGCCAATCCGTTAGGGGTGGGGAGTCCCTTTGCGCCTGACGCCATCAACAATCCCTACAGCCCCTACGGCAGTCCCCTTACCAATCAATGGGCGACGAATCCATATGCCACCGATGCGCCACGGCTCTACGACCAACAGGGAAACTACCGCGGCAAGTTGAGCGCCAACCCGTACGATCCTGATTCAACCAGCAACCCTTACGGCCGGTACGGCTCTCCGTTTTCGCCCGACTCCGTCAATAATCCTTACGGCGCAGGCAGTCTCTATCGCTCGCATAGCCCCACCAATCCCTACGGCCGCGGCTTAAGAATCGAAGGACAGTGAAAGATCCGTTCACCCGTCGGCATCGGTTCTCAGTACCTGCTCCGCACCCCAATGCGGTGTTCAACAGAAACTGTCTTGGGTTCTACCGCAGATGTCGACCGGTTTCGCATTCGTAAGGCAGACGGCATCAATCGAGCAATAGTTGGTTACCAGTGGCAAGGGGACCCTGATCGTGCACCTCTGTTGAGGAGGGATTCTCGCTGAATCGTCTTACTGTAAGTCATACATGCCAGCTGTCGCCCGAATCACCCGATCGAACTGCTCTTCTCTTTCATGTGAGCTGAGCCGTTGGTGGCTCCGTCCCTTCAACCTCGGGCTGTAGGTAACTGAAGCGATTGCATTGGGCGCGACAAGGGCTGTGTTCCGGTCTGTAGGTGTGGATGCACAGGATTCTCCATCAGGGGTTATTAGGGGCAAGCCGTCGCGGAGTTGACAGTGTTCGAGGTGAGCCAGATAGGCGGTGTAATCGAGGGCATTAGAGCCGACCGTGCCCGCTGAATGCCCTGGACGATTATGTAAAAGAAAGCATCGGGAAGTTTAGACGCGGTTTGCAGGCCGTACTCAGTGATTTCTGGATGGTGAGTTATAGAGGTCAACATTAGAAGCGGCCTCAGTTACAGCCTGCGAGTTCTCCGCAGATTAATCGGGGTGCGAACCGAAATAAGAGTTCTGGATACCTGGGGCTATCGAGCGAATCCCCTAACGGATCTTCCCCCTCGCATCTTTGCCTCCGCCTCCGCTTCCAGCGCTGACAGTAGACGATGAGAGTCATAACGAATACCGAGTGCGCGGGACTGCCGGACGATGGTCGAGAAATCGCCAGGAGTCAGCATCTGCAACTTAGACAATCTGCGTATGACGGTTTCATCCTGCCGAGGTGATTCATCGTCACTTCCTATAAGAGTCAGTACATCGAAGAATAACTGCGTGACCTGCTCGGCTTTTACATACCCGAAACGGATTTTCAGGTCGAAGCGCCGAAGCACGGCGGAATCGAGTCGTTCCATCAAGTTGGTCGCACAGATGAACAGGCCATCAAATTGTTCCATTTGCTTCAGGAGTTCATTGACTTTGGTTACTTCCCAGGAGCGAACTGCCGCTACTCGCTCCTGAAGAAAGCTGTCCGCTTCATCAAGGAAGAGCACCGCGCCCTCGTGCTGGGCTTCCTTAAACATCGAAGCCAGATTCTTTTCTGTTTCTCCTACCCAACAGCTTAGTATGTCGGACGCGGCCTTTTGCAGCATCGGCTTGTCCACTTGCTCAGCAAGGTGATGGGCAAAGGCCGTCTTTCCAGTGCCCGGGGGGCCATACAAACAGAGGCGAGCGTTGGGTCGTATCCTGAGACCTGCAGTTAAAACAGACAGATCCTGATTAGGATTGAGCACGTCTATACGGTAGGTCAGTGATCGCTCACGAGGCCGATGAAGGTATTCAGTAGGGTGCCCCAGTATTTCAAGGTTACGCCGGAGCATCCTTTCAGCCACGTCCTCCAGGACCGTTGCTTCCTCATCCCGAGTTAAATTCACCACCTTTCCCACCTGTTCGATAAGCGCCGGCGTTACATATCGGTTCTTCGCCGCTTGATCGATCCACGCTGGGCGTACGGCTGTATGGTTGAACACCTGCTCCAGCATCGCGTGTCTCACCGCTCTCGGTGGAGTACGGAACTCAATTGCATAGGTGAATCGGCGGAGGAACGCGGGATCGATCTGCTGGATCCCGTTGCAAAGCCAAAAAGCCGGCGTCGGGTTCGACTCCAGCTCCGTGTTGGTCCAGGCCTTGTAACGCCCAGAAGCTCTTGCTCTACCGAAAAACGGGATGTATTCGTCGGGGAAGACATCCTCGACCTCGTCGAATAGGATGAGGCACTTTGTTTTCTTGGTTAAAAGCTTTTGGGCCAACTGATAACATCGAAACCGGAAATGTTTCTCATTCAACCTCGCGGCCTCCACCTCGTGCGCGATCTGGAACAACTGAGCCCCGCTCGCCTCCACGAACGCCCTGACAAATTCCGTCTTACCGGTGCCACTGGCACCATACAGAAGGATGTTGACTCCTTGCGGCCGTTCCTGCACGCCACAAAAGAGACGATTGAGTATTGTGATCTCGTCTTTCAAATGTGGAAACGCAGTGAGGGGGTGACGTGGCGGTGGCGAGGCTTGGAAATACTCTGAGAAGAGGTGTGCCTCACCTTCCGCCTCAGTGAGTAAGGAATTGTCTAGGCCATCGAGGAGGCATAGCACGTCACTTGCGGTATCCGCTGTTCGATCAAGATAAATGAGTCCGGCGGTGCTCAGGACGCCTTCCGTGCGAAGTGCATACCGTAGGTCGTGCTGTTCTGCCTCAAAGGCAGTAGCCAATACCTCAGATACCGAGGTGGCGAATGAGACTCTCAGGCCATCCAGGCAATCGGCCAGCGCCCTCGAAACGTGAAGCAATGCCGCAAAGGCAAGCAACTCCTTCTCGATGTAACTCAATCCGATCAGATCTGAAAGCAGAGTGAGGTTTGAATATAATGCGCCCGTTTGCTTTCGAGGCTGCCTCTCAAGCCCCACCAATCGCTTCCTCATTGCATCTATGGCTTTGGGGTGATTCAAGTCTTTAAGTTTGTCCTGTTCAAGGCCGACTGCCCTGATGATACGATCCGCGTCCCACTCATCGATGTCCACTCGAATGTTACACAACAGGCGTAGAAGCCACTGTGCGATCGGGACGCGATACTCCTCTGGTATCGAGGGATCCCATCTGGAAGGACGGTATCGGTTGCGGTGTGATCTAGCCCTTCGAATAAGATTGGTGTGACTTCTCATAGCTCGATTCCTTTCGTGTGCTCAGAATTCGAGCATATGCGGGACATGCGACGGACTGTGTCGTATAGTCCGAGTAAAAGAGTGGGTGTGAGGCAACCGATGCCTACGGCAAGAGATACCGTTCGGAGACAATGGGCATTGCTCCAGGAGATCCCTCGTGCGCCTGGTTCAATTGGGACCAGCGCACTGCTGGTTCGGCTCAGAGAACAGGGTTATACCGTCAACGTCCGAACGATTCAGCGAGATTTGAACACGCTGTCTACGGTTTTTCCCCTCAGTAGCAGTGAGGAAGGACGCGCCAGTCGATGGTTCTGGAGCGAAGCGGCTAAAGTGGTGGATGTGCCTGGGCTGGATGTACCGACGGCACTGGCGTTCCAGCTAGCACGGGAATATCTACAGCCGTTGTTACCACAGGTGGTCCATCGCCGATTGGCAGGTCACTTTCAGCGCGCCGAGGAATGCCTGAGGCAAGAAACCACCAATCAGCTCAGTCTATGGCCGGACAAAGTGTGTGTCATCTCTCGCGGACCAGCCCTCCGACCACCCTCAATCAACGCGGCTGTGCAGATGGCCGTGGAGCAGGCTCTCCTACACGAACGGCAGATTCAACTGGTGTACCGTTCAAAGCACGGTGATCAACCCAAACGGTATGTAGCTCATCCCTGTGGTCTTGTGATTCGCGATGGTGTGTTCTATCTGATCGCCACGCTGAGGGACTATCCAAATCTTCGGCACTTGGCGCTCCATCGTATATCCATTGCTGAGGTCATGCGAGACCGAGCGAAGAGGCTCAGTGGGTTCACGCTCAAGAAGTATGTGGCTAAAGAACAACTCTTTTCGTACCCCACACAAGGCGGTCTCATACACCTGGATGTGCTGTTTGAGGCGAAGACCGCCATCCACCTCCGCGAACGACCACTGGCACGCAATCAACGCCTTACCACAATGACAAAAGATGGGCGCACGCGCCTGCAAGCGACAGTCAGAGATACGCATGAGTTGCGATGGTGGTTGCTGGGATTCGGAGATAAAGTCAAGGTGTTGGGCCCTAAGTCTCTCCGCAAGGAATTCGCAGAGATGGCCCGGCGCATGGCCGCACGATATCAAGATGGACAGGCAAGGGCCAAAACGGTCTGACCAGTGCTGGTTGGGTCAATCAAGGAGAGATTTTGACTATGCGTAGACAGACCCAACTAAAAGACTCTGACATCAAAAAACTTATAAAGTTCGTGGGCTATGGCCCAAAGTGCCACGTGAAGATACTTTTTCTGGGATATGAGGAGCATGCGCCGAAGGGGAAAAAGGAATATTACAAAAACATCAGCGCCCGAATGAACTTCAAGCCGATCATGGATCTGAAAGAGGCTCATGACAGGCTTGGTAAAGCGGGTTGCAGGAACCCGTTCGACTGCGACGGTAAGAATCCGGTTAAGGTGTGGAATTGTGCGGCGCGTTTTGCGTTGGAGTTTGCAAATCACTGTCAGTGGTCAAAACGAAAGATATGGAGTGCATATTGGAGAAATCACTTGGGCCGGAAGGAGGGAAGCACGTTTCTTATGGAATGTGATCCAATTCCGAAACACAAACACGCAACAAATATTCATCTTCCTGAGGGTTGGGACAATGACAGGATATGGAATGAACGCAAAAAAGCTCTGTTGAAACGTCCGAAAGTCCTTAAATCACAGTTTGTAATTGCCTATGGTGAGGAAACAAAGGCGAAGGTTCAGGAACTCTTTGGGGTGGATAAGGACGGTTGGCAAAAGAGGCAGAAAGGGAAGCATCAAATTTCTTTTGCTTCTAAGCGAAGGACCCATATCGCGCATGTTGAATTCCTTGGTCGAGGCTTCGCATATAAAAAGGGCATCCCCTTTATCGTCGACGAACTGGTGAAGCGGGGTAAGAATCGATCTCGCCGTCGTAGGTAGAGTTGACTGGAGCCTAGCGGGTCTGACGGCTGTTTCGCTTCACCATCACGCACCTCCACGCACCAGAAAAGTTTCCTGACGCCTAACGACGAGTACTGTGGCGTTTTGGCGTTGTCCCACCCAATTCCTAATCGTCGCTTGATTCCGTCGCACTCGTGCCGACTTGATGTTCGTTGCCAGTGTGGATCCGGCCCCCTTCACTCGCCCCGATTTCCACCGGCGGGCTGCGTTGATCACGCTTCTGAACTGCATCCGGGGGAGCCTTCTACCCATGGTCATCCCTCCGCTTCAGGTCCTCCGATCAGCCTGGGGGCGGATTCCCTCCCAGGTCCTTTTCCCTTGCTGCGTGGTCTGCTCCTCCCGGTGAGAGGCCAACACATCAACGCACACAAAAGGAGTTATCAGTCTTCTTTTCGAAAACTGCTGTTGGAGGAATCGTATCCTTCGTATTTCTTCTATTCTTCAAGGGCCATGATTGGTTCCGATCATGGCCCCTTTCATTTCCGGGTTCTTGCTCACACTCCCGCCAAGGCCACGATCTTCATGACATCCGTCTCGGTGTGCGCACAACACGGGCAATAGATTGCCCGCTGTCTGATCTCGGGGAAGACAATCTCGACGCCGAGAATCCGTAGACAACGTCGAACTGAAAGCCGTACGTTCATTACCGGTTTGCCCGGTGCTAGGCGCTTTGGCGATAACCATTCATAGGCATGGGGCAGGAGATCGCCGATCGTATGGACTCCCCGTTGTTTCAGATCCTGGTGCGCACGGGTGTTAAGCAGCAGACTCGCGATGGGTTGTGACGCAAAGCGCCGAACCGCGTCAGGAGGAATACGGCGTCCCGTTGTCCGGTCCAGCATCCGTTGCGTCATGAAGCAATAGGTGGCGTCGAGGACCACGAAGGTCCGTCCATCGAGCGCGGCAAAGATGTGTTCAATCAGACTCTCGTCGCAGCGACGCTGTTCCCGGATTGAGTGACCAAGCCGCGCCGCTCGTTCGTTGATGGGTACGCCATCACTTGCGCTGTCCCACTCGGCCTGGGCCCAGGGACCGTCCGTACGGCAGTCCGTTCAGTAATCAATCGGCGACTAGTTCTTTCGCCACCGATGCGCCAAGGCTTTATGACCAGCAGGGAAATTACCGCGGCAAGTTGAGCGCCAATCCGTACGATCCTGATTCAACCTGCAACCACTACGGCCGGTACGGGTCTCGGTTTTCACCCGACTCCATCCACAATTCTTACGGCGCAGGCAGTCCGTTTCACTCCGAGAGTCCCACCAATCCCTATGGCCGCGGCTTGCGAATCGAAGGACAGTGAAAGATCCGCTGACTCATCTTCACCAATCATGGCAACCAATACATCATCCAAACGACCAGCCACCACGCTGCGCTCATTCCAAAGACTGCGCCCTAACCACTCGTAAGAAGACTGGCGATGGTTTTCATCGGAAGAAAAAGTCGTCCTGGCTTGTCTGGAAAAGTTATGAACTCGAAATGTCGATAGAAGCCGGCAGATGTTTCGTCGATCGCGTCGACCACAACGGCTGCAGCGGCAATCTGCGAGGACTGCTTCAACGCCCGCTTGAGCGCATCGACGAGTAGAAACTCCCCGAGTCCCTGCCCTCGGTACCGCTGATCGAGGGCAAGGCGCCCCAGGAGGGTGACTGGCACGATCGGATAGGCTGGAAGTTTTCTAACAACCTCGTCCGGTAAATCCTGGAGAGCGACGCCGAAGGCCGAGAGCGTGTAGTATCCAATGACCGTTTTGCGATCGCTCTCTCGGGTGAGAATAAATGGCGCGGCGACCATGCGCCGCGCATCCTGTGTAGCTTGTTTCTGGAGGTACTGGTCAAGCGCTTCGTAGCCACATGAAAAATCGCCACGGTTGTGGTGCTTGCCTATCGGCTCGACGATAAGATCACGTTCACCGGACATTGGTGCCGCGCTGCTGACGTGCTTTATAGCGCTGCACGGCTTGTCGTAGGCGCGTGGATGGCTCAGGCGCAGTCAAGAGCGCCGCCACAAACGCCTTCCGATCCCGGTCACTGAGAACCATGGCATCATGATCGCGCAAGGTTCGCGAGGCGTGTTCTTGTGCAGAGGCGACGATAAAATCGGTCAGGGACAGCCCGGCCAATTGGGCCGCTCTCAGAAAAAAGGCTTTCTGCTGTTTCGTGATACGTGCCTCCAGCCTGGCCGTCTTGCCAGAAGAGGAATTCAGTGTTGCAGAGGTTGTTGCCATGATTCGCCCTCCCAATCTTCAAGTGTACGGCTCTATGCCGTACGTGTCAACACATTGAAATGCATCGCTTGCCATTAACTTCTATGCAGTGTTCTGCGATTAGCCGAGATCATAAGCTCCTGCAATATCAGGGAGTTGCGTTCTCGCCACGTCGCATTCGGTACCGTTGTGGAATCAACCACAAAAGCATCTCTCTTCACTCAGCTCACACCCCCGCCAAGGCGACGATCTTCATGACGTCGGTCTCGCGGTGCGCACAGCAGGGACAATAGATTGCCCGCTGTTTGATCTCGGGAAAGACAATCTCGACACCCAGAATGCGCAGACAACGTCGAACCGAAAGCCGGACGTTCATCACAGGTTTGCCCGGTGCCAAGCGCTTTGGCGATAACCATTCATAGGCATGAGGCAGAAGGTCGCCGATTGTATGGACTCCCCGCTGTTTCAGATCCTGGTGCGCACGGGCGTTAAGCAGCAGACTCGCGATGGGTTGTGACGCAAAGCGCCGAACCGCGTCAGGAGGGATACGGCGTCCCGTCCGCCGGTCCAGCATCCGCTGCGTCATGAAGCAATAGGTGGCGTCGAGGACCACGAAGGTTCGTCCATGAAGGGCAGCAAAGATGTGTTCAATCAGACTCTCGTCGCAGCGACGCTGTTCCCGGATCGAGTGGCCGATCCGTGCAGCTCGTTCGGTGATGGACGTGCCATCATTTGCGCAGTCCCACTCGGACTGTGCCCAGGGACTGAGCCGACTATAGGCTGCGTCGAGGGCTGTGCGCTTGGTCGGATGGTTGACCACAATGTCCATAGTGAGCGTCGCCAATCGATCTTTCCGCATAGTGTCCGTCCTTCCTTTCCTCCGATACGTGGTGACTCGGGAATCCTCACGCCACACGAGCGCCTCTCTTCGCCTGTAGTTACCCAAACCGGAGACGCAAGAGGCGTGTGGCGCCGTGGTTGTTATGAGGAAGGTCAGGTTTTGAGGCTATTCCCTTGAGGTAGGAGAAGTTATTCGCAAGAGGGGAATCATGGTATGAGTTATACTAATGAGGTATAAATAAGGCATTATTTTAAACTAAGTTTTACTGCATCAGTACCGTGGACGTACAAAAGTGGGCAGCTTTGGAGAGAAGCTCGGCCTTGGCCAGGGCTACTTCGCGACACCGTGGCTGGAGGCGCCGTGCCATGTCGATGTCTAGAAGTCCTGTTGAATGGACTATTGCTTGGGGCAGAGCTGGAGGAAGTTTCTTCGCATGACCATAGTTTTGAACGGGTTCCCTGCCTGGATCATGTAGTACTTTGTGAGCGCGGCTTGGCATTCTTTCGGAGCCTGTGGGCCCGCTGCTAAGCATAGCAGACATTCACAGGCCAACCTGGTGTCCCCTTCCAGGAAGGACGGTTTCGGTGGTGTTTGTGCCGGCGCATCCTGGGCCATGACGAGGAGGCCCACTCCCACAATGACCACGATCCATTTGCGTCTCTTCCACCAATTCATGGGCTCACCTCAGTACGATCCAGGGACATATTCTTGACGGCATGAGTCATCGGCCACCTCTGGTCCGCTCCAGGGCAGGGCTTCTTGTGACATTCGGCATGCGATCCGTTCGCGAGGCCGTGTGATCAAAGCGAGGCACGACCGGTTCCCGGGTGCTGGTATGTGCCGCCTCCTTCAACTGGTGCTGCTCGCGGACCCCGAGCCTATCCAGCTTGATGACCTCCCAGCGATTGCGAATCGCTGGTTGTGGTGCTGTGCCAACCGACGCGCCGAATGTATCCCGTAGCGGGACTGTGACGGTCACGCGCTCCTGTGCCTGTTGCACCAGCGCCACTGCATCACCCCGCCGCACCTTCCTCTGTTCAAACGTGCGTCCCAAGTCGACGCCCCAGATCTCTCGTTCACCACGGTCTGTCGCCACCTTCACAAAGTAGCTCTTGGCCTTCCGGACATCGTGGTTGTAATGGTCGAGACCATGGTCCACGACGGTACCCACCACAACTCGCTCGCCTTGCAGGCGCGCCTTCGTTTCTTCGATGGCTGCAGCGATCATCGTGGGCGAATCCCCCCGTGCCTTCAGAATGGCTTCTAGTGTTGTCACCGCCACCTGTTGACCGTCGCTCAAAGTCTTATCTGGTTTTCTGACATGATCATCCTTTCCCCGATCATGTGACGCGTCGCGATCGACAGGCGGCTGTGCCCCCTTGCCACGAACCGGCCGCTGATCTCTCCGGTCTTCCGCTCGCGCCAAGTCGATTCCACGAGGGGTATAGCCCTCCACATCGAGTCCGGCGATCGTTGCTTGTACCCAGGCTTCCGTTTTGAACTCGGTGGTGCCGTTCACCCGCACGGTGGTCCAGCCCTTGGCCTTTGCCCGGAGGACCATTCCCTGAATGACGCTCGGGTCGTCATGTTCCGTGACCAGGCGCTTCCCGTGATCAGTAAACGCGATCTTCGTCGGCTCACCGGGTGCTGTGCGGTAATAGAATTGCTCACCGGCTTCGATGAACCGCTTCCGCAACGATTCGGCGGCATCATGACGCTGATTGAGTCGTGGTTGTTCAGCGTTGTCGTCCTGAGTTCCTTCCACAGGCCTAGGCTCGTCGTTCTGCTTCGCCTCTCGCGCTTCGTCCAAACCTATCTCATTCATGGTGTCCCTTCCTCTTTGCTATCCGTACCACTGTGGCCAGACGGACGACGGATTCTGCTCCTTCACTTCAATCTCCACCCGTCGGTTCTTCGCCCGCCCTTTCTTTGTCGCATTGTCGGCCACATGTTGCCCGACCGGGACGATGGTGATTTCGATGTGGGTCGGGTCATAGCCCTGCGCGATGAGATAGGCGCGCGCCTTGTACGCCCGTTGCTTGGCTGTCTCATGTTCGATCCACAGATCCTTGTCTCCGTCCGTGTACCCACGCACATGCAGGCAAGGGCCACGGCTCATGATCTGTTTCAGGTGGGATTGCAGAGGCTTGCTGGGATGAAACTCAGACCGGCCTGTCCGTTCCGATACACGGAAGATGATACTGTGGTGATGCAGTTCGACCTGTTCTCGTTCACTCAATTCAATGACGCGCGGTCTCCATGAATTGACCTGCTCTTTGTCTGTCGGAGACGGAGGGGAGGGGGATGCTGCTGCTGATGGTGCAGCGCTGCAAGCAGGGCCCACCCTTGTCGATCGCTCCTCTTCACTCTGCGCCATTTCGGTCCGTGAAAGGCTCTGAGCAGATGCGGTCGAAGACATATCGCCATCAGATGATGCAGTCGCGCTCGTCTGTGGACCGTTCGATTCTGGTGAAACAGGGGAGATCGTCAGTGCTGTCTTTGTATTCGTGAGGCCGGACCGAGATTTGCCTTTGGCCAGTTCTTGCTGGTTGAGTTGCATGAGCGTCAGTGCGGCACTCAACTCCTGGACCTGTTGCGTCAGCGATTCTATGTGTCGGGTGAGGACACTCCGCTCCTGCTTCTCACGCTGGTCGCTCTTCACTCGCTCACGGTACTGCTGGATCATCTCGTCGCTGTTGATCGGCACACGAGTCGCACCGGATGGCACGAGAGGTTTCTGCACACAAGCCAGCGTCGCGGCGCAGGCGATGAGGATTATGAGTGCCTGAAGTTGTACCCGTCTTTTGATACATATCGTCATACGTCCCTCTCTTCTCTGTCTCGATCCGCCAAGGATCGATCAACGTTCCTCTCTGTTCTCTGGGTTCTTCCTTCTTCGCTCACAGGACTCATCTTCTCTGAGATGTCGTCATCGACCTTGTCGGTCCATTGCAGCTGAGCCACAAAGGCATCGACCAACTTGTTCACGTCTTCCTGTGTTGGTGGGTCACGCGGTAGGACCGGTGGGAGGGTGGTGAGATCCATGGCCAGCTTCGAGAGGTCGATCGGCTCATCCGGTTGGACTGGACGCACTCGTCGTTCGACCTTCGCGCGATGGAGCTCCAAGTCGAGCCGGGGAATCTCCACGGACAGCTCCCGGCGCACAAAGGCTGCCTCTTCGAGCTCCACTTGGGTCGGCATCCGCTTTCCGACCGACGCAACGGATGGACTGATGTTTTTCAACCGATCGATGAAGACCGGCTCGGCATAGAATCGGGCCTTGTCGCAGAGGATCGGCTTCGTATGCATCAGGTTGATGATCGCCCGCTGGTCCCCGAGTTCCTTCACTTCCTGTGGCAGCAGCAGAGGCCTCGCCTGTTCCGAGTGGGTGGAGCTGGACGATGATTGTTTACCGTTGCCCCAGGTGAGTGGTCGGCTCGTACCGGTTGAGATTGCCTCGGCCGTATAGGTGCCGAGCATCTGAGAATAGTATTGCGCGTCTCGTTGTTCGCGAGGGGCAAACAGGATCTGACAGGCATGGTTCGTCACGAAGGTGCGGGCGTCCTTTTCCCCATAGACCGATTCGAGCTGAGAGAGACTCTGAATGATGGGGAGTAGGCGCAGATTGTAGCCCGCCATGAAGCCGACGGCCTTGGCCAGAATGTTGACCCGCCCGATGGCGGGGAACTCATCCAGGATCACGAGGCACTGGTGCTTCAGGGTAGGATTCGTCGCGGGCAAGTCGATGGTGTTGTGATGAATCAGTTGGGAGAAGAACAGATTGACCAGCAGCGCGGCATCGCTGAGCCGATTGGCCGGAATACCGACATAGATCGACATCCGCTGGGCGCGCACCTGTGTCAGGTCGAAGTCCGTCGCGCTCGTCGCCGCATCGACGATGGGATTGCTGAAGATGGTGAGGGGAGCCGTCAGGGTTGCGAGAATGCTCGCCATGGTATTCTCGCTGGTGGCACAGAATCGATGTAGGGCCGCCGTACAGTCGTCGCTCAGCGGGGCGTCACTCTTGGCCCTGGTGCTGATGAGGTCTTGCAGATAGTCCTTGATGGGCTGACCCTTGCCGGAAGCCTGGCGGAGCACTTCCCCAAGACTGCAGTATAAGGATGGAGTCTCCATGATAGAGAGGGTCAGGCCGAGGAAAAGGTTGCGGGCGGACTCGTTCCAAAAGGCATCTTTGATCTGCTCCGTTGGATAGAGCACTTGCCCGATGGCTTGGATTTCGCCCACTCGGCGATTCGGGTCACGATCGACTGCATCCAGTGGGTTCCAGCGATGCGTCTGGCCGTCCGCGCCAAAGGGATTGAACAGAAAGACTTGATGGCCGTGCGCCTGCCGGAGCTTGGACGTGTAAGCGAAGTTCTCCATTTTGATGTCCAGGACGACCACCGACTCGTCGTAGTGGAGCAGGTTTGGGAGCACGATGCTCACGCCTTTGCCTGATCTGGTGGGCGCTGCCAGCAACACGAATTCCTGGCCCCCATAGACCAAGTATTGCCGTCCAACTTTTCCGACGATCACGCCGTTCTCTCCATAGAGCCCGGCCTGTTGAATTTCATCATGAGAGGCAAATCGCGCCTCGCCATGGAGCGGTTTCTTCTGGTTGGTCAGGGACAGGACGAGCAGTGCCGGGAGACCGAATCCGACGAATCCGCCGACGGCGGCGGAGAATTGTAGTCGCTTCCGCTGAATCGGATCGTCACGATAGGCTTGCCAGGAGTCTGGCCAGCTGCTCAGGGAGAGATCTGCAGGCATCTGTTTGTTGGCGAGGGTGAAGACCGCACCGGCGAGGGCATCCGCTCCGCAGAGGCCAAGCGGCAGATAGAGTAACAAGGCTATCGCGATCTGCAGGCTTTTGCGTGACATCGGTTTCTCTAGGCCCTCACCAGGGTGGCTTCTCCGAATCGCGCCACGAGTTTCGCGATCGGGTCATAATGGACTTCCGCCACGTAGCGCTCTTTTCTGATCGGCCTTCCTTCCTCGTCATAGTGATTCTGCGCAACCACATGGAGGATCACGTCGATGGTTAAGGCCACCAGGCGCTTCAGGGTCGGCACATCGTAGGTGGTTGCCTGTACATGCTCCTTGCACATGAAGACATACCGTTCAGCGGCGAGGGCACAAGACTCCGCATGGTAGGAGGTGATCGATCCACTGTGGCCGGTGGTGAGGAGTTTGAGGAAGTCGAACGCTTCTCCGCCGCGCAACTCCGCGAGGAGCACCCGGTCCGGCTTCATGCGGAGCGTGGAGGCAATCAACTCTGATGGTGTGATGGTTGCCGCTCCCGAACCGCCTTTGGCGTATAAAAGATGCACGCGGTTGCTATGCTGGGGGAGCAACAATTCCCGCACATCTTCGATCGTGATGAGCCGTTCTTGCTCCGGGATCGTCTGACAAATCGATTTCATGAGCGTGGTCTTTCCGGAGCCTGTGTCGCCCACGACGGCGATGTTCTTTTTCGCCAGCACCGCCGCTCGAATGAAGTAGTCCAATTGACGATGAGTCAGATACTGCACGAGCTGTCGCTCGATGCGATCGAGCTCGGCGGCGCGACGATTCAGCGTCGCTGCCTTGGCCCAGACATAGCGGCTGAAAGCTCCCTCTCTTTCATATTCATCCAGTGTCTTGATCCAGGCGCTGGGGCGACGAATCGAGACCGAGATGGTTCCCAGTTCCACCGCTGGCGGTAACACGATTTGCACCCGTTCCCCATCGGGCAACATGGCGGAGAGAATCGGGTGGTGGGGCCCGATCTCTTGCTCGGTCGCCGTCGCGATGGCTGTGGCGAGTGCGGTCAATCGATTCAGGGTCAGGTCCGGTGAGCGGTGATGTTGCCAGGCTGCGCCGACCTCGATATAGACTTCCTGTGACCGATTGACGACGATCTCGGTTGCGCCGGGCAGCGCGAGGTACTGCAGCAAGGGTCGCAACAACTCGCGCACCATCGTGTCGTGCGCGAGCAGGTTAGTGGGGATGCAGTTCATAGACGGTGCTGAAGTCCAAATCCCGCGCGACGAAGATGGTCCCGCGGTCGCCCTGGTTCTTGTAGAGCGTGGGTTTGATGTTGATAGTGGATTGGAGGATGAGTTCCGCCATGCGGTTCCCCGTCGTGGCGGAATGTTGATAGATCCCCAGACTCTGCCCACCGCCGCCACCGGCCTGCGTCGCGGTGGCTAAACCGATGCCGTCCTGCACGAGGGAGAGGAGAAAGGCCGCGCCCAGCCGGTCCCACCAATGGTTATCGACATAGCCCACCAGCCCTGAGGTGCCCAGGGCATCAGCGGCCGGCGAATTGAGATTGATCACGACGCCCGTTGGAGTCTTGACCCTCGTCCAGAGGAGAAAGAGGCGGCGCTGGCCCTGCGCCATCGTCGCCGCATATTCGCCGACTGCTTCCGATCCTCGTTCCAAGAGAACAACGCGGCCGTTGTCACTGTAGACATCGCTATTCAAGACACAGGTCGCCATGCCGGCGACTTCATTGATCACCCGCACGGTCAACGCACAGTCGATCGTTCTGCCTTTCGGCAAGATGAGATTTCGATCACCTAAGAGACCGGCTTGGACTTTGGGGGTATCCGATGGCGTCAGGAGCCCACCGATGGGACCGGCTCCGCTGGCCGCAGGACCGGGCGGCGCCGCGAGACCGACGCTCGTCACGCCAATCGAGGGGCCGCTGGCTCCGCCCATGTACCCGATCGACGCTGGCGGCGAGCTACCGGTGTCTGCCCCCATGCTAACCGGCATCGCTGGTCCGCCCAGCAGGCTCCCGGACCCCATGTCCGGCTGTCTCGCACCATTGAGCAGCTCGCGTACCAAGGAGATTGCCGCGTCTGGCCCGGTTCCAGCTGGTTGCGTCCGGGGACTGTCCGAAGCAGGGGAGTTCGTCACAAGGACTTCCCCACCAAACCGACTAGCAGAGCGTCTGCTGACTGATAGGTTTTCTGGTGTCTGGTCAGGAGCCAGTGCCAGTGGTCGGCTTCCGTCATCGATCCCTCTGTCAAGAGACGACCGCATCCCATGGTCCGCGGATGCTACAGGCGTGTTTTTAGTCGAACGTAGGACTGCTCTAGTATTTTGAGATGGAGGGAGATCGGTCTCGAAGACCCGCTTCAGTCCCACCTGGGCCGGTTTGTTCTCCACCTTCGCCGCCCGTTCTTCGTTGGTGGCTTCCGCTTTCCGTTTCGCACTATAGGTGTTTGCTGCGAAGACGAGTCCCACCACGAGCACGATGGCCATCACGATCAGAAACGCCACGCGCGCCGCGGTCTCGTTCCTGCCACCGGCCTGGTGGTTGACCGACACGATCCCATCAACGATGGGAGCCTTCTGCTCAGTTCGATTGCTTGATTTTTGTGGTTGTTCCATGTTCGTTTCTCAGCGTAGCGTCCTGGTGATGCCTGACACGGTGGTTCCCTCGATGGTTGGCACCCCGGTCTTGTCGTAGCTGTCATTCCAGATGCCGACCACGGCATCGCCCAAGCGCAAGACAAATCGTCGCCCCATCCGCTGCACGACGGCGATGTCCTTCTCCATATGGAAATTGATGCGGGTCTCTTCACCCAACGGCGAGAAGTAGAAGATGGCAGGGATCTCGCGATTGGGAGGGAAGAGAAAATAGGTGAAGCGGCCGTCATCAAATACGAGGGTTGGAGAAATATCTTCGCAGCCTGGAAGCACCTCCATCGAATAGGACCAATTGCGCGGTTCA
Organism: Nitrospira sp. Ga0074138; assembly: GCA_001464735.1. Classification (GTDB taxonomy): domain Bacteria; phylum Nitrospirota; class Nitrospiria; order Nitrospirales; family Nitrospiraceae; genus Nitrospira_D. The sequence continues at coordinate 92,865 of LNDU01000027.1, forward strand.
GGCATAAAGGAGTTCAGTCGCTCGTTGAGGAGGTCGGTCTTATCTCGAGCGTGTTTTGCGCGATGGGCCAAGGCCTGCACCGCCGTCATGGTGGCAGGGTTGGGCGGGACGAGTGGGTGCCGGAAGATCACGCGGTACATCGGCTCATCTGTTCCGCGCTTTCCCTGCCCGGCCTGCTGTTTTCGTCCGATGCGATCATCTCCCACGACGGTGAACTCCAGGCTGTAGTCCCGCTTGTCCGTGCGGATTTCCAGATTGTTGTGCGTCGCCTGTTCCTTGGGTTTGACCCAGACCTGATTGGTCCCGACATCGGCCCTGATGCACCATTCCGCTTCTTGCTTCGCACAGTCTGCGAGAAAGCCGCTGCCGGCGATGACGATGCGTTCGTCGTCTCCCAGCACAATGCGCGTGACGACCCCACGGCGGACGGTGACTTTGGTCACTTCGTCCTTCTGATAGGTCACGTACCGGACTCGTTGATCTCTGTCGCCCGGCTCCGGGACTTCCGCCGCGTCCGATGAGACTCCTGAGAAGAGGAGGGCGACGGTGAGGCATGCCGTAATCGACCGTCTGTGTTTCTTCATGGTGTGCATGACTATGCCTCCCCCTTATTTCTTCTCGACCATCGACAAGACCGACGTCGGCGGCGTGATCGTCCCGATTTCCGCGTCCACCCGATAGCCCGTCACTTTGTAGCCGAGCGGGTTCTGGATCAGATCCTTTTCCTGGCCCTTCATCGTGTGGCGGTACTCGTAGGAGACCGTCGCGATGAAATACTGCGGCGGTTCAAGGCTGTGCGTGTCGGTCCGCTTCACCTGCTTCTCGAACCGCACCGTGGCCTTCGGTCCGATCGCATCGCTCTGGACGGTGACACTCAAGACGTTCACGCGCCATTCGATACCGCTCCCCAACTGCTTATCGCGGGCGTGTACGCCGTCAAAGAGGCTCGCGTAGTCGCGACCAATCTCATCCGTACTCATCGCCAGGACCTGGTCATAGTCGGCTTGGAGCAGTCGGTACGAGTAGGACTCTCGCGCGATCACGTATTTTTGCGTCCAATGTTTATCGAGCAATTCCTGATACCCCAGCACGGTCCGATCATCCGCTGCGCTCACCAGCTCCACGTTGCCGGTAGCGCGATCGATCGCGAAGACATAGGGTACGGTGGTCTTGAAGGGAGTCAGACAGGCGAGGCCGATTCCTAAGATCAAAGCCAGGGCGCAGGCGGTGCCCGCGACCCACCAGGCCTTTCGTTCCGACGCTTCCAATCGAAGCCGCCAGTCGGTATTCCAGTCGCGGCCCTGATCGTAGAACTGCGGTTCGTCCGCCGCTTTCACGAGTGAAGGGTCCGTCTGCTTCTCCGGCATCGTTTCCATGTGCTTGTCCTCAGTCTGATCAGCAGGGCTACGGCGTCCAGGGGGCCATGTGATTGAAGGTCCGCGCCGTGCCAGGCGCCAACATCTTCAGGACGCGTTCCTGCTGTTCCTGTTGCGCGGCTTTTTCTTCCGCCTCGATCATTGATTTCATTGTCAGAATCCGGTTCGTGTCGTTGCTCACCTGCGCTTGTTCCGCGGCGATCCGGCCATTGAGTTCCAGAATCCCTTTTTCGTCCTCCGTTTGATTGATGCGGGTCGTCAAGGCCCGGATCTGGTGCATCCGTCCGAGCAACATTTGATAGGTGTTCGCGTAATAGGCCTGACTTTGCGGCGTCTGGTTCAGCATGTTCTGACAGATCCGCAAGGCATCGCCGGTTTTGCCTTCGCAGTTATAGATCATGCGGTTGTGGCGGATGATCTGCGCCGCCGCCGTCAAACCCTGGACCCCGCCGGACCGAATGGCGTGGTACACGGCATTGACGTCGGAGGGGACGACACCGGCGAGGGTGAGGTTGTTCATGAGACTCCCCATGTTACGTGAGCCCACGATCGCATTGATTTGTTGCTCCGCTTGGAGGATCTGTTGCTGCATCTGCTGGAACTGTTGTATCCAGGCCAGGGCCTGCACGATGGATTGCACGAGATTGGCCGTGTCAATGACGGGAATCCCTCCGGCTTGGGATTTCGGATCCGGACCAAGGACGACCATGAGGGCAAAGATCATCACAATCACTGTGCGTTTCATGCGAGACATGTCTTACTCCTTTCGCGAGACGCTGTTGCGTAACCGTTCCAACGAGGCGCGTTGATAGAGATCGCTCCCTGGCTGGGTCTTCCCGGAAGGCAGCGCGCTCAGCAGGGCACGCGCCGCCCCTGATCGCGGCCCACTCAGGGACCCGCCGGTGGAGGCCAGGGCCAACGGGACCAACCGACTCAGACCGGACGTGACGCTGTGCATGAGCAGCATGCCACTCTTGGTGGCATCCCCACCGGGGTTTCCCAACGAGAGGCCTCCGGCCAAACTCGCTCCCAGGGACGCGACATGGAGCAAGACATAGGCGGCGGTGATGGAGAGGAACAGCAGGCCGACGACATCCGCCAGGATCGAGGTGGTTGAGTAGGCACTTAGTACGTGTAGACAGGCATTCCGCAGCAGGCTCGCGAGAAAGGTGATGACCGCCATGATGAGGATATTGGTGAAGACGGCGACCAGCGCGCTGGACAGCCAATTCTCCGCATAGCGCTGCGTCACGGGAAACATCGCGCAGAAGATGAAGGCCGGCCCGACGGCGAGCAGCAAGGCAAGGCTGACTTTCGCGACGAGAAAGAGCCCCATCGCGATGAAGGCCATCACGACGGAAGCCGTGGCACAGATCCCGCCCGCGATGAAGAGTGAGAATTGCGGGACCAGTGCAGAACTCGCTTCGGTGAAGAGTGTTTCCATGAGCGTGGTGAAGGGATCCGCCATCTGGTCGATCGTGCCTCCCATCGAGAGGACTCCGCCGAAGGCCGTGGCAAAGGCCTCTTGAATCCCGTCCAATCCTTCCTTCACAAGGCTTCTGTATTGAGGCCCGTTCAACGTCAGGCCGGTGATGAGCGCCACACGAAACCAGCGCCAGACGAGCGCGGTGATCGGTTCCTGGACATCGCCGCGCATGACGTGCAAGCCGGTCCACAGCACATAGAGCGTCATCGCGGTCGCGGCGACCGGTGTGAGCACTCCAATAACGGCATCGCTGGAAGTTACGACGTAGTGGTCCAACGCGTTGTTCACCGACTGCTCGATATACGTTGCCATGCCCATAGGGTGTCTCTACGCTCCCGCTCTTCCGTGCTCCTGCCGGAGGCGTTTCCGTGCTGCGATGCGCTCATGGAAGAGCGGCAACCAGGCTGTGGGATCGTTGCCCACTTCCTCTCTGATCTGGTCCAGCAACGCCACGTTGTCGGTCGTGCCGGAGAGGACATTCAACAGATCCGGCATGCCGCCCAGGTCGAATTGCACAATCGCCGAGCTGTGGCCCTGCTTCACGAGAAACAGACGGCTCGCTTCCCCGAGATTCTTGATGATGTGGAACTCCGCCTCCGTGACTTTGAATCCCTGCACATAGTCATCATGATCGGCGCGAGGATTGGGTAAGAAGATCTGGGTCACGCTCTGTTCCACCATCGTTTTGCCGATCGGGTGTCGCAGCACGTCCGAGGGCGATTGCGTCACAAAGACGCCGAGGCCGGATTGTTTGCGGATAGTCTTTTGCTTGTTGAAAGCGAAGTCCGCGAACAGCGGGTCTTGGAGCGGCTTCCAGAATTCCTCCATGACATAGATGAAGGGCTCGCCCGTGATCAGCCGTTCGGTCAGATGGAGCAGGTAGGCCATGATCGGGGTGCGAACCTCGGGATCATCCAGAAAGTCCGTATAGTCGTACCCGAATAATCGTGCACCCCTGATCTCATGGGTATCGTGTGGATTGTCGAACGCCCAACCCAGCGCATGACCGCGCGTCCATCGCTTCAACCTGGCCCTCACACTCTGGTCGCCGGCGGCAGGCAGGTTCTGGCGAAGGAGGGACAGACAACGCAGGCCCGGTGAGACTGCCTCACTCATCACCGTCCGCACGGCATGGCTGATCTCGCTCTGCTCCTTCGCGGTGAGCCCTGGAATCTCGTCACCAGGCTGCTTCGCGAGTTGGGCCACGAGCTGTTCACAGAATTGCCAGTTGGTGGGATTCGGTTCGAGCTGCAAGGGATTAAAGCCGGTCGGCATGCCGCGTTTCAGTGACTGATACGTCCCACCCATCGCCCGGATTCCTATTTCGGCGCCGCGATCCTTATCGAAGACCACACAGCGGAGGCCCTGGTATTTGGTGGCGAAGGCCAGGAGAGACAATTCGAGCGCGGTCTTGCCCACACCCGTGCTTCCGCAGATAAAGGTGTTGCCTGGATACTTCTCATCGCGTGAATCCCGATCCTCCGGGGACACGTGGAAATTGAAATAGTAGGGTTGCCCACTTGGCGTCTTGAATAGCGCTAGGGCTTCGCCCCAGGGATTGCCCGCTCGTTTGCCGCGCGCAAAGTTGTGAAAGGGACTGAGGCAGACAAAGTTCCGGCTCGTGATGACGGCTTCGCGCGGACGCAGACTCCAGTTGCCCGGGATCTGTGCGAACCAGGCACATTCGGGAATCACATCGACACGCGCCATCTTGAACCCCGGCCCATCTTGAAAGACGGCCCGGGCGTCGGCGAGCGCGGCACTCACCGATTCCATTGTGTGGCCAAAGATGGCCAGGCTGTAGTGATACTGGCCCAGGTCGATAAGTCCACTCTGCAGATCGTCCGCAGCCTGGTCCATCTGTTCGATCTCACGCGTCGCCGCGTCTTCCGACGCAATCAAGTGCCCTTTCTGAGTGGCGAGCGATTTGAGGGCCGCGCGTTTGTTGAGGCACGAAAAGCTCTGGGTCTCGATGTACTCGGCGTCGCTATAGAGCAGGCCGTTATTCATGCCCGGTTCCGAGAACGGTGGGTACTCCTGCATGTCGAGAAACCCGGCGAACTTTCGTTCGCGCGGGTGCCAGATTTCCAGCATGCCTGTCCGGTCGCTGAAGTGCAGGCGAGAAGAGGGGAGGTATGACGCGAGCGGTGCCGGCCGCAGCGGGACTTCCTCCCACACGCCATTGATCAGGTAGCTCAGAAAGGCCAGCTGGTCGGAGTACACAATGTCCTGTTTCGTATAGGTGCCCAGGCGGGTGGGCCCATAGCGACTCAGACTCGCTTCGAGCTGTTTGCCCATGTCTTCCAGGATGGTCAGCTGTCCGGTTTCGTGCTCTCGTCGTTGGGCTAGGGTCCGCGTGGACATCCGAGCGAAGAAGCTCACGACCTTGGAAGGAAACGGTCGGTACAGCAGGGACAGGTATAACTCCGTCGCCATTTGTCGATGCTGCGTGAAGGATTGATAGTAGCGGTCACTCAGGTGTTGGCAGAACGGATTGGGCGAGATGCCATGCAAGCGCTCCGTGACGACCCGCCGAATTTTATGGGACCAGACGGCGAAGGAGCCGCCGCCCAACGAGCGGAGAAACTGGTGCAGCGCTTCTTTGCGCAATAGGACTTCTGAACGGTCTGCTGTTTCGAACGTGATCCCCTCCAGTTTCCAACAGGCCAGGTACTCGCCACCGGTCAAGGTGATGACGGTGGGCGTGATTGCCGTGCCCAGCGGGACATAGTCACTCGCGGGAATCTGCGCGAATGCGGCTTTCGTAAGGGCAGCTCTGGTTCTCATCCTTTGTCTTTGTTCAGTTTGCTGCATCGAGAACACTCAGCACCTCAGCTCTTTCGCTACGAACGTCTGGTCTTCCATGACAGGGGGCCATAGGAAATGGCGCCCCACGTCGCGCGACTCGGTCCGTGCCGGAGTCGCATGCGCGCCCGCATCATTACCTGGCGCAATCGCTGATCGTCCGCCTTCGTCGTTTGGCGCATCCAAAGCACGATGGGAATCGCACTCAGCACGAGTCCCAGTGAGACGTAGCCGCTTACGAGGTAGTACAGCCAGACCGATATCAAGAGAGTCAGGCCGCCGATCAGAATCAGCGGCACGATCGGCACGCCGCTCAACATCGCGGGTCTCGTGCAGCCGGTGAAAATGGGATCGCGAAAGCCGTCCATATTAGTTGATCAACCAGGCTGCAATCCCCGCAGCGCCGCCCACCAAGATGCCGCCGATCACGACGTTACTCACGTCGGACCATTGGGCATGGCTGAAGGCCATCTTGAACCCCGCCCACATGATGGCGACGGTAAAGAGTGTCACCGCCACACTCGTCAGGACCGTTTGCACGTTCTGCATCACGGTGTTCACCTTGGTGATCTGGGCCCAGGCCGGGTCCGATTCCAACAGGATGACCACCCCGAGGAGCCACGAAGCGGCGGCGAGCAAACGATTGTTGCCTCGGCTGATTCCTCTCAAGGTCCCTGTCCCTGACGTACATTTCTGTGTCACCCCCGCTCCCGTCATTACCTCTTCCATCTTCCCTTCCTTTCTGTGAAGTGGTTTCTGTGGCGAGTTTGCAGAGCCTTCTGCTCGCACTCATCGCCAAACGGGGTGACATGTAGTGAGGTTCAGTTTTTGATGCAAGCCTGTTGGAACTACGTAGCAGCTGCGATCAGGTGACTGAAGTGTGACGTCGAGAATGTGGAGGGGATGCGTATGCGGTGATGACCGAGAGCGTTTTCCGCCATCGAGCGGTCAGCTGGCATTTCTTTCTGAGGGTGAACGAGGCAGCGCACGCGGCCTATCACGGTTCCGCAGCCCAAAGAATATTCAATCCCAGCGCAGGGGGCAGCACCGATTGCTGCCCAAAGGGAAACGATGCGACGCACATTCACAGGTGATGCTGCCGTGAGCCGCTCAGCGCTTCTCGTGCTCAGACAGCGATCCCCGCACTATGTCCCATCTCACTTTTCATGCTCGGTTCCACATCAACGTACCTTTTCTGTCCGATCCGCTTCACTGTTCGCTGCCCTCCGTCCATGTCCCATCGCGCCAGCACATGCGCGTTCATCCGTTGTCTGCCAATCTGGATTGTTCCGCCATGGAAGGTCGGTGGACTGCCGCGCACTGGTCGCCTGACGCAGCGCCCGCGCCAGCACCAGCCTGTCAAGGCCGCCGCTGAGTGCTCATCCGCCCGTGCTGTTTCGGCAGTCCTCGCCCTGTCACCTCCGTTGTCCTGCCCTGGCGCTTCGGGTTCTGCGAAAGCGCCAGTTCGTTCAACATGCAGGAGGTGCCACCATGGCCAAACAATCCGTCAAGCAACTCAATGTTCCACAGTTCATTCCGCGGTACCGAGTCACGCTCGTCTCTGAGGGCGGTCACACCGCTCCATACGGCGCTCTTCGTGATTCCGCTGTTGCGGCAGCCGCACTCCGTCCGTTCTTGGATGGTCTTGATCGCGAGCAGTTCCTCGTCTGTTGTCTCGATGCCAAGAACGTCAGCATCGGCGTGAACATCGTCTCAATCGGATCGCTCACGCTTAGCATTGTCCACCCTCGTGAAGTTTTCAAACCGGCCATCCTCCTCAACGCCTGTGCGATCATTGCCGTGCATAACCACCCCTCCGGAGATCCCACGCCGAGCAACGAGGATCGGGCGCTCACCACACGACTGCGCGAAGCTGGGGACCTGCTGGGCATCCGGCTGCTCGACCATCTCATTCTCGGCGACGACAATCGTCTCTATAGTTTTGCTGATCAAGGCTGGCCGCTGTGAAGATCCTGCTCAGATCTTCTTGCTGCTCGTCGATGATCCTTTCCCAGGCACCTGTCAGCCATATACCTGTTCTTGGGCCGGGCTTCCTGCTGGTGAGAGAGACGCGTGATGGGTTTCTGAGAAATGTCTCAGGATCGCTGTAACATGTTGTGGTCTGCTCCTCAGACTGCGGACGCCTAAAATTCAGGCAACATGCTGAACACCTCGTGCTTCGCGGCAACGCTTGCGCATCACTCCACTTGCTCACAAGGTCATCCCCAGAAGATGGGGACGACGGGCTGAGCGTGATGACTTCGATCTGGTGCTGAAGTATTTCTTATTGACGTATCCTTTTGGATTCATCCTGAATCGAATTGGATACACATGATACATCGGATTCGTTTCTACATGCGGCAACATATTCTTTCACTTAGAAATACGTGCCGGAATTATTAAAGAAATATCGCGGCTACGAAGTACTAATCTTGCAAGGTCTCCGAACTCAGAATTTTGTGATGACCCACACTTTTTAGAGTTTACATTCATGCGTAGGTGGTTTAGAGATTTACGAGCAGCAGGCCAGTCGCCGCCTCTCATGCGGGAAGGGCTTTGATGGAACATCGAAGCTTCGGAAAGTCGACCGACCAACAACAGACGCGAGCCACATCGGGCGCTGTCTCCCAACCAGACTATGCTTCACTCAAAGATTCATTTCAAATCTCAGTCCCGTCAATCTCGCTTCCTAAGGGGGGCGGAACTATTCACGGGATGGGGGAAAAGTTCGCCGCGAATCCGGTGACCGGCACCGGATCGATGACGGTGCCGATTGCCACCTCGCCCGGTCGCTCGGGTTTTGGACCGCAACTCGCGCTTGCCTATGACTCAGGAGCGGGCAATGGACCATTCGGTTTTGGGTGGAGCCTATCGATTCCATCGATCACACGGAAAACGGATAAAGGGCTGCCCACGTATCAGGATGCCGACGACTCGGATGTCTTTATCCTCTCCGGTTCAGAAGATCTCGTTCCCACGCTCATTAAGGATGCCGCTGAGAAGTGGGAGCCAGAAGTCGTCCCAGACCGAACCGTGGGTGGTCAGGTCTATCACATTCGCCGCTATCGTCCCCGTATCGAGGGACTCTTTGCCCGTATTGAACGGTGGACGAACAAAGACAAGCCCGAAGATACCTTCTGGCGCTCGATTTCCAAGGACAACATCACCACCTGGTACGGCAAGACTTCCGAGAGCCGAATTCAGGATCCCGCAGATCCTTCACGGATTTTCAGTTGGCTCATCAGCCAAACGTATGACGACAAGGGCAACGTCATCAGCTATGCCTATAAAGCTGAGAATTCGGACGACATCGATGCCTCACAGGTCCACGAGCGCAATCGTTCCGTAACCACACGCAAGGCGAGCCGCTACCTCAAGCACATTCGCTATGGAAACCACCAACCGTATTTCCCGAAGTTGACGGAAGCCGCAGCCTGGCCGACGCTGCCGGCAGAGGACAAGTGGTTCTTCCACGTTGTCTTCGATTACGGCGAACACGATCTGGATGTCCCCACGCTCGCAGAAAGTGAGGTCTGGCCATCGCGCCTCGATCCGTTCTCGACATATCGCGCTGGCTTCGAAGTCCGCACCTATCGACTCTGCCAGCGCGTGCTCATGTTTCACCATTTTCCTGGCGAGGAGAATGTTGGCCAGGACTGTTTGGTCCGATCCACGGACTTCAAGTATGAGTATGAGGACAATCCCACGATTGCCCGTGCTCCCGTCTATTCCTTCCTCACGTCGGTCATGCAATCTAGCTACCTTCGTCAAGGCGAACGGTACCTCAAGAAATCGCTCCCGCCAGTCGAGTTCGAATATACCCACCCCACGGTGCAGGATTTACTCGAAGAAGTAGACTCAGCCAGCCTCGAAAATCTTCCCATCGGGTTAGACGGCAGCGCCTATCAATGGACTGACCTGCACGGTGAGGGGATTCCAGGCATTCTGACGGAACAGGGCGGCGCGTGGTTCTACAAGCGGAACTGGAGTCCCATCCCCGTCAAGCAGTCTGACGACACCTACGTGGTGAAGGCGAAATTTGCGGCGGTTGAAACGGTAGCATTGAAACCTAACATCGCGCTGAACGGCGGCGCACAGTTCATGGATTTGGCTGGTGACGGTCAACCCGACCTGGTGCTATTGGATGGGCCAATGCCGGGCCTCTATGAACATGACCATGAGGAGGGATGGGAGACGTTTCGACCATTCACGGCACGCCTTAATCGCGACACCCGAGATCCCAATCTCAAGTTTGTGGATCTCGATGGAGATGGCCATGCCGATGTGCTGATCACAGAAGACGACGCGTTCGTGTGGCATCCATCGCTCGCAGAGGAGGGCTTTGGTCCAGCTCGTCGGGTGGCGCAATCGTGGGACGAGGAAAAAGGCCCACGGCTCGTGTTTGCGGACGGGGAGCAGTCCATCTACTTGGCAGATTTGAGCGGTGATGGGCTCACAGATCTCGTCCGCATCAGAAACGCCGAAGTCTGCTATTGGCCCAATCTTGGCTATGGCCGCTTTGGGGCAAAGGTCACCATGGACAATGCCCCTTGGTTTGATCATCCAGACTTGTTCGAACAAAAGCGGATCCGTTTGGCGGATATCGACGGCAGTGGAACGACCGACATCATCTATCTTCATCGGAAGGGGGTCCGGCTCTATTTCAATCAATCCGGGAATAGCTGGAGTCTGCCGCATCAGCTGAACCTGTTCCCTCATATTGATGATCTGGTCAGCATCGTCCCGGTCGATCTCCTCGGGAATGGCACTACCTGCCTGGTCTGGTCCTCATCCTTGCCTGGTGATGCGCCGCGCCCTATGCGTTATGTCAATCTGATGGGCAAGGACAAACCACACCTGCTTTTCAGGACGAAAAACAATCTCGGCGCCGAGACTCACGTCGAGTACACCCCCTCCACCAAGTTCTATCTTCAAGATAAGCGAGACGGCAAATCCTGGATCACCAAGCTGCCCTTCCCGGTGCACGTCGTTGAACGGGTGACCATCACGGACAAGTGGCGTAAAACGAGCTTCTCCAGCACCTACAGCTATCACCATGGTTATTTTGATGGCGAAGAACGGGAGTTCCGTGGGTTTGGCCGTGTCGAACAAGTCGATGTGGAGTCGTATGGGAAGTTCGAACAGAGCAATATCGAAAGCCCGTATGTCACGCCGAACAAGACGCTCTATCAGCCGCCCGTTAAGACTGTTACTTGGTTTCACACGGGGCTCTCCATCGATCGGGAACGGATTCTTTCCCACTATCGCGGTGAATATTTCCCTCGTTGGTTCGAAGACCTGCGACCGAACGAAACCAATGTACTGGGCACGTTCCAAGAAAATATTCTTCCAGAGCCAGACGTCGGGACAGCAGATCTCACCGCTGAAGAATGGCGCGAGGCCCTGCGGGCATGCAAAGGCATGACACTTCGCCAAGAGATCTACGAACTGGATGTCGATGAGCTCGAAAAGGGCGAGCAGACCCCAGTCAAGCTATTCTCGACGGCGTACCACAATTGCCGCATTCATCGGCTCCAGCCACGGGCTGAGAATCCCCATGCCGTCTTTCATGTCACGGAATGCGAAGCGATCACGTACCAGTACGAACTGGACCTTCGACCGGCAGAGGTCACACCGGATCCTCGTGTCCTTCATAACCTGAACCTCACCATCGACGAACTCGGCAATGTCTTGCAGGCGGTCACGGTCGTCTATCCACGGCGGCTCAATCACGATGATGAGACATTGTCCGTGGGCGATCGCGCGGTCATCGATCGAGTCCAAAATGAACGACATGTCACCTACACGGAAACCCGCTACACAAAGGATTTCGGAGAGAAGCCAGAGGACGCGCTCCTTGCCCGCGACCACTATCGGCTTCGTCAGCCCTGTGAGGTGACCACCTCCGAATTGAAGGGGCTCAATCATGGAACTGAGGACGTGTACTTCACCCTCGACGAACTGCGCGGGTATCGATTGAGTGAGCGCTATCAGTCGTCCGGCGAGACGGTTGAGACTCTGCCATACCATCATGTGTGGAAGGATGGCGACCCTCGCAGTAAACGGCTCGTGGAGCAAGTCAGGACTCTGTACTTCGACGCCACTCTCACCGATCCCTTGCCATTCGGCGACCTGAATCACCTGGGAATCGTGTACGAACAGTATAAGCTGGCTCTCACAGATGATCTCATGTACGCGATTCTTACCGACAGGCTGACGCCGGAGGTAAAGGGTACAGTAGCTGATAAGCAGATCAGTGGCTATCTGAGTGGGACCACGCTGGCTGGTCGGTTTCAGGAGGAGAACACAGCCGGTCAGTACTGGATCCGCTCAGGTATCGCTGGGTTTTCGCCAGATGCAGCACAGCACTTTTATCTGTCGGAATGGTACACCGATCCCTTTGGCAACACGACAACACTCGAATATGACCCACGTGACCTGTTCATCGCGTCGAGCAAAGATGCGCTAGGCAATGTCACAAGCATCACCAAGAACGCCGCTGATAGATATAACTTTGACTACCGTGTCCTCGCCCCCCGAGAAATGCGCGACATGAACGACAACCTGTCCGAAGTGTCCTTCGATGTGCTTGGACTGCCGACCGCTATGGCGGTAAAGGGCAAGGGAACGGGAACGGAAGGCGACAACCTCACTGGCTTCACTGATGCCCTGGCGAACCCTGAGTCAACCTCGCTGAAGGCATTCTTGGTCGAGAAGCCGTATGACGAGGCCCAAGCACGAGCGTGGCTGGGTAACGCTACTGCCCGGCATGTGTACCACTTTGGCGAAACGATCAAAGACGGCAAGATCAGCTGGGCCACGCATCCAGCCTGCGCCTGCGGCATCGTTCGCGAGCGCCATGTCAGCCAGCTAGGACCGAGCGAAGAGAGCCCAATTCAGAGTGCCTTCGAGTATTCCGACGGTATGGGCAGCGTGATCGTGAAGAAGATTCAGGCCGAGCCGGAGAGGGCGAACAGTGTGGCTGGCCCGCTTCGCTGGGTCGGCAGCGGTAAGACTATCCTCAACAACAAGGGCAAGCCAGTCAAACAGTACGAGCCCTACTTCAGCAAGCCTACGATCGGTCATCGTTTCGATGTTGAGGAAGCAGGGCACGAAGAAGGCGTCACGGCGGTTATCTATTACGATGCCGTTGGTCGCACGATCCGTACTGAAATGCCTGATGGCAGTTTCAGCCGTGTGGAGTTCTCACCTTGGCATGTTCGCACGTTCGATCAGAACGACACGGTGAAGGAGCCGGGCAATGCCTGGTTCGCACGCAAATCGGCAGCCGCCGCCACGTCGGAGGAAAATCGAGCCGCACAATTGGCTCGCGAACACGCCGACACGCCCGCCCTCACCATTCTCGACAGTCTCGGCCGTGATGTCATTGCCGTCGCGCACAATCGTGTGAAAGATGGGGCCAGTGCGGTGAAGGACGAAAAGTACCTCACGTTCACCAAGCTCGATGCCGAGGGGAAACCGCTCTGGATTCGGGACGCTAGTGGCAGCATCATGATGCGGTACACCGCGCCGCGTACATCGGACAGTGATCCCGTGACTGATTTCTATCCGACATACGACATAGCCGGCAATCTGTTGTTTCAGCACAGTATGGATGCCGGTGACCGCTGGATGCTGAACGATGCCGCCGGGAAACCGCTCTTCGCCTGGGATGTGAACGAACGGCATGATGGGACAGGCACCTCAATTCCTGAACTTCGATCGTACGTCACGAAGTATGACGAGTTGCACCGTCCCATCGAAACCTCCCTGACGATCAACGGAGATACGGCTCAGACCATCGAGCGCTTTGTCTATGTCGATGGACCTGGAGGGGATATCACGAAGAATCTGCGCGGGCAACTCCAGCAACACTTCGATCAAAGCGGCCTTACGCATATAGAGGCCTACGACTTCAAAGGACAGCCTGTCGAAGTCCATCGGCAGCTCGCAGCCGACTATAAAGCGCCGGTCCTGCACTGGCCAGAAGCCAATCCCGCATCCGGCCTGGAATCCGAGCGGTTTGTGAAGATCACCGAGTATGACGCGCTCGGTCGTATGACGCGCCTGTACAACTGGCACAACGGTACAGGGAGCCGTGTAGCGGTTTATGAGGCGAAATACAGCGAACGGGGAGTCTTGAAGAGCGAAGAATTGGTTGTTGGTGCAACCAAAACATCGACCGGCTATGCAGAGGAAGCTGGAAGCAAGCGAGACCAGGTCATTCAAGACATCACGTACGATGCGAAAGGACAGAGACAAAGCATCATCTACGGCAATAAGACCATTACCCGGTATCATTACGATCCCGAGACCTTTCGGCTTCTTCAACTCCGGACGACCCGGACCGTCATCAACCCGGAGTTTCCGAAAGAGAAGGGGTTCAAAGACCCGTATATCCTCCAGAACCTCTACTACACTTACGATCCGGTGGGGAACATCACCGAGATCTACGACGACGCTGTCGAACCAGCCTATTTCAAGAATCAAGAGGTCAAATCTCAAAATCTCTATACCTACGATGCGCTGTATCGATTACTGAGCGGGACAGGGCGGGAAAACGGCGCGGCTGTCGGTATGCCGGGCCCCACCGAACCATCTCCCATGGTCGTCCAGTTTCCGATCACCGACCCGAACGCGTTGCGCAACTACACCGAACACTATGTCTACGACCAAGTCGGCAATATCAAGGAAATGGCCCACGTGGCAAACGGCGGGTCATGGACCAGGCACTACGACTACGCGACCGACAGCAATCGATTGCTGAAGACCTGGGAGGGGAGTAATACAGCGGAAGCAGTGGAGTATCACTATGACCCCCACGGCAGCATGTTGAACTACAACAATGTCGCGCCAGGGCAGTTTCTGCAATGGGACTATCGCGACATGATCCATGCGATCGATCTCGTCGGCGGGGGGCGGGTCTTTTACAACTATGATGCGGGAAAACAACGCACAAGGAAAGTCATCGAGAACCAAGCTGGTGCGAAGCAATGGGAGCGGCTCGATCTCGGTGGTCTGGAGGTCTTTCGTAGATATTCAGGTGGCACCGTCGTCGAAGAAATTGAAACGCTCCACTTGATGGATGGGCAGACGCGAGTCCTCCTCGTGGACGATGTGCGACGAACGGATAATGCACAGCTGGGCGTCGGCATCCTCTATCGCTACCAATATGGCAACCACTTAGGTTCGGTTGGCGTCGAGCTGAATGAACAGGCTCAGATTATTAGTTCAGAAGAGTTCCACCCTTACGGAACATCGGCCTATGGCTTGGTATCAAACAGCATCAAGGCCACGGCGAAGCGGTATCGGTATACGGGTAAGGAGCGGGATGAGGAAAGTGGATTGTATTACCACGGGGCTCGATGTTATGCGGTGTGGTTGGGGAGATGGACCGCCTGTGATCCGGTGTTCGACCGCAGCGGTAATTCGCTCTACGTCTACGTGCACGATGCCCCAATCAATCGGCTCGATCCCGATGGTCGCGACGATACGTTCTACGAGCAACACGAGTTTGCAATTGAGGCGACGAAACAGTTCTTTCGAGTGACCCTCCCAGGAATTGCCCAGCTCGAGGATATCGGGGTTCTCGATAAGCCGGCTGATTCACTGACGGCAAAGCGGGCGCAAAAATTGGGAGACGATCTCGCTATCTTGTTCGCGCTCGGCACTATGCTACGCCCGGGATTCGGGAAAGGCGGAAAGGGAGGTCCTGGACCAGGGGGGCTCGAGTTATCGCCCGCTACAGGTTCTGTGTCCGCAACAGCCACCAGCGATCCGATGGTCGTTGTGCGCCCTCCCGCTTACTTCACCGAAAACAAGAGCACGGAAGAGACCAAGAAGGCTCCGCAAGAACCGAGTCCAGCACCGGCAACGCCTTCGCCGAGCCCAGCACCATCAGCGCCTCCACCGAGCCAGGCACCGACTCCGCCGGGCCAGGCACCTAAGCCAATTAAGCCTGATAGGTCACAGAGTGCTAATCCGCCGACACAGAGCGATAAGAGGGTGACACGCGAAGAGCGATGGAAACAGCTGGCGGATGATCCTAATAGTAATCTACCAAGAGAAGTTAGAGTGCACATCAAGAAACATGGTGGTCGAGGATTGGAAGAAAAATTTGGTTTGCAATTGGCCCATGTTCCAAAGCGATCAAATGCCCAAGGATTCGATTACGCGGAAGCATTACCTAAACACAAATCGGATCATGCCACACAGCATCGATACCTACGCGAACGGAGTTGGGGTACCCTCATCCGAATGCCAAAGAGCGGATCTGTTGGACACGGAAAAATAACTAGACCACCTCCTATTCCTGAACCGAAACACTAGCAATATTGTGCGCTTGAGTAGAAAACTGGTATTGAACCATTGTCAGATTCTCTCAGTATGGTTAGGTAGTTTCGATTGTTTCATCTACTAAGGACTATACCTTGCTTCTCCAAAAAGAAATCCTCTCATGATAACAACTGTCGCTCCGCTTCAGCTCGATGACCGCAAACCCGAGGTTGCCAATCTTCAGGAAGGCCTCCTGCTGCTGATCGACCGACAACTTTTGACGATTCCTGCCGATCAGCTGGTGAAGACCATCTCCGAACTCACACGCGAACGCGAGGCACAGGTTTATGCTCGGTTTACTTCGAGCACCGTTCAGACCTTCCAGCAACAATACGTCGCACAATTGCATCTTCATCAGAGGCAACATCGATGATGAAACCGCTCAAAGTTTCACGCAGCGTGCTGCCTAATAGGCAAAGGAGAGCTGATTCATGAATCGTGTGACATTCCCTCTGAAGCTTCGGATGCGAGGTCCGGCCGTGTCGGATCTACAGGCCGTGCTCCAACTCTTGCTAGACCGACAGGTGATCGTCTTCGATAATGAAACGGCCCGCAAAAAGGAATTCAAGGCTCTGAAAAAAGAACAGATAGGACAGACCTACGGCGCCACCACGAAGAAGTTAGTCGCGCTCTTTCAGTACTCCCGCAGGCTCAAATCCACCGGCACCGTCGATAAGGCAACGGCGAATGAACTCAATCGTTTTCTGGACGAGATTGAGGCGCCTCAGGATCCTGCAAGCTCATCCCAAACAGAAGGCCGTCCCTCTTGGCGCGTGCTTCGGCTGACCGACCCGGTGATGACTGGCGCAGATGTGACCGAGGTCCACAATCAGCTCACGCAACTCAGCGAGCCCTATCGCTCACTCATACAGGCCGATATCGGCCCTGACAGTCGCCATCAATTTGGAGACGCTACCAAGCAAGCGGTCACTCGATTACAGGAACAGTACGTGGAGCAGTTGCGTAGGTCTTCAGGCTCAGAACACACTGATAGACATGGGGAGTGGTGGACGGGGGAATGGGGTGCCGTTGATTCCAGAACGGCGAGTTTGCTCCAGACTTTGACTCGTGAGCGCAAGATTCCCTTCATCATTCGAGGTCGTGTTGAGTACGCAGATGGCACACCGGCTGAGGGCGTTCGAGTCACGGCCTATGATCGTGACATTGGAACTTCGAGTGTCCCCTTAGGGCCACCGGAGGCCGTGTATATCACCAATGCTAATGGAATCTTCCCGGATATTGAATATTTCTCCGCGGATTATGATGCTGCGGAGGGGCAGCGAGGCCCTACCGCCGATGTGGTGTTTACGGTCTCGACGACCCAGGGCGTACCGGTCGAGTTGCAAGCCGTGTATCGGCTCGTGGGACACCCAGGAGCCAAGCAGGCTGAAAGCAAAATCGATCTCATCGTCGGGTTTCCAGCGTCGCCGATCGAATCGGTGCGCCTCGTCGTTCGACGGTCAGACGCAGTGGCACCGTCTGAATATGAACGACTGATGATTTCCCTCCGTCCATTGCTAGGCCGTGGCTACTCTCCCGATCAGTTTGATGAAGAGCAGCATCGAGATGTGACGTTCGCTGCTCGAGAAACCGGGGAGCCGAGGGAATTCCTCTCGACCCTTGTTCGCGCATGGGTCTTGGCTAAACCCACGACCATGTCACCTGAGTGTTTTTATGGGTTGCTTCGAGATGGTCCACCGACGACCGTGAGCCCACCGTCCTTTAGCCCTGAGCAATTTATCTCGGACTATCGCCCCGGCTGGTCGGCCAAGCTTGAAGAAGCCTTTGAACTGCAGCTCATTCCTGCGGCACTGAAGAGCCGATTGAACACGTGGCTTGACGAGCTTGATGAGTATCAGGCGAAGGCGTTTCTTCACTTTTCCGGAGACGCACGGGATCAGGTGTCGTTAGGAGACGTACTTCGGTTCGGCAAGCTCCCTGAATCTCAACAGATAGCCTATGCAAAATTGTCACGAGACCATACGGGGGACGAAGAGACGTTGTGGCAGAAGGTCGAACAGGAGCTGGGTTGGCGGCCTGAGCAGATCAAGGTGGCTCGGGAGGCGCTGGATCTCTCCGACCTTGTCCATGGGCATAAGCCCTTCCTTCAGCAACTCTATGACCGAACGCAGCCGCCGACCACACGGCTGTTAGCATCCTGGGACCGTGCGCAGTTGGACCAGTTGATCGCGCAGGTCGGGGTGCCCCGACATTTTGCCGAGTCTTCCTCCACCGCCATGCAGGCATACGGTGATGCCATTGAACGCATTCTGCAGTCTCTGCATCCCTCTCTGTATGTGTCCAAGGCCCTTCGACGGGTTGAGGATACCGACATACACGCTGCAGGCGAATGGTTGCACGAGATGTTATTGGAACCGGAGATGCGACAGGACGGCATTCCCCCATTCAATCTCATCTCCACGCCCGCGACTCGATATCTTGCGGAACATGGAGACCGACTCTTCCACGGCGTGAGTCCCGAAGATCGCCAGCGGCGTTCTTCGCAATTAAAACGAGTACAACGTGCGTTTCAGCTGAGCACCGGGCCTACTCAAGTTGGAACGCTTCTCAAGCACGGACTCGACTCTGCGCGACACATTTCCTCATGGTCCAAGGAACACTTTGTGGCCCAGTACGGTCCGCTCCTGGGAGGGGCGGACGCGGCCGGCGAAGTGCATAGTAAGGCCGGCTATATTCACGCGACCTTGCTCCACGCGTATATTGATGGCTGGCATGCTCTTCGTGTTCCACGACCCGGGATTCCATCGCTGGGCGCCCAGCACACGGCGGGGCTCATTGCCTCCAAGCTTCCCACACTCGACAAACTCCTCGCCGATACCGCTCGATGCTCTTGCCCGGGCGAGCTCTCAGTCCTCAGTCCGGCAGCCTATCTCGTGGACCTGTTGCAGTTTCTTGACGTGACACTCCCTGGTAGCAGCGAGCCAATAGTAAAATCTCTGCTGAAGCGACGGCCCGATCTCGAACACATTCAGCTCACCATTGAGAATACCAATACGCGGACGCCGTATATCGACCTGGTCAATGGGATTCTCATGAGTTTCATCGCGCATAACGGCCCGTTTCCCTTCAATGATCCCAAAGATGGCGTCATCACCGCCACAGCCGAAGAACTGCGCATCAATCCCATCCCCATCACACCTGAGGTCACTGAGTCCGAACGCAAAGCGTACACCTCCCTTCTGGGCGCAGTGTATCCTTGGAGCTTGCCGTACAACCACTGGCTCGAGACGATGCGGCAGTTCTTGTCGCCCTTCGGCGTAACACGTACGGCGCTCCTCCGACTCTTTCCTTCAGACGAGGAAGTAACCACAAATTTTGCCATCGCGACCGAAGCGCTGTCTTTGAGCCCACAAGATTTTGGAGCCATTACGGGGACACATTTTGGCGGAGCGAGTTCCGATATTGGTGGTACGCTTCCCATCCGCTATGGGTTCGATGATCGTCCTGATACCGTTGCCGATGCTCCTCTCCACGTGCGGCCTCTATTGACCAGCGGAGATCACCGTGAACGTCTGATTGATGCTCTGCAAAACTTCTTTAAGAATGTTTCAAACTCGAGTGGCCTCACGCCAGCTCTGCGTAAGGACATCTTCATCACTGGAGAGTATGACGAACCGACCGTCAAAGCGGTCGAGGCCTATCGTGTCGCTGTTGGATTGCCCGCCATCGGAGGGACCGACAATGCCTTTTGGGCCACGTTTGACTCAACGGGGGCAAGTAGCAGCTCATTCTTTCTCTCCTATGTCCCCCTGTTTCTCCAGCAGACGGGCCTGAGCTTTGATGAAGTAGTCGAACTCCTTACTACTCAATTCTTTAATCGCCTCTTCCGGCACCGCGTGTTTCTGGAACGGCTCCATGTGCGACCGGAAGAGGTGATGGCGTTTTTGCAGTCCGGCGTCACCACGATTCCGAGCTCTTTGCAGACTAAATTGTCGGGGGCGACTCCTCCGGTGTCGGAAGAGGAGTTTATCGACTGGACCAAACGGCATAGTTCGATGCTGGTCCTTGATAGTCCACCGCATGCGTTGTGTGATGTATCGCAAACCACGATTCGCCACTTGGAAGGGTCGCTTCTCCGAGATCAGGATCTCGATCGGCTTGAGTTTGCATTGCGGCTCAGGACGAAGCTGGGTTGGTCGATCCATGAGATCGATTTGGTGCTCTCGACGTTTCCCGTCGACAAATTAACCATGATGCTGCGGCTGGCTGACATCCATGTGCTGCGAGCGGAGCTCAAGCTTCCCCTTGACCAGCTGATGACCTTCTGGGGGCCTCTCGATCATCGGGCCGAGGGATCGCTCTACGATCAGCTGTTCCGTAGCAAATCTGCCCAGGCATTGGATCCTCATTATGAACTGGATTCCGTCCGCGCTGAGCTCAAGGACCACGATGAACACCTCGAGGATCATGTGCCATTGCTCTTGGCGGCACTGCGGATCTCCGATGCGGACTTTAATCGCTGCCTGGGCGATCCTGCATTTGGTGTCGTGACACCGACTCCCGATGCTGTGTTTGGTCTCAAGCTCGATTCCGACAACAAGCCGCTCCTGAACCTGGCGAATCTCTCCATGCTGTATCGGGTGGTGCGGCTCGCCAAGGCCCTGAACCTTTCGGTGGAAGAGTTTCTGCGATTGCAGGCGCTCTCGGATATCAACATTTTCGAAAAGCCAGAAGGCCAGCCCCAGTCGAAGGTCATGGAGTTCGTGCGCGTGGCACGCATGGTTCAATCCTCAGGATTGACGGTTCGACAACTTGGGTATGTCTGGAGTCATGGCGACGGTCCTGACAGTGGCCAGAAATTATCCCTCGACGCCTCCCGCGCCTTAGTCGGAATGCTTCGATCAGGGCTCGACAGCATCGCTGAGGAATGTACGGTGGGTGAAGATCCCACCGGGGAGTTGTTTCTGACTCAGCTTCGGAAGGCGCTTCCAGGCGATGCAGCCGATGAGCTGTACCACATGGTCTATGGCTCTGTGACGTATTCGCTTCCCCTTGAAGGAGCATTCACCAGTGGTCCTCTTCCTCCATCGATTAAGTCGAAATTCACGTATGAGGCTGCAACGAAGACGGTACGATTCTCCGGCGTCATGACGACGGAAGAACGTGATGCGCTGCTAGCACCTTCCTTTATCGATACCATCCCATCAGCTCTTCAAACTTTGTTCAAGGACCGTGTGGCATCGCTCTTCGACATGCCAGAGGCGTATGTCAAACAGAAACTGGCTCTTCATGAAAAGTATGGTGAACTGACAGCCATCCTCCGACAAACCTCATCTTTGAATTCTAGCTCTCAGCCGAATGTCGAGGCTATTCGCCAGAAGGTCGTGCGAATTTTGGCACCGGTGCAACGGATTCGAAGCGAAGACTTCCTGATCCAGACCTGTACGGACACGTTCCAGATCGAGCCAGCCAGCATACGGCTCTTCCTGAATAATTCAACGGTTCTGAGCTCACTCCGTTTCGGGGAGAGCGCACCAGCCGCGGCCGATTTGTTTGAGATGGTCGGTCTTGGGCTCCACGCGTCCTACTACAGTGGTGTGGACCTCGACAGTCCCGGCAGTACAGGTGCGGAAGTCGCTAGCCGAATGGAGTCCCGTGTCGAACTCAATCTAAGCACCGACCTGCCCTCTGAGGTGACCACTGAGAAGTTTTCGACCCGATGGACTGGATTTCTGTACGCACCGCTGACTGAAACGATCACGTTCATGGCGCGTGGGCGCGGGACCATGCGGTTTTGGCTCAACCAACAGCTCGTGTTGCAACAACCGACGGCAGACAGCTTCGAGTTATCAGTGGGCATCAAATTGGAAAAGGGAAGCCTGAATGCCGTAATGATCGAACATGCGCACCATGGTGAGGACCGCGCCTTTCAGTGGACGTGGTCGATCCCAAATCGCCAGCCAGAGCCTATCCCCTCGATATCTCTTTATACGGAGGAGCTACTGCAGACCTATGCCCGTGCGCTTCTACGGTTGGATAAGCTCGCTCTGTTAGTGAATGCCCATCGCGTCACTGCGGAAGATGTGTGGGGTCTGGCCCATCTGGGTTTATTCGATTGGAATTCGGTCCCGACGACGGAACCATCACCAGCGGAGTCCGCGTCGTTCTTCATGAAGTGGTTGACGCTCGCCCGCTATATCGAGGTGCGCAATCAAATTACGACCGCTCACGGGAAGTTTCGTGACATCCTCGACTCCGATACACTGTCGACGGCGTTGAAACGATTTGCGGCTGTGACGGGAACGACCGAGTCCGATCTTGTCACTTACAGTGAAGCAGCGACCCTCCACCCGTTTGACCCCATGTCGCAGACTTATTCTGAGGTTCCACCGTCCCCAACAGATCTAACTTGGTGGGCGTCGTTACGACAGGCATGTAACATTCAGAAGAAGACCGGTTGCTCCGCGAGTCAGCTGGTGGAATGGTGCCGAGTGAAGACGGATGTCAGGACCGCCCCTAATCCTCCAGAAACTACTTCTTATGCGTTCACAGCGCAGGAGGGGCTACAACCGCAGGAATTGTGTGATGCTCTTAAAAGGCTACTCAAGGCCAAATACGAGGAGGAGACGTGGCGGGTCGTGGCGCGTCCGCTGAATGACGAACTGAGGACTCGCAATCGTGATGCACTCGTCGCCTACATTCTCACGCTGCCGGACATTCGCCAGGCTCACATTAAGACAGGCGATCAACTCCTCACTTATTTCTTTCTCGACACGCAGATGTCGGCCTGTATGGAAACTTCTCTCATTGCGTCTGCCACGCATACGGTGCAGGTGTTTGTCACGGCGGTCCTCCGTGGACACTTTGAAACGGCGGTTCCTCCGATTCCAGCCTCAGCGATCGACCGGTATAAATGGGAAACCTGGATGAAAACCTATCAACTGTGGCGTCCTGCCCGTGACATCTTCATTCGGACGCCTTTGTACATACGCTGGAACTTACTAGACCGGAAGAGCGAGGCCTTTCGTGCGTTTGAGCAAGACCTTCGCAAACAAGACCTTACGGACGCTGAACGTCCAGATCTACCTCCAGGCCACTGGGCGGAAAAGGCCTTCATGAATTTCCTCGAGAAACTCGACGAGGTCGCCAAGCTGGAGATATGTGGGCAGTATCATGACGCAGAAGCCAGGATCCTGCATGTGTTTGGCCGAACGCAGAGCCAGCCCTACCGGTTTTACTACCGCACGCTCAATAACTACACTGGACTTGGTCCAACGCAGGGTGAATGGTCGGCATGGGAGCGTGTCCCGCTCGACATCGATATCGCACCGGATGAGAAAACCAGTGGCGTGCACTTAATGCCAGTTGTCTGGAATCGGCGCCTCTATCTCTTTTGGCCGGTGTTTCGCTCGGTTCCTGCTGATGAAGAGAATGCTAAGATTCCGCAGGAATTTGATCGGGTAAATTCGTGGGACATCCGCCTGGCATGGAGTGAGCTGTGGGATGGGGTGTGGTCGCCCAGGCAGATGTCGCTTCAGAGCATTGCAACGAGGCCCTTCTTTCAACCCCCTCGAGTACAAGACCATCTTAAAGTCGATATTCCATATAAATATGAGGAAAAGTATGAGTTTCAAGACGTGGAGATTATGGTGGCTGGCCGTAAGACTAAGCAAAAGCGGCGTGTAACACATCGGCACCCTGCCAGAGTCCAAAACGACTTACTCCCTGATGGAGGGATTACGATTGATAAGCTCGAAGACTATGCTCGTTATCAGGAGATCGTGACTGAGCAGCGATCGGTTTCCTATTTGCCCAAACCATCAGAACATTTATTTTATGTCAAAGATAGGCAAGGAGTTCTCTTTATTTCGTGTTTTACGCGCTATCTCGGTGCACGGGCAAAAGGTCAGTTACTCTCCTCGCGAAAACGTTCGCTTACAGTAATGCAAAGCGGGCGACTTACTGTAAGAGAGGATATTGAGGGGCCTACAGTCCGTCCGACATCAGACTATGTTACTGCCTATGATGAAGTGGGAATCTTCAGAGTTGGAACTTGCAAGGTACGCGACGTTGACACTCTCCCGGCACCGAAAACGGGCCTCTCTTACAATTATTTTTCGGAGCCATTAGCGACATGGAATTCTTATCTTGCTTCACTTCAGCCCAATGCAGGTTACCCGGGAATGCACCTTAAGTTAGCGGACAGAGATGTGCTTGCTAAGACATCTGATGGGTTCTTAGTTGTTGGATCTATTCGTGAAACTGGGTTTGACGACAAAACACCATTCTTTTTCCAGGATCCACATCGTGTGTATTTCGTTGCTCCTTTAGTTAGCAAGCATGTGCGCGTTTTCCCACAATGGGGAGACAAGGTTGGAGACGGAAAAACGGTCACTATCAAAGCATCTGGTGGCTATATTCCTTTAGGATTTACACGGTGGTCTTTGGAGGATTTCGGTGGCAAAACATCGGTTGATAGAAGTGGCAAAGAGCTCAGCAAGAGTTTGTTTCCTAAGCCCGAGTTGATCTTTGAGCAACATTGCCACCCACAGATCTGCGAATACATCCGGCGATTAAATCGCCATGGATTGTATGCACTGCTATCGACGGACACACAACGTTTGTCGGACACTGATCCCAGCTATTTCAAAGTGAACTATGAGCCGACGACTGTAGTTGATCGACGTTACCCCAGCGATCGCGTGGATTTCGACTTGCATGGCGCCTATTCCCAATACAACATGGAATTGTTCCTCTATGCTCCCATGCTGGCGCACACCGCTCTCTTGAATGCCTTCAATTTCACGGCGAGTGAACGATTCCTGAAAGTCGTCTTGAATCTGACATCAGCCGACACCAGTAAGTCCCCCATAGAACGTATTTGGCAATTCCTGCCGTTTCAATCCACGCAAGAGGAATACCTTCAAGGCATGCTGGACGCCTTGGCCTATACCGGGACAGAGAATCTTCAATTACTGGCTAAAAAGAGCGCAATGCAGGATGCAATCAGGGATTGGATGAAGGATCCGTACAATCCGCACGCCATCGCTCGTCGTCGTCCCTCTGCATACAAAGAGGCCATCTTATTGGATTGTTGCCGGTTTCACTTAAAGAAGGCTGACTATCATTTCACCAAGTTCACCATGGAGCAGATACACCTCGCCCTCCAGGATCTCATCATCGTCGGTACGCTGATGAACTGGAAGAGACCGGCGCCACGTGGTGAACAGACTGGGCGTGTCGCTCCTGAGACGTACGCTTCCTTAAGAGCCAAAAATCACTTGAGCTCCTTCTCGGATTTCTCAGTGGCCATGGCTGATCTTGAGACCGAATTTCCCTTTGCCCATAGTACGCCCGTCGTGTCCGGTAGCACCGGATCGGTTGATAGTGTCTTGACTACCTATTTCTGTCTGCCGGGTAACGACGAGTGGGAGCGGCTCTGGGATACCATGACAGACCGCCTCTATAAGATCCGTCATTGCATGAATATTGAGGGGGAAGTACAGGACATTCCACTGTTCCCTCCAGAGATTGATCCGATGTTGCTGGTCGAGGCACGGGCCAAGGGGCTTAATATCAGCTCTTTATTAGACCAGGTTCGCACACCAGTGCCACATCAGGACTTCGGTGTTGTGTTTGAGAAGGCGTCGCGAGCAGTCCAAGACGGACTGTCGCTTTACCAACGATTCGAATCGTTCATCGAAAAATCGGAATCCCAAGGTCTAGCGGAACTAAAGATCGAACAAGAGGCCGATTGGCTCAAAAACTATCTCCGTCATGAATTGGTTCAGGGCGTTCAGTTGCAGAGTGCCATGGTCGATGCTCTGAACGTGACCTACGATGCGACAAAACGTAGACAAGATTACTACGACCACCTGCTTACTCAAGGACTTCTGGATGCTGAGCGAGACCAACGGACAAGTTTAAATCGCGCCGCCAGCGAAGAAACGAAAGCTCAGCAAGCAGAATTGGCAGCTAATGCCTATAGCATGATTCCAGACACCTCGACTGGCACCTGTGGTGTACAGTTTGGAGGTACCCATCTTGGAGCGGCCGCCCGAGCGATTGCAGGTGAATTTCGTGCATCAAGTGCCAGTTATAGCCATCGAGCGTCGAACGCTTCACTCGCAGCGCAGTGGGACCGGCAAAAACAGGAATGGGCTTTTCAGCGAGACCAAGCTCGAGTCGATCTCAAGAGAATTGACAAGGAGCTTGCGGCTAAGAGGATCGAGAAACGCCTGGCCGAGCTGAAACTAGAGAATCACGATAAGACTGTCGCTAATACTGAGGCGGTGCTGACGTTCTACAAGCAAAGCTTTTTTTCCGGTGAACGGTACCAAAAAAGTGCGAGCGATCTCTATCCTGACATCTTCCAACTCTTCCATATCGCGTTCGAGTATTGCCGAGCCGCAGAAGCGAAGTATTGTTGGGATTTTGGTCTCAATCAATCACAATTCGTGCAATTTGGGTATTGGAGCCAAGGGGACAAGGGACTCTTGGCCTTCGAACATCTACAGCTTGCGTTGAAACAGGTTGAGAAGGCCTATTTTGAGTCCGATCGGCGAGATTTTGAATTGACTCGTACTGTCTCATTAATCCGTTTGGACCCAAAAGCTTTTCTCACGCTCAAGCAAACCGGAGAATGTGAATTTGAAGTTCCAGAGGCGTTTTTTGACGGCGATTACCCTGGTCACTACATGCGTCGGCTACGGCGGGTGAGTGTCACGATCCCTTGCGTGACTGGTCCCTACACAAATGTAAATTGCACGCTTACGTTATTGGAAAATACGACTCGTGTCAGTAGTGAGGTGAGAGAACCACATACCGAGGAGCTCGAGCGAGAAGACAAGCGCTTCCGGCATGATTTCGGGGCGATCCAATCCATTGTCACGAGCCGGGGCCTGAATGATCTAGGTGTCCTAGAACCTGGTATGGCCACTGGACTTCCGCTCCCATTTAAAGGAGCCGGTGCAGTCAGCCGTTGGCGAGTCAAGCTGCCTATTAATACGAATCACTGGCCCCGCTCGTCGATGTCCGATCTTCTGCTCGAACTTCAATTTAGTGCACGCCCTGGAGGTGCTCGTCTTGAGGAGAAAGCCTTGGGGGCCCGTGAGGCGTGGCTTGGGACGAGCACACAGAGTTTCTTTCTCATCGGCAAAGGACTTCCAAATGATAAACTGTATCACTTTCTAGCTCCAGCAAAGGGAATAAACGGCCACATTTTGTCTTTTGATTTATCCCCAGAGATCGTGTCGAATGCATTTTCTGAACGCACACTCAAGCTTTCTAGTTTGTCCATCATGCTTAACTTTCACAAACAGAGCGATAATGGTTCGATCGAAACTGGCATCGATTCAATGCTCTCCCATCAAAGTTCTGAAATGTCGACCCCGGATAGCCTTGGTACTGCTAAACTTCAAAGTATTGAAGCGGATCTGCGTGGTACTCCGCGTGCTCAATTCCCGCTCACTATCGACCTCACTTCCGGTGTGACGACCACAATGACTTGGGAGATTCCGGCATCGAGTGTCTCAGAGTTACCCTCTCAACTACGTGAACCTATACCAGGCACGACTCAATATCGATTAAAGCGGGATCTCATTGACGACATATGGATTCTGGTGAACTATACAGTTGTGCCAGTTACACCTGAAACCTAGATCCATCTTGCGGTATGCAATGAGTATGGGAGGTGTGCAGTGAACCGGATACCTTCTTCCGTTAAGGACCTCGCTCCGATTCTTCACCGTTCAGCTTCAGAGATCTGCTTCTGCGTCGATGAAGTCGAGCCCTGCCTCGAACCCTGTATCCCTATCAGGACACGTACGCGTGTGAAACAAGATATTGGAAGGCCCTTGCTCGCCTGTAGTCATGATGAGTCGTCAGAAGTCATTCAGGCAGCTGGAGCGGCCACGCATGGTCTGGTGAATGCGGTGTATGTAGCGTTTAGCCAACATCGGCCCCTCGTGCTGACCCCTGATGCTTTATGGATTACCCTCGCACAGGGGTTTACCCATCACATCACGAACCATGCTGAGGCGCTGCGTTCGAGCGTGGTCCGGCATAAAGGAAAAATGACCTTGCAGGCCGAGACGGTCGACCTTTCCTCAGCTCAGCACTGGGCCGAGGCCGTTGAGCAATGGAGCGAGGGGATTCGGCAGCATGTGCAGGGCGATCTGTACCAACTCATGATTTGCGATTTCAGCACGACCTCGCCCGTGATCCGCACCGCCAGCCAAGTCGTCATGATGGATGCGTTCCAACAATATTTTGATTACGGGCTGAGCTGTATTTGCGGCATTCCCTCGATTACTGTTACAGGCACTGTGGACGATTGGGCTAGAATTCGTGAGCGCGTCGATGTGATGGCGACGTTTCATCTCGATTGGTGGACTGATCGGTTGAAACCAATTTGCGACGGGATCATCGCGACGGTGCAGGGTGCTCCGTTACAACGGTTCTGGAAACACATCTATAGTCCCAAGGAGATGTATGGGGGCGATCTCATTACCGGTTGGGTGGCCGACCTCTTTCCCTATCTCATGCATCCCGTTACCAATGCACCAACGATCAGAAATCCGATTCTGACCATACCACGAGAGAAGTTGACTGAAAAAGACGGGATCTTGTCCGCGTCCATTCCCACCGGTCTGTCACGAGCACCGTTCACTCTCAAATCAGCATCCGCCGATGACTCAAAGGAGTTAGAGCTCGTTGCCGGCTTCCTGGGTGTTAGAGAACATGGGGACGGTGGTCAGCTCGAACCGGAGATTGGGTGGGCTGTCGTGGAACCCGATGCGTTCACCCACGTGTTGAACAAGTTCGCAGCAGCAGGGGCGCGTGACGCCACTTCGAAGCCGCAGGTGCCGGATCCGCAAGATCACCCCTTGAGAGAGCTGCGAGACGTTGGTATCCCTAAAGAGTTGGTACAGCTGATGGATCGGTTTGCCGAGGGGCAAGTGTTTTACGAGGGAACGCCTCATGCCTGGTTGTTGAAACTACCCTCAGGGCTGACCCAACGAGAGGTCTTGAGCGACAACTTCCACATCTATATGCCGGCGGTCCATTTCATGGATCTGGCTGATGGACGGGCGATCGCCTATGTGTCGTTTGCACCCAACAAGTTTGAGCGATCGTATTCGTGGATCGTTGTCGGCAGGCCAGAGGGTGACGCGTTTCGTCAGGGGAGTGTGACCGTCATCGCCAAGGGCTTCGTGCAGTTTTTTCAACGACTCCTGGGTGCCGACGGACGCTATTACTTTGACGAGCCAGACTTTCAACCAGACGTGGTGTTATAGAGCAGGTAGCAATGCATTCCCTAGGGCGCGAATCGTCAAGGGAGCATTCCCTTCGCTGCGGTTGTTTACCAAGACATACGCCGTTCGCTTCTCTCCCACCGCTTTCTTCACCAGTTCTACCGTGTCTCGGCGCATGTCCGGCAGCTCTTCCACAATCTTCGTGTACGGCTCCGCTCGTTTCTTCGCGGCTTCATAGGACATCTTGAGCGGCGTCAGGAGTCGTAAGACCGTAAAGGGCGCTGTGAAGCGCTTCTCCATTTGTTGGTGCTGGTCCCGCAACGACGGCATGTAGGACCAGTGATTGTAGACATGCGCGACGCCGTGATGCTCTAAGATCTTGCGATACTCGGGACCCAGCAAACCCGCGTTGCGGATCTCGACAGCATAGCGAAAGTCCTTGGGAAGTTGACTGAAGAAGGTATCCAGTCACGAGCAGAACTCTTCGCTCGACATGCCGTGCCTCTGGAACTCAAGCAAGAATGGGCCAGTGTGTGGTTCAAACTTCGCTTCGCGATAGGGCCTGAGTACGAGATCATTAAATAGCTTCGCATCAAGAAACCGTGGATTCGGTTGTCCGGCCTTGGTGCCATACCGAGCCTGCTTCGCGTAGGTCGGGATCGTAATCTCCTCCCAGACCTTGAAACACATTTCAAAATCTTCAGGAATCTGGTTGAGATAGTGCCGAAGCTGATTCGCGGTGGGTGGCCGATAGAAGGTGGAGTCATTGCCGACCGTGCGAAAGCAGGGATCACCGTTATGGAGATACTGGCAGTATTCACCCAGACATTCCCGCGCAAATGTGGTCTTCGCATACTTCTTGAGATAGACCTGGCCTTGCCAACCCTCATAAGTCCAGGTGCTGGTCCCAAAGCGAATCAAGGGTTGGAGCGGCATGGGTTGAGAGCGTAGCGGGCGCATGGCTCGATCCGCAATGGGCATATGTATCCATTCCGATACCACTCTGTACCCAAAGCGATACAGCTACACACTGTGGCCTCCGGATAATATATCTTGAATCGCACAGTATGCCCTGAGGTATACGTATTGCATCTAGTCTAACACGATTCACCAAAGGAGAACACATGGGTTTCTTTCGTCTTCAAGCTGCTCTCCTGTATTGCGTGCTATTTGTCAGCAGTCCCGCTACGAGCAATTCTCAGACACCTAGTGGCTCTACCACCATCTCGCCAAACAGGGTCACCCAAGTTTGGGGGGACAAGGCGGTCAGAGTATACCTAGAGCGCAGATCGCCTTGCATAGCAGGTGATTCATGCACTCGCCATGCATTGATTTTCATCCATGGCCTTATGGGATCCAGTGAGACCTGGAAGTATGGCCAAACTTACTGGCCAGCATTGCTCGCGTCAGACAAAGCGGTCGATGATTTTGACATTTATCGTATCGACTATGAGACAGGCATCCTAACGGGTGCGTCGATGTACGAAGTCAGGGGCTCACTAGCAGGGGCGATGAATGCAGTCCCAGCCATGAAGAGTTACGAAACCATACAATTTATAGCTCATAGTTTAGGTGGCAATATTGTGAGAGATCATCTGGTATATCTTAAGACGCAATGGGGTCACGGAGCTCTGAATCAATTCCGGCAGATGGTTCTCATCGGATCACCAGGTGAAGGCTCTTATCTAGCGACTATACCCAAGCTTGCAACCAACAACCCTCAGCTACGAATCCTAGTACCTCACAATAAAAACGACTATCTGGGGCTCTTGAATGATACCTGGAGAGCAATGATTTTGAAGAGGGGGCGGGCTCGTTGTCCAACACTCTCTACGATGATAGCTTATGAGGAACTCCCCGTACCACTCATGGGAATAATCGTAAGTAAAGAGAGCGCTACTTCATCGGCAAGAGACTTGTCTCTCCTTGGACACACGAATATTAGGGGCTTCAAGCGAAATCATATTGACATTGTGAAACCAACTGGCGTTGACCACCCTGTGTATCAATGGGTTAAGCAGGGTGTCGTTGACTGTGCTGAGGGACATGCTGGAGGACCGTGTCCAAGAGTTCAGGAGTTGCAAGCGTTCTGTCGAAAACTCTAGTCGACGTCGATGGCCTTTGAGCCTCAAATGGTTTCTCAATTGTACCTATCACCTCTATCCCGCTCCTTCAGTCGCTCCTCTGGCGAGCGCTCCACCTTCGATAGGTTTCCAATTGTGTTACATGTTTTGAACCGACAGAAGCCGCAGCTCTTTCACTATCAAGGTAATGGTACCAAGCTGTTCCTCGACCAGGCCCATTAGTGCATAGGCTTGATTCGTGGCCAGCAGATGACAGGAGGTCCGGTAGGTTTCAGGAAACAGGGTCGCATCGTAGAGTCCCGTCTGATCTTCCAAGGTCATAAACTCCATCGGCTCCCCCTTTTTCGTGGAGACGATCTTCTCCGTAAGGAGCCACCCAATCAGGGTCACTTCTTTTCCCACATACTGATCCAAATCCTTTGCAAGAATGCGCTGGATACCAGTAAGCGCCTCTGTGGACAGATCGAGCGGATGGCAGTGGAGGGGAAAGCCGAAGAGCGCGAGTTCATGATGAAGCTTCTTCCGGGCTGAGTACTCGGCTGGGATCGGGATGGATCTCGGTGGCTTCGTCGCTAGCGATGCAAAGACGCGCCAGAGGAGGGCTGGTCTGGTGAGTTCACCGGCAATCGAATCCAAGCATCCGGCTTTGATCAACAGTTTGGTTTGGGCGTAGTCCAGTTTTATCCGACAGAGGAAATCTGATAGTGAGCGATATGAACCATGCTGTTCTCGTTCCGCAATAATCCGCTTGGCGAGATCTTCTTGAAGGCCTTTGATCTGCATGAGGCCCACGCGAACGGTGGTGCCTGATCCCGTGTAGGCCCATCCACTCGCGTTGATGTCCGGCGGAAGGATGGTCAGGCCCATGCGTCTCCCTTCAGACAGATAGGCGAAGGCCGAATAGTACCCGCCGCGATTGCTCACGACTGCGGCGATGAACTCGGCAGGATAGTGGGCTCTGAGGTAGGCAGATTTGAAACTGACTTGGGCGTAACTCGCACTGTGCGGCTTACAGAAGCTATAGCCCGCGAAGCTCATGATCATGGCCCAAATGGCATCGATCGCGAGCTGTTGGACACCACGGATTGTCGCTCCCTCGTAGAACTGCCGTTGGTAATCACGGAGTTGTCGTGCCTTATGTTTCTTGCTCAAGACCTTCCTCAGCTGGTCGCCGTCTTCGACGGAGAAGCCGCCCAGTGCGACCGCGACCTTCATGACATCTTCCTGGTAGACCATGATGCCATGTGTTTCTTGAAGAACGTCATCCAGGAGGGGATGCAGCGAGCGGTACCGCTGTCCATGAGCGCGACGCACAAACTCATCCGCGAACACGTTCGCGGCGGGACGGATGATCGACGAAACGACCACGAGATACTCGAAGACATCAGCGACGGCGCGTCGTTCCGACGGCATCCCAGCCCAGAGCTTCCTGAGTAATAGCCTCGTCGCGGGAGATTCCACATAAAAACAGCCCATCGTCTCACCGCGTCGAATGAGATCGTTGGTGGCCTGATCACTGATCGGGTCCCATGTCGCATAATCGATCATGCGGCCAGTGTTACGGGCGACCGCCGCGATGGCATCACGGATGACGGCGAGAGAGCGATTGCCCAAGAGGTCGATCTTGACGAGCCCAGCGTCTTCTGTCTGATCCTTCTCCCACTGAATCACCGGCAAGTTGGAGGCTGAGATCTCGACCGGCACATACCGCCGGATCTCATCCGGAACTAATACGACACCACCAGGATGGAGACCCAGGTTCCTGAAGTGGCCCTCCAGTTGCGTCGACCAGTAGAGGATCTCCGGCCAGGGCTCTCTGAGCTTTAAGGCTCTACAGACATCCCGTGCCCAGTCTTGCACCGTCATGCCGGGCTGTACCTCAACGAAGTCCGCTCGTCGATCGAGAAAGTTCAACGCCTTCCCGGTCTCAACATCGGGGAGGCCGTAGACCTTCGCGATCTCGCGCAAGGCCGCGCGCGTGGCGAGGGTGTTCTGATTGGCCACCATCGCCGCGTGCTGATGCCCATACTGCTTGAACACCCACTCGAGAATGGCCGGGCGTTCATCCCAAGGAAAGTCCACGTCGATGTCGGGTGGATCATGACGCCCGGGATTGAGGAACCGTTCAAACAGCAAGTTGTGCCTGATTGGATCCACATGTGTGATGCCGAGACAATAGGACACAATCGAGGCCGCGGCGGAGCCCCGCCCGCACGTTCTCGGCGCTTGTCGGACGATTTCATCCACTACGAGAAAATAGTCAGCGTAGCCCTTCTCACGGATCACGGAGAGTTCCTTCTCGATCCGTTGTCGGACTGTCGGAGACAAGGTTCCATAGCGCCAAATAGCCCCTTCATACGTTTTTCGCTGCAACGTCTTGAAGGCAGCTTCAGAAGACAGCTGGCGGAAGGAGGGGAAGATGGTCTGTTTGAAGTCCCAATCGGTATGGCACTGTTCCGCAATCTGTCGCGTGTTGGCGATAGCCTCCGGCACGTGTGGCAGCTGTCGTGCGAGCACGGATTCCGGCATGAGCCAATGAGAGGGGAGCGCACAGTGGTCGGGCTTGAGTCGTGAGAGCGTTGTGTTCTCCGCAATCGCGCGTAGCAGCCGGTGAGCCTGATAGTCCGCTGGCTGGAGAAACGCGGCGCGGGTGGTGGCTACCGGCGGCAGTTTGAGTCTGCGGCTCAATGCGACCGCGTCTTGCAAGGATTCGCCCGGCGTGAGCTCGATATAAAGATCCTCTGCCGACTCTGCCTGCCAGGCAGTCACGGCGACGGGATCATCAGACAGCAACACCAGTCCCGTGCGATGCAGCGCCACGGTCTTGAGGAAATCGAAGGACTCATCACAGTGGCGAGCGGACAGAATCCGGCAGAGATTGGCGTAACCGGTGGAGTTCTTCGCGAGCAACACGGCACGGTGCACACCGGAAATTCGCTCCGCCCCTAAGATGGGCTTGAGTCCATGTTCACGCGCGACTTCGAGAAAGCGGATCGCGCCATAGAGTCCATTGGTATCGGTGAGGGCGAGAAAGTCCTGTCCTTGTGACTGAACCGAATGACAGAGGGCTTCCAGTGTGGGCACGCCCCACATTGGAGAATACGATGTATGTGTGTGCAGGTGGACAAAGGGCACTCAAAAACTCCTCCCATAGCGAATGCTCTGTTCTCCGAATCGTGCATGGAGCGTGTCCAGGGCTACAGATAGTTTTTTCGCTCGGTCCTGTTTGCGTTGCTCCTCAAATGGTCGAGCATCGAACAGCACGCCTTGCTCGGCGTAACCGGTGAGACCCGCCGTACTCAAGGTCATGGCTCGCAAGCGAATCCGCCGGCGCATGGACTTCTGAAAGAGTGACAGCACCACGGAAGACAGTTCACATTCCCAGCAGGTCTCGGGAGTGACGCGCTCCCGCTTCGTCACCTCAATGTGATCGCTGTATCGGATTGTGAGGGACAGACTGCCACAAACGCGACGTTGACTCCGTAACGTTCGACAGAGCCGTTGTAGCGCGTCGAGCAATCGCCCGATCAGCAAGGGATCATCGATTTCATCCGGATCGAGAAGAACTGTCTCTTCAAGACTTGGCTGAATAGCTGGCGGTAACACCGGCAATGAGTCAATGCCCTGGGCCCAGCGGGAGAGTTGCCCAGCATAGTCTCCCAGCGCCAGTTCCAAGGCATCAACAGGACTTTCCGCCACGTCGCCGAGTGTGTCGAGGTTGAGATCATCGAGCCGCGACAGGATCTGCCGCATGCAGGGTCGCTGCAAGCCCGGGAGGGTGTGCACCGAAAGGGGAGCCATGAACATCGGCTCAGATCCTGGCCGGACATCGTACAGTTCTGACGGCTCAATCAACGTCGCTGCGGTCTGGGCCACAAGCTTATTGCTGCCCACGCCAGCGACTCCGTCCAGCCGATACTGAGAAAGGATGTCCTGCTGGACCTTCGCCGCTACATCGTAGGCTGGTCCAAAGAGTCGTCCGGTCCCGGTCAGGTCCATCACAAAGGACCCTGGCTGAACCGGTTCCCAGACCGGAGCATAGCAGCTCACGATCTGAAGCAGCGATTCCTCCGCCGTGCGGATTCGAGACGGATTTGGGGAGAGGACGTGCAGGGCAGGACACATCCGTCGCGCTTGCTCGACGGACATTCCGATCGCAAGGCCTGCTTGTTCAGCTTCGGATGAAACTTCACGCAGGAGCGCCCGCGAGGTATTTAACGGAGCGATGGCCAGTGGTCGAGTCGAGAGGCTGGGATCGTGCAGCCGCGCGACGGCGACTTCAAAGGCAGGAATACCGAAGCACACAATCTGACGATCCATGGTGCCAACAGTCGAGGCCTCACTTTCGGAGATGGCGGATGACGCCGACGACAATCCCTTCGATCTGAAAACTGTCCGAGGGCTTGATGATAATCGGCTGCATGGCGTCATTGGCGGGATGGAGTTCTACTGTACCGGCCTTACGGAGGTACGTCTTGATCGTGGCCTCGCCGTTTACCAAAGCGATCACGGTCTGGCCATTGCTGGCAGACGAGTGTTTCTGCACCACGACAATGTCACCCGAGAAGATACCCTCATTCTGCATAGACGTGCCCTTCACCCGAAGGGCGAAGGTCTCCCCACGACCAACCATGCTCTTCGGCACCTCGACACGTTCCATCTGAGGAATCGGTTCGATCGGAGCCCCAGCGGCGACGACACCAGCGAGCGGAATCTGCGAGGAACTGAGTTGCATCAGGGCCAGTTCCACCGTCATGGGAATCGGTACGATTTTCTGCTCGTACCGATTGATGGTTTGCCTCGTCACATTCAGGGTTTGCGCAAGAGTGTCCTGGGTCAATCCGAGAGAGGTCCGCACCTGTTTGAGTTCATGAGGCTGCATGTAACAAAATGTTACATGGCTTATGGAGAACTGTCAACTGGCTTCCCCTACCTTTTCGGTATGGTCAAAAATTCTGAACCCTCTCATAAGTTCCACCGTGCCACACTACCGAATCGAAGGGAAGATCCTGGTGAAGCGAGAGGAGTTCGACCGTTGGATGTCGGACTCACACGTCGTGAAGTCGGCTGACTTCCTGACAGCCATCAAACTGAGCCGCCCAGCATTGTCACGCTACTAAGATAAAGGGGAAGTGAGATCATGACACCACCAAGCCTTGATCAACTGATTCAGGATCCCGCAAAGGCGGCGATCCTACCACCGGAGATTGCGCAGGCCATCTTGATCGGACTCGCGTCGCTTCAGCCGTTGCTGGTTCAGCGGGCGCTAATGGGATCCTCTGACAAAGTAGGCGAGGAGGATCTGCTCACGATCGACCAAGTTGCAACAAGGCTGAAGCTCAGCCAGTATCGCGCCTATGAATTGTGCCGTCACGGAGAGCTGAAGGCCATCCGATTGGGAAAATCGGTGCGGGTGAAACCGTCCGATTTGCACGCGTATATGGCGCAACATGGCGGTTGAAACTAGCAGGATACGAATCGTATCCTGTCCTCGTGGCCCGATGGAAATGCATTGAATTGGCGCTTCGAGAACCGATGCAACCTGTGATTCGATTACTGAAGTCCCACAACAACTGGTGACGTATGGCTTGTGTGCGAAAACGGCGCGGCAAATATGTGGTGGACTGGCGCGATGGAGCGGGAGTGCGCCGCTGGAAGACCTTCGACAAGAAGACCGATGCGGATGCGCACCGTGATAAGGTCGGACCGGAAGCCCGGCAACGTTTGACATCGACTGTTCCCGCCAGCATCACGTTGAAGGACTATGCCGAGCACTGGAAACAATTGATCGGCCATAGTCTGAAGTCGCGGACCATGGCGCGATACAGTGAAATTCTCATGCAACATATCCTCCCGCGCTTTGAGAAGGTCGCAGTTCAAAAGCTGGAGCGAGGACCTATTAAGCTCTTACTCACTGACAAGCTCAACGAGGGACTTCAGAAGCGTACCGTTCGCAATATCCATGCTGTGTTGAGAGCCATGCTGAATGCTGCGATTGACGATGGTCTTCTCAGCTCCAATCCAGCGGCAAAATTAGGCCGAACGCTCAAGTTAACCACATCCAAGGCGACGAGGCAGGAAGAAATCAAAGCCTTCACCAAGGAGCAGCGGCACGTGTTCCTGGCCACGGCCTTGAAGGACACGCCCCGCTACTATCCGCTGTTCTTTGTCCTGGCCGGGACAGGTATGAGATTAGGGGAAGCCTTAGCGCTGCAAGTCGAGGATGTGGATCTTCAGGCCAAGACGATCCGCATTGTTCGTGCTTTTTCAGAAGATGGAGCGCTTGATACGCCCAAGTCTGGCCATGGACGCTCGGTAGATATCTCAAACTCTCTCACTGAGATGCTGGGATCTCATATCCGGGCACGCAAGCAAGACACGCTCAAATATGGATGGACTGATCGTCCTTCGTGGCTATTCGTGAGCAAGGTGGGTACCCCACTCGATGCGGCGAATGTGCGGAAGGGCATGACCCATGCGTTGAAGGCAGCGAAGTTGCCGACACATTTCACCCCCCATTGTTTGCGCCATACGTACGCCTCCATTCTCCTGGCTGATAGCGTCAGCCCTGTCTATGTACAGGAACAACTTGGCCACGCCACGATTGAATTGACTGTCTCCACCTATGGTCGATGGCTGAAGAAGAAAGCACCTGGTGCCTTGGATCGTCTCGACGCAATACCGTCTCAATCAGAGCGGGCGGTAGCACGTGGTAGCAAAGTGGTAGCAGACGGGGCCTACGCACACAATCCCCAGACCGGAAAGGTGGTGCAACTGCCTGAAATTCCTTGGGGAGGTGTGGAGCTGGCGAGAGGAATCGAACCTCCAACCTGCGGTTTACAAAACCGCTGCTCTGCCGATTGAGCTACGCCAGCTCGCTTGCGAGTTGAGTCCACACGTCGCATCGCACAGTACCAACAGGCCGGAGAATCTGTCAAGAAATCTCCCACCCATCAGATCTCAGCCAAGTAACTGATATAACTTGCATTAGATACCACGGGTCATTATTCTAACCCCGCATCGCAGTTCGCATTCCAAATGGTATCACGTATGAGTCAAGCCCACGTGCTCGTTGTTGATGACGACCCTGCCGTCCGGGATGTTCTGCAGGAATTCCTGATGCAGGAGGAGTATAGCGTCTCTACTGTCGAGGGCGGTGCAGCGGCAATCCAGGCAGTGAAGGACTCGGTAATTCACATCGTGATCACTGATTTTCAACTGCCCGATATCGATGGACTTGAGATCATCGATCGCCTGGCGAAGCTCGACGCAAAGATCATTCCCATCATGATGACCGGATTCGGTACGATCGAAACCGCGGTCCGGGCCATGAAGTCTGGCGCATTTGACTTCATTACCAAGCCGTTCGACCTTGAAACCGTGGCCGTGGTGGTTCGGAAAGCGGCAGAGTTCCTTCGGCTTCGGCAAGAAAACCATCTCTTGCGGAAGGCTGTACGCGATCAATATCGACTTGAACATCTGGTGGGCGCCAGCGAGCCGATCCAACAAGTGATGGAATTTGTCCACAAAGTCGCCGACAGCGATAGCACGGTCATGATTCAAGGCGAAAGCGGTACCGGCAAGGAGTTGGTGGCGCGGATGCTCCACTTCAATAGTCTTCGCAAGGACCGTCCGTTGGTCCCGGTGAACTGTGGTGCGATCCCGGAAAATCTGCTGGAGTCGGAACTCTTTGGACACGAAAAAGGTGCGTTCACAGGAGCCACGCACTCGCGAATGGGACGTTTTGAACTGGCAAACGGGGGGACCATCTTCCTCGATGAAATCGGCGAAATGAGCCTGCCATTACAAGTGAAAATTCTTCGAGTGTTACAAGAACGGGAATTCGAACGCGTCGGCGGAAATCGAACGATTCACGTGGATGTGCGGATCATTGCCGCGACGAATCAGGATTTGGAAACACTGGTTGAGGAAAGGCGATTTCGCAAAGATCTGTTCTATCGGCTCAATGTGATCCCCATCGTGATTCCTCCGCTGCGAGAACGGCGGAGCGATATTCCGCTCCTCATCGACCATTTCCTGACTCGCTTCAATCACAGCAAGCACACGACGGTGTCAGGCCTTGCCTCCGATGCGCTTCAAATGTTGACCGAGTATGACTGGCCTGGCAACATTCGGGAGTTAGAGAACATGATCGAGCGGTTGGTCGTGCTGAAGAAGCACGGTGTCCTTTCCGTTAGAGATTTACCCGAGAAAATTTGTCGGAGGTCGCCTGGTCCAGAACTCAAGGAGCAGTTCATTCGGTTCAGTGAGGATGGCATCAATCTTTCCAGAGAGGTTGAACAGTACGAAAAGCATCTCATCATGGAAGCCTTGCGCAAAGCCAACGGCGTCACCTCGCGGGCAGCGCAGTTGCTCCACTTGAACCGGACGACGTTGGTTGAGAAACTGAAGCGTAAGGGAGTGGATCCGCGATCCCATCTGGAAACTCTTCCGCTATGGCCGCGCCCGTCCAGTCAAAAGATTGACGACCTATCGATCTAGCCGATGCCAATCCTGACAGGATCTATCCAGGTTCTCGAGTTGCCTCGATAACTCATCTGATTTCCTGAGAGTTTTCTACCTGTCTCCAGGGCATGAGCTTTGCTGATGCCCTATCGCCGTGTATCGATACCATTTACGATATCCTCGACTATCCTTCTCGATTGCCGCTTGGATAGCGTTCTCTTCGCTGGCAATCGGGGCGGTTCCCTCGCAGCCTACCCCTACTCCCTCAATCGCAGCGGTCACCGAACGAGCGACCTCGATACGGAACTCAGTACCGATTGAGGGACTCGTACGACTGTTGCCTGATGAGGGGCCTCGTCAGGAAGGCCAATCGTCGGGGATTGACGGACTCGCTTGGCAAGAAGGCTGGTCTGCGTACAGGAAGAACGCATGGCCGGAGGCGCAGCGGTTCTTTGGGACGATCGTCAAGGAACATCCCGAAAGTCCACTCGTCCCATCTGCGAAAGCTTTCTTGGTCGAGCTCTTATTGCGGGATGATGTCACGGGGCAAATCCGATCCGAGGCAATTCAGGAGTACAAAAAACTCCTTCGGGACCATCCACAATCGTCAAACGCTCGGAGAGCAGAATGGCGGGTCGCGGATTTGTATTTCGAGCAAGGCGCGTTCCAAGAGGCACAAGCGTTTTACGAGAACGCCATGGCCCATTCCGTCAATCTACCCTTCGACGGCAATCGGGCTTTGCTGGGGCTTGGCTATACATTCATGGCCATGGGGAAATGGAGCGATGCAGAGCATGCATTTGCGAACGTGCGAAAGAGAAGTGAGGACGAGCAGTTGCTCCAAGGAGCTACATTGGGATTGGCTCATGCGCTGTTTAGAGAGCAGCGATTTTCCGAAGCGCAGCCGATCTACGATATCAGCTATCGACGATGGCCGCATCTCCTGAGGGGCGATCCGTTGTCGCTTCAGCAGTATGCCGTCACGCAGGTGAAACTGCAGCATGAGGCTTCCGCTCGAGAACTCATGCTGCTCTTTTACAATCTCCATCCTCGCCATGAGTATGCGCCTACGGCTCTGCTGCACGTGGCTGAGAGTTTACGAGCTGGTGCTAAACAGCCGCTTGCCGAGTTCGTCTACGCGCTGATCCTTTCGCTCTATCCGGACAGCACGTCGGATGCGACGGCCAAACTGCGGCTGGCCGCACTCCGCGCAGAGAATATGTTACCGGCTGGAAGCAATGCGCTCGGGCTCACGGTCAGCGCCATGATTCACAACGTGCCCGTTCCGGACCAGAGCGATGCCTCCTACCGATCGCTACTGGAAGAGATTGCGACTCGAGAAGCGAGCAATTCAATGGGTAGCGAAGCCCTGTATTACCTTGGTAAGGGGTATGAAGACGCAGGCGACACGAATCGCGCGCTTCAAACCTACAAGGAGATCACGCTTCGAGCTACCAAGAATAACGATCTATGGGCCATGAAAGCCTCAGAGCGCCTGTCTGCTCTGTTGACACCCTGGATCGAAGCGGCGATAGCATCGCACGACGATCTGACAGTTGTCAGTCTATTTCACAGGCAGGGAGCAATGGCCGAACAGCATTATGCGCGTTCCCCTGTGTTGCTGAACATCGCGGAATCCCATCGGCGTCTCGGTTTTTCACCGGAAGCCGTGCGGCTGTATCAGCAGATTCTTAAATCGCACAACGATTCGGTATTGCTCGAAGCGGCTTTGATCGGCCTTGGGGGGATCTACCTGGATCAGCGAGATCCTGAGGCCGCCAGAAAAGTGCTGGAGCGATACCGGTTTCAGTTCCCGATCGGTAAATACAACGTGGAGGTGCTGCATCTTTTGATTGAGGCCATGAGGCAACAGCGGGATCTGCAAGGGCTTCTCCATCTGTGCCGGATGTGGTTGTTGCGCCACCCGGTTCATCCTGAACGACCAGCTATGTATGTGGAGTTAGCCAAGACGTTGGGAGAACTGGATAAGCTGGATGAGTCTGCCCTGGCCTACGAAGAGGCATTCAAGGCCGGTGCGGTGCAAGCGTCCAATACACTTGTATCCTATGCCGATACGTTATCTCGATTGAATCGACATGAGCGGGCTATTACAGCCTATCAATTAGTGCTGGCCAAGAAACCGAACGTGTCTCACGCCGATTGGGCGCGGCTGCAAACAGCCAACCATTGGGCGGCATTGAAGCAATACGATCGCGCCACCGTAGCGCTGGCCGAGCTTGATGTCA
This sequence comes from Nitrospira sp. Ga0074138, assembly GCA_001464735.1. GTDB lineage: Bacteria > Nitrospirota > Nitrospiria > Nitrospirales > Nitrospiraceae > Nitrospira_D. Next base: position 134,880 of record LNDU01000027.1, read on the forward strand.
CGGAGGATCCAATCCTCAATCGCCTTTCAGCGTCCCTTAAAACAAGTTTGCGAGCGGTCAGTCATTCGAGGAGGCAGGAACGGCTATGACGAGTGCTATGACCAAACATCCGGAAGACCGGGAGTTGCTGCAAGCCGCCTTCAGAAGTTTTGATGAGGCGGCTCACACGTTGCAGCAATCATACAGTGCGTTGACGACACGTGTGGAGCAGATGGATCTGGAGTTGGCGCAGAGCAACGAGGCGCTCCGCCGGCAGCTGTGTGACAACGAGGCCATGCGTGTCCATCTGGACGGGATTCTTGAGTCCTTGTCTATGGGGGTGTTGGTGATGGACGACTGCGAAATGATCACTCGCAGCAATCGAGCCGCCCAGGCGCTACTTGGCGTCACAGATGACGAACTGCGGAACCGTCGTGCGTCTGAGATATTGGCGGGTGCTGGTCTTGGCGTGTGTGATCGGCCTCAACGCATCGGTCAGGCAGTCGTCTCCATTAGTCAGGTTCCACTTCACAACGATTCCGGAGAGCACTCCGGACACCTCATTCTGTTTCAGGATATCACCCGTATTTATCAACTGGAGGAACAGTTGCAGCGCAAGGAACGACTGGCGGCCATGGGAGAGCTGATCGGTCGGATCGCCCACGAGATCAGAAATCCATTGGGCAGCGTCGAGCTCTTTGCGTCCATGCTGCAGCGAGATCTCGGCGAGCAGTCGTCCGCCAAACGCTACGCGCAACAAATCTCGCAGGCCGTCCAGTCGATGGATCGCTTACTGACCAATCTTTTGCTGTATACGCGGCCGGTTCACTTAGCTCGTGGCTGGCACTTAGCCAAAGCGTTGATCGGCGAATCGATCAAGTTGGCGGCCCATGCGATTACCAAGGTGCCGGTGGAAATCCGAGTGGACGTTAGTCAAGAAACTCATTCGATGTGGTGTCACGACGGACAGTTGAAACAAGTGCTCGTGAATCTGGTCGTGAATGCAGTGCAGGCGATGCCGAATGGAGGGGTTCTGGCGATCAGTCTTTGTCAGGAACCGCCGCAGACACTTGGTATACCCGCTGTTCGACTAACTGTCCGGGACTCCGGGATTGGCATCGCTCCGGCCCATCAGTCGCGCATATTCGATCCGTTTTTCTCGACGAAAGATGAGGGGACCGGCCTTGGTCTGGCGATTGTCTATTCGATAGTCGACGCGCACCAGGGACGGATCGATGTCGACAGTACAGTCGGGCAGGGCACCGCATGCTCTATTATTCTGCCTCATCCGGCAATCGGTGGAGATCCTCATGCAGTGCATACTCCAACGCGCAACGAGCTGGAATCGAGTCAACCCTACCCTGGCGAGCACACTATGGCGTTAGTGGAGGAGTGGTCTCATGAATGACCGCGAGAAGAGTAGCCCTCTTTCTGACAATGGTGACGAGAACGAGCGCATTCTCATCGTCGATGACGACCCATCGATGCGAACTGCACTGATGGAGACGGTCAAGCGACTCGGCTATTCCGTACAAGGGGCAGTCGATGGAATGGATGCCATTGAACGGATTCCCCATTTTCGTCCATGGCTGGTGCTGACCGATCTCAGGATGCCGCGTCTGAATGGGCTCGAATTGATCAAGGAAGTCAAGGCGCGCGCTCCTCATGCGACGATCGTTCTGATGACGGCGTATGGGGCCATAGAGACCGCCGTCGAGGCCATGAAGTTGGGCGCCAGCGAGTATCTCTTGAAGCCGTTTTCCATGGACTTGCTGGAGCGAGTCATCGTGAATCTCAAGTCGGGACGAGAAGTGGGGATCATCACGGGTCACCCGTCTCACCCAACGGGAAACCGGGCTCTGCTAAGCCAGGACCCAGGCATGATTAGGCTCTTAAGCACGATCGAAGGGGTAGCGTCTAGTCAGGCCACAGTCTTGATCCAAGGAGAGAGCGGCACCGGAAAAGAGCTATTAGCCAGGTTTATCCATAATCGGAGCCCGCGGTCGCATCGCCCGTTCATCGCGGTGAATTGTGCGGCATTACCGGATGGGCTCCTCGAGAGTGAGCTCTTTGGCCACGAGCGTGGTGCGTTCACCGGGGCGTTAATCAAAAAAATTGGCAAGTTTGAGATGGCGCATATGGGCACATTGCTCCTGGACGAAATCAGTGAAATGAACCTGAGTCTGCAGGCCAAGTTACTGCGCGTATTACAGGAGCGCGAAGTCGATCGGATCGGGGGACGTGAGCCTGTTTCAGTCAATATACGGGTGATCGCGACGACCAATCGAGCGCTCTATCGGGAAGTCGAGCAAGGACGTTTTCGAGAGGATCTGTACTATCGTCTGAACGTTTTTCCTGTCACCGTTCCACCGCTACGTGAACGCACGATCGATATTCCATTGCTCGCGCGTCATTTTGTGAGCCAGTCGGCCACGAGGAATGGTCTCACGCCACCGACATTGTCTGATAGCGCGTGTGCGCATTTGCAACGGTTGGCATGGAAGGGAAATGTTCGTGAATTAGAGAATGTCATGGAACGGGCGGTGTTGCTGGCGGGGTCTGGCCCTATCCTTCCCGAACACTGTCCGCCTGAACAGACCGGAGCCTTGCCGGTTCTGCCTGCTCTTCCGCAACAACCGGCCAACGGATCCTTGTGGGAAATGGAGAGAGAGTTAATTTTTAAGACATTGGCACGAGTGAAGGAGAATCGTACGCATGCGGCGAAGGAGCTGGGGATCAGCATTCGTACGTTACGAAATAAGCTGCGAGAGTATCGAGAAGGTGAGCGACCCTGCTCGATCACTGGAGGACCCTAAGAGCGGCAAGAATTGCCGGTCGGCAAGTTTGTGCCGGTGGCGGCACTCGTCGAGCGGAGGGGCATAGGCGAGGGGAACGAAAACCAATGAGGATTGCAGAAGGCCGTGCGCATGGCCATCACTCCGGCATTCGGGCAGGCATTATGGTTGCAATGATAGCGTACAGCGGATGGAAAGGAGTCTCATGATATGACGATCTTTGACAAAACCATGCGGCTGCTGCAGCGGACTTTGGATCTTCGCGGCGCGCGACAGCGTGTGATCGCCTCGAATCTGGCCAACGAAGAAACGCCGGGGTATCGCGCGTCCGAGTTGACCTTTATGGACCAGTTGCAGTCGGCCCACAAGGGACGTCTGCCGATCGTCATGGCGGCGACTCAGTCTCGACATTTCGGCGTGCATGGACCGCAGGGTGTGCAGGCGGTGACGGGAAAACTCAGTGAAGTTCCGGCCGGCGATCTCCCCCTCGACGCCAACTCCGTCAATCTCGAGCTGGAGATGGCCAAATTGTCAGAGAACGCCATGCAGTACAACGCAGCGGCCACGATATTGGCCAAGAAGTTTCACGGATTGCTGAACGTGATACGGGAAGGGAGATAACACCTAGCCCGCTCGGCTGGCCGAAATCGGCAAGCGGTTGACGGTTGATAGAGGAGGTCCATCATGGAGATGTCCGACAGTATGGCGGTATCGGTGTCCGGTTTGGACGCCCAACGGCGACGACTCAACGTCATTGCGAGCAATCTTGCGAATGCTCAATCGACGAAAACGCCGACCGGCGGTCCGTACAAGCGGCGGGATGTCGTCTTTCGTTCAACGGCGGTTCCAAGCGCATTTCAGCGGACGTTTCGTCAAATCGCAGTGGGGCCGTCGGCGCATGCGCTCGAAGGGGTCTCCGTCGCTCGCGTGGTGGAAGATCCCAAGCCTGGACAGCTGATTTATGACCCTCATCATCCGGATGCCGATCCCAAAGGGTTCGTGCGTCTTCCCAATGTGAATGTCATGGAAGAGATGGTGAATATGATCGGCGCGTCGCGAGCGTATGAAGCCAATGTTCAAGCCATCAACGCCACACGTGCCATGTGGAACAAGGCACTGGAAATCGGGAGGTGATGATGAATCAGATTTATGGTCCGACCTCAGGTATCGTTCCGATTCCCGATGTGGCCCCAGGCGGGTCGGCCGGAGCGTCAGGCGCTTCCGGGTTCATGGATTCGCTCAAGACTGCAATCGGAAAGGTCAACGACACGCAGCTGGAAGCCGGCCGAGCGGTAGGGGCTCTCATGACCGGCGAGACGCAGGACATTCACCAGACGATGGTCGCGCTGCAGCAGGCAGACGTGTCGTTCCAATTGATGATGCAAATCCGGAATAAACTGGTCACCGCCTACGAAGAGATTCAACGGATGCAAATGTAAGCGATCAGGCCCGATGAAGGAGAGTGGCTAGCATGTTTTCCAAGTTCTCCATCAATCAGCGAATGATCATCCTCATCGCCCTGGCTGGGTCGGTGGCGGGCCTCATCGCGCTCACACTGTGGACACAGCAGCCCGACCTGCAGGTGTTGTTCACCAATCTCAGCAGTGAAGACGCGGCCGCCATCATCGATAAGCTGAAAGAGACGAAGGTGCCGTACGAAACAACCGGTGGTGGATCGACGGTGATGGTTCCCAGCGCCCAAGTCCACGATCTCCGATTGCAACTCGCGACTCAAGGGCTTCCTCATGGAGGAGGGGTCGGGTTCGAGATTTTTGATCGTACATCGATCGGCATGTCCGAATTCGTGCAGAAGCTCAACTATCGGCGTGCCTTGCAAGGCGAGTTGGCGAGAACCATTGCGCAGTTGCCGGAAGTCGAACGAGCGCGGGTGCATCTGGCGATTCCTGAACGACGACTCTTCGCCAACGAACAGGAGAAAGCGCGCGCGTCCGTGATCGTGTCGCTTCGCAACGGCCAACCGTTGGCTCAGGCGCAGGTGCAAGGGGTCATCCATCTGGTGTCCAGCAGCGTGGAAGGCCTGCAGGCCCGCGATGTGACCGTGGTGGATGGGCACGGCCGCATGTTGTCGTCGACCATGACGGATGAAACCGCCGGATTGACCAATACGCAGCTCGAATATCAGCGCAGCATTGAAAAAGACGTGGAAACACGTATTCAATCGATGGTGGAGCGGATTGTCGGATCGAACAAAGCCGTGGTGCGTGTGTCCAGCGTGGTGGACTTTCGAAAGGTCGAAACGACGGAGGAGCGGTACGATCCGAACAGTCAGGTGGTGAGGAGCGAACAACGAGGGCAGGAAAAGGCGAATGGCACCAACGGCGTCGGCGGCGGCGTACCGGGTGTGCAGTCGAACGTTCCGCCGGGAACGGATCAGGAGCCCCCGCAAACCAGTTCGAACAACAGCCAGACGAAAAATGAAACGGTCAACTACGAGATCAGTCGAACGGTGTCAAAAATCGTCGAGCCTGTAGGCGTCATCAAGCAATTGTCCGTGGCCGTGCTGGTCGATGGAGTCTATGAAGCGGCCAAAACCGGCGATGGACAGTCGACGGATACGCCGACTGCCGCACGCAAATACACTCCACGTTCGGAAGAAGACCTCAAGCGGATTGAAGACATCGTCAAGAAAGCGATGGGCTTTTCGCCAGAGCGGCAGGACCAGGTTCAGGTCGTGAATGTTCAATTCGGCGCGGAACCGGAAGAGCTGCAGAGTGCGACGGCAGACGCCGTGGCGGAGGGTCCGAAGCCGTGGTTGCCGTATCTCCGCTATGGTGTCGGCATTCTATTGTTTACGGTCATTCTCTTATTCGTTGTCCGTCCATTGTTGGCCATGTTGGGTTCGACAACGGAGCAGATGCCGACCGAAGCGTCGATGGCTGCGTTGCCTGGCGCCGTCGGAACGGCAGGGGCCTCATCGTCCAATGCGCCGGAACGGGCACAGATTATCGACATGGCGAGAAGGAATCCAGACACGACGGCTGTGGTCGTCAAGCAGTGGCTCAAGAATCCTACATAGCGTGGTGCCATGGCGAAGACTCTGACAGGTGAACAAAAAGCAGCCATTCTTCTTCGTGCCATCGGAGAGGAATCAGCCGCCCAGGTCATGAAACAACTCGATCCCAAGGAAATCAAGCGGCTTGGAACGTTCATGAACGGCACGGCTCACATCTCACGAGATGAGGAAGATGCGGTCATGTCGGACTTTCAAGTTGCCAGCGCATCCGGCGACGTTCAGTTTCAGGGAAAAGAGTTCATCAAGGCCGTCCTCATCAAGGCGTTGGGGCCTGACAAGGCGGCGCGGATCATCGAATCGATGACCCGGAAAAGCTATCCGGGACTGGAGGCAATGAAGTGGGTCGATGTGAAAACGCTTGTCCAAATGTTGAAGATCGAACATGCGCAAACCGTGGCGGTCATACTTGCGCATCTTGAAAGCGATCAAGCCGGGCAAGTGCTTGCAGGGCTTCCAGAAGCGATGCGTGGAGACGTGGCGCTTCGGCTGGCCACCATGGAGGAAGTGCAGCCGGATGTCTTGGAAGAACTCAGCCAAAGTATACAAGAGACACTACTGGCCAGTACGGGAATGGGGTCGCAGAGCCTCGGAGGGCCCGAGGTGATGGCCGATATTCTGACACGAATGGATAAGGCCAACGAGGGCGGCATCATGGTCAGGATTGCGGAGAAGAGTCAGCCCTTGGCGGATGCGATTCGGGCGCTGATGTTTGTCTTCGACGATCTGGTGAAGATCGACGATCGTGGCTTGCAGGAATTGATGAAAGAAATCAGCAAGGACGATCTTCCGTTGGCACTTCGCGGCGCGAATCCAGAGGTGAAGGAGAAATTCTTCAAGAATATGTCGAGTCGTGCGGCGGAAATGTTGAAAGAAGATATGGAGGCGAAAGGGCCGGTGAAGGTGTCCGATGTCGAGAGAGCCCAGCAGAATATTTTAAAAGTCTGCCGCAAGCTTGAGGAAGAAGGCCGTATCGTCGTCGCAAGCGCCGGAGAGGAGATGCTGTAGTGTTGGGTATGACTATCCCGGCGGTGGCCGTTCCGAATAGAAGCGCTCCACGATTTCAAGGAACGATTCTCGTCGTCGACGATGAGGAGGGGATTAGGAATCTATTCCTCGAGTTGTTCCGATCAGAGGGAGTGCCTATTCGGGTTTCCAGCTCAGGACAAGAGGCGATTGCGATGGTGAAGCAGAGGGCTCCTGCACTGCTGATCGTCGACGCCCTTCTGCAGGACCAAGATGGAATCACAGTTCTGGAGGAGGCACAGCGGATCGACAGTCGCATCATCGGAGTCGTGATGACGGGAGCGGCATCAGTGGAACTCGCCGTCCGCGCAATGAGGGCCGGCTCCAGCGATTTTTTGACGAAACCATTTCAGCAGGACATTGTCCTTACGACCGTCCGTCGCTTACTGGATCTCTATCGGCTGCGCACCGACCATACGGTGTTGAAGCACGCTGCTGTACGATCCGGCGCGGTACGATTGCAGAGTGTCCCATTTCAGACATTCGGAGATGACGGTGCGCTGAAAGGAGCTGATGGGGTGACGGAATATGAGCGTGGTCTGGAAGAAGGCCGGCGATATTCGGACGCGCAGCGTCAACAAGATCTTGCGGTGTTGACCGAGGCCGCCGGAAAGTTTGATACCGCTCGATCCGCGCTTCAGCAGACGGTCGACGATGAAGTCATCGTGCTTTCGCTTCAGATTGTGTCGAAAATACTGCATGAATCGGCTGAGTCCCGCCGCGAACAGATCGTGATGCAGGTCAAGGCAGCACTCGGCGCTGTTCAAGAGTCGGATGGCGTGGTGATACAAGTGCATCCGGCCGACGCGGCCGTCCTCGAAGCCGTTCGGGCGGAGCTGACAGGACGGCAGCAGATCGCCCTGAAGCTCACCATCGAGCCGGTGGCTTCGCTCCAACGAGGAAGCTGCCTTTTGCACACCGCAACACGATTAGTCGATGCCTCCCTCGATACTCAGTTGCTCCGCTTGGGGGATGCCCTGAGGAACAGGGCGCATCATGAGTCTTAGTCAGCTGATCGAGCGTGTCGACCCCATCGAAGTGTCCGGAAGAGTGGCGCAAGCGGTTGGGATCGTCGTGGAAGGGTACGGGCCGATGACGACGGTCGGAGAGCTCTGCCGAATTACGAGAGAGGTGGCCGGAGGGCCGATCGCTGCGGAGGTCGTGGGATTTCGTGGGGACCGTGTTCTCCTGATGCCGCTGGGCGACATGCACGGGATTGGGCCCGGAAGTCGAATTACCATGTCCGGCCAAGTGGCCAATCTCGCTGTCGGGCCAGGCTTGTTGGGAAGGGTGCTCGACGGCTGTGGAAATCCGATGGATGGCAAAGGGCCGCTGACGGTTACGGAGCGCTATCCACTCTATGCAGGAGCACCGAACCCGTTACAACGAGCCCGCCTCCGCACTCCGCTTGATCTCGGTGTTCGTGCCATCAACGGGTTTCTTACATGTGGGCGTGGACAGAAAATGGGCATTTTCTCAGGATCCGGGATTGGAAAGAGTGTGCTCTTAGGGATGATCAGCCGATACACGCAAGCGGACGTCAATGTCATCGCCCTCATCGGAGAGCGAGGCCGTGAGGTCAACGAATTCCTGGAACGCGATCTGGGCGCAGAAGCACTCGGACGTTCGGTGGTGGTGGTCGCGACGTCCGACCAAGCCCCGCTCATACGGCTGCGCGCAGCGTTGGTCGCGACAACCATTGCTGAATATTTCCGTGATGCGGGGAAACAGGTCTTGTTGTTGATGGATTCACTGACGCGATTAGCCTATAGTCAGAGAGAAGTAGGTTTGGCGATCGGAGAGCCTCCGACGACCAAAGGCTATACCCCCTCTGTGTTTACCCTCCTGCCGAAGCTATTGGAACGTGTCGGGACCGGACCAGGTCCCGGAACCATTACCGGACTGTATACCGTGCTGGTCGATGGCGATGATCTCACTGATCCCATTGCCGATACCGTTCGCTCGATCTTGGACGGTCATATCGTCTTGTCACGCGCATTGGCCGCTCGCAATCACTTCCCTGCGATCGATCTCCTCCAGAGCACCAGCCGGGTGATGCGGGATATCGTCGGACGAGCACATTACGATGCGGCCAGGAAGCTTCTTGAGTTGGTGGCCCGGTATCGCCAATCCGAAGACCTTGTTGTGCTCGGAGCCTATAAGCCAGGGATGAATGTGGCTCTCGACCGTGCCGTTCAAGCGCAGGAAGCGATCAATGCGTATTTGCGGCAAGACATTGACCAGCCGGCAGGCCTGCCCTCGTCGGTGCAGCAACTTGAGGCGCTGGCCCAGCAGGCAGCATGAGCTTAGAGCCCTTGCGGAAGTTGCGTGCGCAGACCGTAGAGACCTTGATGATGGAATTGGCACAGATTACCCGTACGCTGGCCCAGAGCGAGGAACGGTATCAGGACCTTGAAGCCACAATGCAGCAGGATGTCGTCACGTACGACCGAGAATCCGTGCAAGGACTCACGATAGAAGCGTGGTTGGAATGGCAGGGGCGTATGGACTCGCAACAGGCAGCGCTGCGCCGGGTGCGTCGAGAGATCGCCCAAGCCGTCGAGGCGTGGCGGCGTACCAAGGAGCTTCTCGTTGAAGCCAACCAGGAGCGCAAGCTGGTCGACCTTGTCGCCGACAAACGCCATGACGCGCAACGTGCCGACGCGGCGCGCCAGGAGCAGCGGACAACGGATGAGGCGGCCAGCCGCCGGTATGCTACTCAACGAGAGAACCGTTCATGAGGACAGGGCTCACCAAGAGTTGGGTAGATCGTTTCGGTCTCGACAGCCTTGGGGGTGTCGTGAGAATGAAGTCGCGAATGAACCGGCACTCTCAATTGTTGACCATGGTTGGTGGCATCGTCGGTTCGACGGTTCTCTTCTGGGTCATGGTGCAATTGGGACAAGCCTCCTCGGAACCGAAGTATAGAACACAGGTGGCGCCGACGAGTGGGCTCAAACAGAGCATGCCACTGGAAGCGAAGGAGGCAGAGAGTGCTGGAGTAGAATCTGATGCCGATGCCAAGCTGTTGGCTCCACCAACGGTCCAGGGCCCGGCGATCGATGTTCCTCGTGAAGTGCTCGACATGCTGGACCAGAGAAAACGCGACCTTGATCGGCGCGAGCAATCGCTTCGCCAGAACGAAGAACGACTCATGATTGTGAGGGGCCAGATTGAGGATCGCTTGGACCAGAATGAAGCGCTCGAGAAGCGGATTCAGAATGCGCAGGCCAAGGATGGGCCGCAACAGGCTAAGGCTCTTGCAGCGAAGGACCGTGTCGTGCAAGAGCAACGGACACAGCTCGCCAAAATCTACGAATCCATGCCTTCTGAAGACGCCGCCTCGCGTCTCGAACATATGCCGGACCGGAAAGCGATCGAAATCCTCAAGATGGTGAAAGCAAAGACGGCCGGCGCGATTCTCGCGCAAGTCAAAGCCGATCGGGCTGCGAAGCTCACGGAACAGTTGTTGACGCACACGCCGTAGTGGCTAGTGAACATGGCGTTTGCTGACGTATTGAGTGGCAAAGGCGAATCGACTCTCCTGCGTCATGCACGATTCAAGATCCGACCCTCACCTTGCGCTTTGTTGCAAAGTCTAGTGGTGCAATGCAAGGCGCAAATAGCGTTGGATTGGCAAATGCTACACCAGAGGCTGGGGCTGGTACCGTGTGTTGCCATGAAGGCTCCTGGCTCATGAATGCCGCGGGAATGGTCCCGGGTGTGAACGCGATGGCCGGGTTTCATGATTTTCTCACGGATCCTAATCCTTGGGTATGAATGTTTTCACCAACGTGCCGACCATGCTGCCCTCCTATGCCGTAGCACTAGCAGGAGGAATCAATCAGCTCACGATCGATGGAAACACCTTTTCGCTTACGGTCTCGCTCTTCACCTAAATGAGAGTTCGATGAACGTTGAACATTGTCATCAGACACAAGCTAGGGATAAATCGACCTCAAGCCATAGGAAGATGGAATGTCGGCAATGGATACGAGCCGTGACTCTGATCGGCGTGTTGTTGGAACTCACTAATTGCTACCCGGTGAAGCAAACCTATTTTACGCCCACTGCTTCGACAGGTATCACGGTGCCGAACGAATGCCATCAACAGCTCGGCCCTCGAGGGACTGTCAATTTTAAACTGGGCGTTATGAGTCTCTCAGTGATGATGAATTCAGAGTCACACTATCTTGCACTTACCGCCTACGAAATTAAGCAAGACGAGGTTTCATTCGGTCCTGAATCATTTGTAATTACATCGAGACAGGGTTCGCAGATAATTGTCCCCAAAGATACCTATGAATTTGAGCAAACTGCGAGGTCACATCGTAGCCGCTTACTTCCATATGAAGGTGGAATTCGTATGTATCCTGGCAGAAGGTACCAGCTCATATTCAAGGAATTGCCAGCAATGGAGGATCAATTTACTATCTCTATACCTTATCTGTTAACGAAACAAAAAAAGGTCGAGATTCCAACAATTACGTTTACAAAAATTACCGAGTGGCGGATGGACATGGTCGTTCTGAACTGCTAGAGCACTGCTGTAACGAGTTTCTCATCCGGATTAGAAATACGGCGTGGAGCGGTGTGTGGAGCTTATGGAACCCGTAGCCACAGAGCTGGGTAGTCGAGGGGGCACTGAAGGATATCTTCGATCTGGCCACTCAATAATCCAGGGAGAAGAAGTTGGGGTCGGATCCTGAACCGCGCATAGCGGAGAAGAGCAGATTCGATCTTGTCACTCACTACTCCAGCGAAGGACCTGTTCGCCAGCCACTCTTCTAGCCATGGTGCCGTACCGTAGGGCAATGCTCGATGTGGCGCTTCGGCCACTGCGCGAGCAGGAACCGATGAGGGTGGCTGGTTACGCGACTTCCAACTCCACATGCACGCGTCGGCCAAGCGCCGTGGCGATATTCACCAGGGCATCCAGCGAAAACCGCGACACACGCCCGCGTAACAAGTCATTCATGCGAGGCTGGGTGATGCCGCAATGGGCTGCGGCGTCGGCCTGTTTCCCGCCCTTGGCTTTGATGATAGCCGCGATCTGCCGCATCAGTTCGGCCCACGCCTAGAGATTGGCTGCCTGCTCGGGAGTGTCGGCAATCGCATCCTACACGTTGCTGAAAGTTTTGATTTCCCTAAGGAATCGTAGTCGCTTCATGAGTTCAATATACTGGATTGGATATACATCCGAAACCACTTCCGTGCGCCATGCCCAAAGCTCTGCTCTATGCCGAGAAGCTTCCCTATAAACATGTATTCATAGTGATCGGTGCGGCGCTGTAATTTTAAAAAAGCTATCCATGTACCGGGCTCGGTCAGTTTTGCCGAGTAGGCTGTAAAGTTTTCCTCTCTCAAGACAACGCTGTCACGGTGTTCCCGACAACCAGCCTGATTATCGCGGTGTTGCACGCTGCTCACCTGGCATGGGGCTTGTATTCCCTCTTTGCTCGGATCACAAGAGGACTGGCGCACGTGGATTTCGTTCTTGCTGACATAGGCCCCCATCCATCGGTAGACAAGGGCGGAAGAATGCCTCGGGCAGCCACTTCTCCCAGCTCCAGTGGAAGCCGGAGGAGTTTTTCCGCTGTGCTCCAAGGAGTTCGTGCGGACGAGCGGAGGATGGAGGCTCGCGAAGCAGCTGAGGCGCGATCAACGAACAAGGCTGATCGTGGAGCCCGATCAAGGGAAGCAAAAGATCGGAATGCTCCCTCAACTCAGGCTGAGCGTACTGAGGCTCGATCAACGAACAGGTCTGGCCGTGAGCTCCGATCAAAGGGAACGAACGGTCGAAACCCTTCCTCCACTCAGACTGAGCGTGCTGAGGCGCGATCAACAAACAAGGCTGATCGTGGACTCCGCTCGATGGAAACAAAAAATCTGAATCATCCCGCAACTCAGGCCGAGCGCGCGAACGCCTCACCTTCTGAGGCTCAGGCTCAAGATGGAAGCAGATCCCGTGACGATGTGAGGCCGAGTACTGAAGATTCCAGGAACGCTTTTGACGCGACGGCTCAACCGAGTCAGCCAGGCTTTGACTCTCAAGGGCAGGCTCCGATGCCTCTCGTCTCCTTGGTTTCACCTCACGTATCGGCCCAAGCGAATGACCAGACGAATGTTCACGAGGAAGGCGAGGGGGATTTATCCGAGGAGGATCACGAGGCTGAGCGGGAAGCCAAGTCAGGCGACGGTTCTTCAAGGCTTTCGTTGATATCGACTAGGGCTGCGAATTCTGCCGTGACCGTATCCGATCTGCCGGAAGACCACGCTCATTCTGACATTGAACGGAGTTCTCCGCATGATCGACCAGCCCATGAACCAGATGCTCCGGTGATTCACACGGGCGGCGATTCGCACAGGGCTCATGTCGTCAAGCCGGGTTTCCAGGTGATTGCCGATGATGCCGGTCTTGAGATTGCGAATCCGGTCGAACCTCGTCCGGTGCCTCTGGAGTCGCAGTCCGGCTCGGTTCTTCCTCAACCTGAGGCGATTGTGCGTCGGGTCTCTCTTGCTTCTCTTGGGGTGGGGCTCCCAGAAGGCAAGCCGGACATCCCTAAGTCTGATTCCGTAATCCGAGATGGGGTTTCAGCCGACCGCTCTGCTCCAGCTCAGATGAACTGGTATGCGCAATCCCTTCGCGAGGCTCAGGATAGCGGAGTGAGGCCGCAGTGGGGGTTCCAACAGGGGCAGCACTTGAGTATGGATGGGGCCGAGCATTTCAGCGAGCTCTGGGGTGATCAACAGGGTCGTCAGCACGATCAGAGCGAGATGAAGCTACCGCAGGCAACGGTTAGTGATCGCCAAGTTGCTGGTGGATCGGCGACAGAGTCAATGATGGCTGGAGCTCAGGGGCGTGTCATCTCCAGTCCGCCGCCTCCTCCCGCTCCCTCTGTTGTGAGTCCGACGCAGCCGTCCATGCCTACCCATGATACGGCCGAGTCGACGGTACGGTTCATGACGCGATCGGTCGTGTTTGATGTGGCACAGCCCGACCTGGGCCATGTGAATATTCGCGTGGCGATGACGAACGATGTGGTACATACCCATTTGTCCACCGACAGACTTGAGGTGGGGCAATTTCTCGCCAACGGACAGGATCGCCTTCAAGCGGCGTTTCAGGCGAATGGATTGGACATGGGACAATTCCGTGTGGACATTGACCGTCAGAGTGCCGGTCGTTCTTTCCAGCAGGACCCTTCTCAGCAACAAGGGCACAGCTGGAATCAGGGTTCACAGGGGATGAAGTGGGAGCACAGTCCAGACCGACAGGATGAACCACGCCCATCACTTCATGGCCTATTGAATTTGGTGGCATAGACGGGAAGGAGGGTGCTTGAGATGAGTGAGGTATCAGGAGTTACAGCTTCAGGAACCACACAGACCTCCAAAAAAACAGGGCCTCGAGAGCTGGGACAGGATGATTTCCTCACACTGCTGGTCACGCAGTTGAAGAATCAGGATCCCTTGAAACCCACCGACAATGCTGAATTTGTCTCGCAACTCGCCCAATTCAGCCAGTTGGAACAGACGGCGAAGCAGTCACAGCTGCTTCAGAAGAGCCTGGATGCGCAGAGCGCCTCGCTGCAGTTCACGCTGCTGCCCATGGTCGGTCGCCGCATCAGCATTGATCGTGCACTGGTCCAGCTGGAGAACGGTCAAGGCTCAGTGACGTATGCACTCGAAAAGAACGCGGCTCGCGCGCAGATCGCAATTCTTGATCAACAGCGGCAGGTTGTCCGAACGCTGGATGCCACTGACCTCCAGGCCGGGCTCAACCAGGCCCGATGGGACGGAAAAGACAGTAAGGGCGCCGTTATGCCTCCCGGTGTGTATGAGTATGCCGTCTCCGCCGTCGATCAGCAGGGCGCGTCGATCGTCGCGAAAGGCCGTGCGCAACTCACCGTCACGGGCGTGCGTATGGAAGAGGGGCAACCCAGGTTGGCTGTCGGAGCGATCACTCTAGATCCATCGGAGATTGTGGAAGTGCAATAGGCGAGACCTATCCGAACCGGTTGAAGAAGGAGGTATGCACCCATGGGAATTCTGTCGTCATTGTTCGCCGGAGTCAGCGGGCTCAACGCCAATGGTACGGCGCTCTCCGTCATCGGCAACAACATTGCCAACCTCAGTACCGTCGGCTTCAAGGGGAGCAAGGCGACCTTCGCGGACTTGATCAGTTCGTCGATTTCAGGAGGGTCGGGTGCGGTTCAGACCGGGATCGGCGTGGCGCTTACGTCTGTGCAGGGGAACTTCTCTCAAGGATCGCTGGCGACCTCATCCAATGTGCTGGACCTGGCCATCGACGGCAACGGCTTTTTCATCGTGAGAGACGCGCAGAGTGCCACCTTCTATTCTCGTGCCGGTCTGTTCCGGCTCGATAGGAACAACAATGTGGTCGATCCCACCGGATTCAAATTGCAGGGTTTTCTCGCCGACGCCACCGGCACCATCACCGGCACGATCGGCGATGTGGCGCTGCCTTCCACCACCGCGTCGCCGCGGGCCACGACCACGGCCTTCGTCGCAGCCAACCTGAATTCAGCGACTGCGCTAAGTGGTGTGCGCGGCAACATCGTGGCGTCTGCGGCGTCGACGACGACCACCGCAGCCGGTAGC
The DNA here is from genome assembly GCA_001464735.1 of Nitrospira sp. Ga0074138. Lineage (GTDB taxonomy): Bacteria > Nitrospirota > Nitrospiria > Nitrospirales > Nitrospiraceae > Nitrospira_D. The sequence continues at coordinate 150,336 of LNDU01000027.1, forward strand.
AATTCATTCAATATCAATCTGAACGGTGATGGGGTTCAGACGATCACCGTGGCGAACGGGTTGACCGGCTCGGCGCTTGCCACGGCGGTTCAAAACGCCGTGCGTGCGCTGGTCCCTAGCGATCCCTTTAAAGCCGCCGCCTATGCGGGATTCACTGCGTCGGTCAATGCATCCAATATCTTTACCTTTGCATCCGGCATGACGGGCACGACGAACAATTCCACGACCGGGACCGGAACGGTTGCCGTGACGGCGAACGGCGGCGATACGCTGGCGTCCACCCTCAACATGTTGGCGCCGACTTCGACGACCGGGACGGACTTTCTGCTCTCCGACCCACCCGCCACCTCGAATTTTTCGACGTCGATGACGGTGTTCGATTCACTGGGCAACAGTCATTTGCTGACGACGTATTTCACGAAGGTCGGTTCCAACAGCTGGAACTACAACACCGTGGCGGCGGCGAGTGACGTCGTGACGGCGAACTACCATTCCAGCAATATCGATACCGGCTTGGGCATTGTTCGGGTCGGGTCCGGCACCTTAACGTTCGGGACGGATGGGACATTGGATCGAGAAAGCACGGTGATTCGGTACGATACAGGGACTGCGGCCGGAACCTCCGGTACGGTGCCGGGAGAGCTACAGATCGACTTTAACGGCGCGACGCCGGACCAGCTGCTCGCCATGAATTTCGGTTCCAGTGTGACGACCGACGGTGGGAGCGGGCTTGATGGGACGACGCAATTCGGATCCACGTCGGCGCTGGTGCAGCAAACGCAGGACGGTTTTGCCGCCGGCTCGCTCCAAGCTTTTTCCGTGGATGCGAACGGGATCATCAACGGCCGGTTCTCGAACGGTCAGCTGCGCGCGTTGGCGCAGGTGGTGCTCGCACGTTTTCCGGATCCCATTGGGCTGACGAGGACCGGTAAAAACACCTTTGCCCAGTCCGGTAATTCCGGCCAGCCGGTCACGGGAACCCCGGACAGTGCCGGGCTTGGACGGGTGTTGTCTAATTCGTTGGAATTGTCGAATGTCGACCTCGGGGAAAGCTTTATCGATATGATCGCGGCACAGCGCGGGTTCCAGGCCAACTCGCGCGTGATCACCACATCCGACGAAATTCTTCAAGAACTGGTCAATCTGAAACGGTAGATCCGTTCTTTCACGGTGGGGCTGGAAGCTATAGTTGCTCCCAGCCCCACTCTCCTTCACTCTGCCCTCCCATCCGGCGTCTGTCCTGCTTTGGGATCCGTCACCCTGCACCCTGTCAGCTTCTTGACGGTGTCAAGAGATTGCTTGACAGGACGCTCATGCGCCCTGTCGTGTGTGGCGCTGATCGTATGGGAGTGTGCGCCAGATAAGGCGATTCGTGATTTCCACTATCGGTGCGTCGCAAAGCGTAGTGGCATATGCATTGCAGTCTCCGCACCGGGCCAACGAGTCAATCGAGGAGGAGTTATGGCAGATGCAGCCGCAGTTGACGAAAAAGCTCCCGCAGCGGCTCCCGCTCCGGCGTTCCCCATCAAACTGCTCGTTATTATATCGGTTGTTGCCTTGGTATTCGGGGTCGGTGGGGCGTTTACAGTAGTCAAGTTTCTGGGAGGGTCAGGCAAAAGTGCTGACAGCTCAGAAGAGCATAAAGTTGATGCTGAGGGAAAGGTCGAATCCAAGAGTGAGGCCGGTGGAAAACATGGTCAGACCGCTTCGCCCGGCGCCATGTTCGACTTGGATCCGTTCATCGTTAATCTCGCGGACACCCCGGATATTCGGTATTTGAAGCTGACCCTCAAGCTCGAGGTGGACAGCGAAGCGGTCTCCGCTGAACTGTCCACGCGCATCCCTCAGATACGAGATGCGGTCCTTGTCTTGCTCAGCAGCAAGGATGTCAATGCGGTGAGGACGACGCAGGGGAAATTCCAGCTCCGCGATGAAATTACGCAGCGCATCAACGGCCTCCTGAAGAAACCAGGAGTCCGGTCGGCCTATTTCACTGAATTTGTCGTTCAGTAGCAGCTGACACTATGGAAAAGATTCTCTCACAGGATGAAATTGACGCGCTGTTAAAGGGTGTCGTCTCAGGCGAGGTAGACACGGTTCCGAAGGAAACCGCCCAGGAAGCAACGGGTGTCAAGGGGTACGATCTGTTCAACCAAGAACGGATCATCCGTGGGCGGATGCCGACCATGGAGATGATCAACGATCGATTCATACGCCGCCAATCTGTCGTCTGGACCGGCATGTTTCGAGAGGCCGTCGATTTTGTCGTCGTCGGGACGCAGGTGATCAAATTCGGCGAGTTTCTGAAGAAGGTTCCGATGCCCTCATCGTTGAACGTGTTTCATATGGCTCCATTGCGGGGGAGCGCACTCTTCGTGATGGATGCGTTCCTTGTGTACCTGATCGTGGACTATTTCTTTGGGGGCAAAGGTCAGACCCACGTGAAGCCCGAGGGGCGAGACTTCACGCCCGTCCAACTGCGGATCATCAAAAAACTGTTGCTGCAGTCGCTTGTCGATCTAGAAAAGGCGTGGCATGCCGTCGTGTCGATCAAGGTGGAGTATGTGCGTTCTGAGAGCAACCCTCAGTTTGCGATGGTGGTGACCGCATCCGAAATCGTCGTCGTCGTCACGTTACAGGTCATTTTCGGAGAAACGGCTAGGGAGCTGTACGTGATCTATCCCTACAGCATGCTCGAGCCGATCAAAGAGAAGCTCTATTCCGGTCTCGTCTCCGATCATGTCGAGCAGAACGGCGAGTGGAGTCATCGATTCCGAGAGCGACTGCAAGAGTGTCCGCTTCCGATTGCGGTACGGCTGGGAACCGCCACGGTCACGGTGAAGGACGTGATGAATTTTTCACCGGGTGACGTGATCTTACTCGACCAGCATCCGGGAGATCCTCTCGATTGCTATGTCGAAGGGCATCACAAATTTCAGGGCAGTCCTGGAATTTACAAGGGGAATCACGCGTGCCGCGTGACCAAAGTATTGAACTAGTCGTGACACTATTGAGAGAGTGATTATGGCTGAGCCAGACTCCATAACTCGTTCCGATTCGCAGATGACCGGTAGCCAATCTCCGCAGCCGGCTTCGTTTCCATCCGTCCAGAGCGCTGAGACGGGCGGAGCACCGAAGAATATTGACTTTCTCTTGGATATTCCGATGAGCATCACGGTGTATGTCGGATCCACAAAGATGGCCATTCGGGATCTCTTGCAACTGGCTCAAGGTTCCGTCATCGAACTGGATAAACTCGCGGGGGAACCGATGGAAGTGATGGTGAACAACAAGCTGGTCGCACGCGGCGAAGTCGTGGTCGTCAATGAAAAATTCGGCATTCGCTTGACGGATGTAGTCAGCGCGGCGGAGCGTGTTCAGCAATTACGATGAGTCGCCCAAGGAGAAGCTTGTGATCGATCTGTGGGAAAGCTTGTTCCGCACCGTCTCGGCCCTGGCCATTGTGCTGGTGCTGATGGGGATTGTCGCGGTGACCGTCCGGCGAGTGATGGGGCAGCGACTGGGGATGGCCGGCGGGCGCCCGCTCGTTCGACTCTTGGCCAGCGGCTATATCGCTCCGCGCAAGACCATTGCTCTGGTATCGGTTGCGGGCGAGTATTTGATTGTGGGGACGACGGCGACCGATCTTGTTCCTCTGGGACGCATCAACGATTCAGCCGAATTGCGGGAATTACTCGCGCTCACCAGTGAGAAAGCCTCCGGTGAGACCCCGCCGCTATCCCAGGAACGGTTCGGCTCTTGGGTGCGGCGGGTATTGCTCGGTGCGTGTCATCGCCATAAGGGACTTCATGATCACTAGGCACGAGTCGCGCGCGCACATAGTCTGGGGAATCATCGTCGGAGGGATCACGCTGCTTGGGCTGCCGCTGTCCGAAGCGGCGGCGGCTGGTCCATCGGTGAGCATCGACTTTGGCGCGGATGGTCCGAAACAAACCGCCGTGACGATCCAGATCTTAATTCTGCTCACGGTGCTCTCCTTGGCACCGGCTTTATTCATCATGGTGACGTCCTTTACCAGGATCGTCATCGTATTGGCCTTTCTCCGTCAAGCGCTGGGAACGCAGTCGGTTCCTCCGAATCAAGTGTTGCTGTCCTTAGCGCTGTTTCTGACGATATTCATTATGGCTCCGGTGGGGCAGGCCGTCTACAACAACGCGCTCCAACCGTTGATGGCCGAGCAGATCTCGTATGAAGATGCGTGGAAGAAGGGTATCGAGCCGGTGCGGAACTTTATGCTGCGCCAGGTGAGGGGAAAGGACCTCGAACTCTTCATCAAGCTGAGTCACGTGCCAAAACCGGATCGGGTTGAGGACGTGCCGACCCAGGCCATCATTCCGGCCTTCATTCTGAGCGAACTACGCATTGCATTTCAGATTGGGTTCTTAATCTATATCCCCTTTCTCATCGTCGACATGGTCGTTGCGAGCATTCTCATGTCGATGGGCATGATGCTGCTTCCGCCTGTCGTGATCTCTCTGCCGTTCAAGTTGATCTTATTCGTATTAGCCGATGGCTGGTACCTGGTCGTAGGCTCGATGGTGCGGAGCTTTCAGTGAAGCGTGGATCGTGAAACGTGAAGCGTATTTCGCAATATTCTGACGAAGGACGCTTCACGAACGACAAGGAACGAAATCTATGACGCCGGAAATGGTAACGGAGCTGGCCAGACATGCATTAGAAACGACGTTGTTGGTGTCGGCGCCGATTTTGGGGCTCAGTCTGCTCATCGGTCTGGCGGTCAGTGCGTTCCAGGCCATGACGCAACTGAACGAAGCCACGCTCACGTTCGTTCCGAAAGTGGTGGTCCTGTTCGTGGCATTGCTGCTCTTTCTCCCCTGGATGATGAACACCATGACCACCTACATGGCCGATCTCTTGATGAATATTCCCAACTACGTGCATTAACGGGACACTGACAATGGCTGCCGGCTTTGTTCTCACATCACGCAGGTCCTCGTTCGCTGCGGCCGCGCCTGAGGCATGGCGCGTCTCGGCAAGCCTGGGCTGGGCGGTTGGAACAGCATCCACGTTACGCGTCCCGCACGCAGCTACGCCTGTTGAATTCGCGACGAAGACTTAAGAGGGGGTACGGCGTTGACGCAGACCATCCAGATTCTCCTTCCTGAGTTTCAAGGGTTTTTGGTCCTCATTTCCCGTATCGGCGGGTTGTTGGCTGCGTTGCCGGTGTTGAGCGGGCGGGCCGTTCCTGCAAAAGTCAAAGTGGCGCTCGTCCTGGCGTTGGGTGTGTTGTTGGCTCCCATCGTCCCACTTCCCGCCGTGCCGTATGACCCTGTTGTCTTGGCCGCCGGGCTCATCAGTGAAATGGTCATTGGCTTGGCGATCGGACTCGCTGTGCGATTGTTTTTCGGGGCGCTTGAATTGGCCGGAGAGGTGATTGGCGTGCAGATGGGATTCGGCGTCGTTCAACTGTTGGATCCCACGACATCGGAGCATACTCCCATCATCGGACAATACTTCACCCTTCTGGCGACCCTCATCTTCCTCTCGCTGAACGGGCATCTTTTGCTGGTGGCGACGATTCTCTCGAGCTATGAATCCATTCCGGCATTCGGCGCGTCCCTCACCGGAGGCATGGGAGAGGCGATCCTCCGCCTCGCTCAGAACATGTTTACCGTGGGATTGAAGTTGGCGGCGCCCGTACTTGTCATCATTCTCCTGATTAATATTCTTCTTGCGCTGCTGGGACGGGCTGTCAGTCAGATCAACGTATTTGTTTTGAGTTTCCCCGTCACGATCGCCGGCGGGTTGGCGGTGCTGGCGCTGTCCGTGCCGTTTGTGGTTGAACTCTTGGTCCGAGAAATAGAACGACTGCAATTGACGATCGAGGAGTTCATGAAAGCGCTGGGACATGGCTGAGGATCGGAGCAATAAGACAGAACCCGCGACGCCGAAACGAAAAGAGGAGGCGCGCAAGAAGGGACAGATCGCGATCAGTCGTGATCTGTCGACGGCCGTCATCCTCTTGAGCGGCATCGGTCTGCTCGCGGCCATGTTGCCGGTCGGCGTTCTCAAGATGACGGAGATGACCCGTCAAGGGCTCACACTCTCGTTCCCTTTGGCGTTCTACCAACACATGTCTGTCGAACAGGTGTACGAGGTCGTCATCCAGGCCAGTCTCACCATAGTGACACTGAGTCTTCCGGTCGTGCTGGGCATTCTGGTGATGGGGAGCGGCGCGGCGCTGCTGCAAACAGGGCTATTGTGGCGTGCCGATGCGATTCAACCGGATGTCGAACGCATCAGTCCGATCAAGGGGTTATCCAGACTATTCTCGCTGCGGTCTGTGATGGAGCTTGTGAAGGGGCTGCTCAAGATTGCGATTGTGACGGGGGTCGGTCTGTGGGTTGCTCGGTACGACGTGCTCCAGATCCCGGGGTTGGTTGGATTCGATATGGGCAGCGCCCTGGACGTAACCGGACGGCTCTCGTTGAAGGTCGGCTTGGCCGTCGCCGGGGCCATCGCGGTCCTGGCCGGGTTCGACTATGCCTACCAACGCTTTGAGTGGGAACGCAACCTCCGGATGTCGATACAAGAGATCAAGGAGGAACACAAGGCCGCAGAAGGCGATCCGCTCATCAAGAGTCGCGTACGGACTATTCAGCGAGAGATGACGAAAAAACGCATGATGGCCGCCGTGAAGACGGCGGACGTGGTGATCACCAACCCGACACACCTGGCTGTGGCGCTGAAGTATGACACGAGCACGATGGGAGCTCCTGTGGTAGTCGCCAAAGGAGCCGGCTTGGTTGCTGAACGTATCCGCGAACTGGCTCGACATCACGGGGTGCCGGTCGTCGAACAGAAATTCGTGGCCCGAACACTGTTTAAACTCGTCGAGATCGGTAAAGAGATTCCAAACGAGCTGTACCGCGCAGTCGCGGAGATCCTCGCGTTTGTGTATCGAGCGAGAGGCGTGACTCCATGAACACTTCCCAGGTCTAGAGGATTATGGCAACGGCAATAGAACCGGTAGAACAACCTCAGTTACTCAAGCATCCGGACATCGTCATCTCCCTTGGGGTGGTGGCCATTCTCATGGTGATGCTGTTGCCGTTGCCTCGATTTGTGCTCGATTTGTTGTTGAGCTTCGACATCACCTTGTCGGTGATTATCTTGCTGGTGGGACTTCAAGTACGGCGTCCGATCGAGTTCTCGGTGTTTCCATCCATCCTGTTGGTGATCACGTTGTTCCGCCTGTCCCTCAACATTGCCTCCACGCGGCTTATTCTGTTGCATGGCAACGAAGGGGCGGGGGCGGCTGGCGAGGTGATTCGGGCGTTCGGGAACTTCATTGTCGGGGGGAATTACACAGTCGGGTTGGTCGTCTTCTCCATTCTCGTCATCATAAATTTCGTCGTGGTGACGAAGGGTGCCGGACGTGTAGCCGAGGTGGCCGCTCGCTTCACATTGGATGCCATGCCCGGCAAGCAGATGAGTATCGATGCGGATTTGAATGCCGGTGTGATCAATGAGGCGGACGCGCGCCGCCGCCGCCGGGAAATCGCGCAAGAGGCGGACTTTTACGGCTCGATGGACGGCGCCAGCAAGTTTGTTCGAGGGGACGCCATTGCCGCCGTCATTATCGTCTTCGTCAACATCATCGGCGGATTGGCGATCGGGATTCTGCAACAGGGCATGAGTCCGGGACTGGCGGCCCAAACCTATACCGTGCTGACGGTTGGCGAGGGATTGGTGGCGCAGATCCCTGCCCTGATCGTGTCGACTGCCGCCGGTATCGTGGTGACCCGCGCCGCCTCGGAGACGGATTTGGGCGGGGAGATGACTCGACAACTGTTGACCTCCCCGAAACCCGTGGGCATGGCTGCGGGTATTCTTCTCGCGCTTGGATTGGTACCCGGCCTTCCGCATGTGGCGTTCTTAGCATTAGGGAGTGCCATTGCGTGGGTCGCCTATCACCTCCATCAGCGCGAGCAGGTTCAAGCAGTTCCCACACCCACTCCCAGCATGCCCAAGACCGAGGAAGGTCAGACCCGAGTGAACCCGCTTGATCTTATGGAAGTGCAGGTGGGGTACGGCTTGATAGGTCTTGTCGAGGGAACGCAGGGCACCGCATTGCTCGATCGGATTAAAGCGCTCCGGCGGCAATTTGCGGAATCGATGGGCTTTGTCGTCCCTCCCATTCATATACGTGACAACCTCCAGCTGCGTCCGAACGAATACGCCATCATGTTGAAGGGAGTGGAAGTGGCCAAGGCTGACGTCTTGCCTGGGCATCTGTTAGCGATCGATCCAGGGACTGGTCAACGAGGCTTGGTGCAGGGGATCGCAACCAAGGAGCCCGCATTTGGCTTGCCGGCACTCTGGGTGCCTGAAGATGCCAGGGAGCAGGCTCAAATGGCGGGGTATACCGTGGTGGATGCGGGCTCGGCAATCGCGACACATCTATCCGAGTTGATCAAGCGCCATGGCTCTGAACTGTTGGGACGGCAGGAGGTGCAGACGCTGTTGGATGAAGTGGGGAAATCGCATCCGAAGTTGGTGGAGGAGCTCATTCCCACGCTGGTGCCGCTCGGAACAGTCGTCAGGGTTCTCGGGAACTTGCTCAAAGAGGGCATTCCGATTCGAGATCTCCGGTCGATTCTGGAGGCGATTTCTGATCATGCCACCACCACTAAGGATGCAGAAGTCCTCACAGAGTATGCACGGCAGGCGCTGGCTCGGACAATTACCAAGCAGTATCTAGCACCTGACGGTAGTCTGCAGGTCATTACCCTGGATCCCCGACTAGACCGGTCGTTGGCCGAACAAGCCGTGGCATTGCCGCCTGGGGCCATGTTGAACCTTGACCCCACGCTCTCTCACAAGCTGTTAACTGGTCTCAAACAGGCCGCCGAACGGGTTGCGGCTCGCGGGCAGCAGCCGATCGTGCTCTGTTCGCAGGTTGTTCGCCGCCATCTCCGTCGACACAGCGATCGTCAGTTGCATGCCGTTCCCGTCATGGGACTCAATGAAGTGGACTCCTTTGTCCGCCTGCAGTCGGTAGATACGGTACGCATCGACTTCGAAATGGCACAGCTATCATAAGGTAAGCCATGAAGGTCAAAACATTTCACGCACTCACCATGCAGGATGCCATGCGCGCCATCAAGGAAGAACTGGGGCCGGATGCCATTATCTTGTCTGCGAAAGAGGTGCGTGAGGGGGGGCGAGTCGTACAGGCATTCAATCGACCGGTCCTGGAAGTGATGGCCGCATCCGATCAAGACGTTCAACGGTCCTCTCAGGCGGCAGAGCAAGTGTCACATGGTGCCGCGCCTGGGAGACCGTCTAATGAAGGGTCCGAGGCGTCGCCGACTTTTCAACAGACCCTGCACGGGATGCTGAAGCCGAATAGTGAGGTGACAACACCGCCCGTCGGTCGGTCCGTCTCGTCGAAGCCATCTCGAGTGCACGTGAAACCGAATCGTCGTCGACATTTCCGCACCGTCGTGAATGAATTGGGTCGCCTATTGGAGGACTTGTCGCGGGAAAATGTCCGGTCAATCGGAAGCCAACCGGTGCCGATGCTGGCCTGGCTGCGCCGCTCGCTGATCGAGCAGGGGATGAATGCTTCCACCGTGGATTTGTTGATGAACGAGGCGTGCAAGACGGCACAAGTGTCCGGTCCATGTGACGATGAATCGATTCGGCGTGCGCTACAGCGTGAGATCGCAACTCGTGTGCGAACGAGCGAGCCGCTCCATAATGGAGAGGAATATCCCTCAATCGGTCTTCTGATCGGACCCAGTGGAGCGGGGAAGACCGCAGCTGTGGCTAAGCTGGCTTCTTATTATCGTCTCGAGCAGCGGAGATCCGTTGCCCTCATTACCTTTGATACGTATCGGGAAAATGCAGTGGAGCAGCTGCGTCGGTATGCCAGGGTCGTGGGGGTGCCATTTGCTTGCGCCGTGTCAGCTCGACAGGTCCATCAAGGGCTCCGTCGTCATACGCGAGTCGATCTAGTGCTGATTGACATGCCTGGGATTGGACCGGGTGACCTGGCATTGGCGAAAGAACTGCGACGGCTGCTTCCACAGGGGGCCGTCACAACCCATCTGGTCCTTCCGGCCTCTACCAGAGAGCAGGAGCTTTGTCGGATCACGAGGCGCCTCAATGATCTACCCCAGCTGCGTCTTCTGTTCACGAAGCTCGACGAGACGGAATCGTTTGGCACCATCTTTGAAGTCGCGCATCAAACCGGGTTGCCGCTTTCCTATTGGAGCATTGGACGGCGAGTTCCCGGCGATATCGAGGTTGCCTCATCGGAACGTTTGGCGGCGTTGTTGACTGCGGAATGCTCGACTAATTCTCAGGTGCTTGTCAATCGGGTAGGTCAATCATCGGGCGCAATTCCTGCATTAGTGGAAGCGGCAATTCACCACGGATAATTTGGTTGGAGGTCTCGCTATGCCGTTTGGAACAAGAAGGTCTCTTCTTATGTCGGAGGATCTGAGTCGTGGAGATGGTTTATCTACTCGCGTCATCGCGGTGTCCAGCGGCAAGGGAGGAGTCGGAAAGTCTAATGTGGTTGCGAACCTTGCCGTTGCACTCACGAGGGTTGGGAAGCGGGTGCTGATTTTGGATGCCGACCTCGGCTTAGGTAATCTCGATGTCCTCCTGGGGCTAGTTCCACAGCATACGATCGAAGACGTTTTGAGAGGCACACATACGCTCGATGAGATCGTCCTCAGCGGCCCAGCGGGCATCCATGTGCTTCCGGCCAGTTCCGGTGTTGCCCGTCTGACGGCGCTGACAGAAGCCCAACAGGTGATGATCCAGGAACAGTTGGCCCAGCTCACGTCAGAGATGGACGTGCTTTTGATCGATACCGGGGCAGGCATCTCGCCAAACGTCACTTTTTTTGCCTCTGCGGCAGATGAGACGATCATCGTCGTCTCGCCGGAGCCGACATCGCTCACGGATGCCTATGCGCTGATCAAAGTCTTGGCCCGCCAGTATCGAGAACGCCGTTTCAAAGTACTGGTGAATCAGGCTAAGAGCCCCCGTGAAGCGGCTGAAGTGTTCGGGAAGTTGGATGTGGCGGTGGATCATTTTCTTCATGTGGCCGTCGAATTAATCGGGGCGATCCCTTATGACGACTATGTGCATTTGGCCGTCATGCAGCAGAAGGCGCTCTGTGAGTTATTCCCAGATGCACCAGCAGCCCAAGCATTCAGGAGGTTGGCACATCAAGTGATCCAGTGGCCGAGGCCTGGTCTCCCCAAAAGTTCCATACAGCTTGTTTGGCAGCGGGCGGTGACGCCGGCCAGTAACTGACCAACGATCGGACATGGGAAGATCATGAGCAAGACTGCGTTACCACACGAGCGAAAATCCTTTTCGGCCCAGGGAGCCAGACGCGAAGAGCTGATCAAGGAGTTTGCCCATGTTATTCGCGCGATGGCCCATCGGCTGGCCTTTCGCCTCCCGGCGTACCTCGACGCGGAGGATCTGATTTCGGTCGGCACTATCGGACTCATGGATGCCATGGACAAGTATGATCCCACACGAGAAGCGAAGTTTAAGACCTATGCGGAGTTCAGAATTCGTGGCGCCATGCTCGATGAGATTCGATCGATGGATTGGATCCCAAGATCGGTTCATGAACGCATCGGCTTGCTCCAAAAGACGCACACGATGCTGATGAGCCGATTGGGTCGGCCGCCCCATGATGAAGAGGTGGCGACAGAACTGAAGATGTCCCTGGAAGAGCTGGATGATTTCATTACACGGGCCAGAGGGGTGGTGATGATCAGTGTGGACGATTTAGGCCTTCATGAACCAGACGGGCATAAAGTGGTCAAGATGTTGGCTGATACGCACACGCCGGATCCCCTGTCCTCATTGGTCAACGAGCGTGAACGTGAATTGATTGCCGAGGCTATTCACAGGTTGCCGGAAAAAGAGCGCCTCGTTCTGACCTTGTATTACTATGAGGAGCTTACGATGAAGGAAATCGGAGAGTTGCTAAAGGTCACTGAATCACGGGTTTGTCAAATCCATACCAAGGCTATCATCCAGCTCAAGGCACACTTGCATAAACCGAGTTGATTCTATCGGCCCGCCGGCTCGGCTGGGTACTCGATTGTCAGCGTGGTGAGGCTATTCGCGATAGTCCGCGATGGCTCGGCTTCAGTTCTGAGTCCAAGAACCCGTACCACTCTCGACGAGATCTCGACTAGGACCTGGCATAGCCAGGTCCTCAATCAGCGATCAAGATTATGCCCATGAAGGTCTCATTTCATGCGTTCCCACGATCGGGGCAACGATCTCTCGCATGGTGGTGTGTCTCAGTAACGGTGTGTGGGTGCTAGGAATAATTTTCACCTCAGTGGGTAGAATTCACCCTCGCAGCATGGCGGGGCGATCCCATACCACCCTGTTGTTCCTCAGCGGAAGTCAGTTCATGCCTGCATTTGGCTGAGTTCGTGGTCGATATAAAGTAATCCCTGCTCGGAACGAATCTGGCATAAGGGTTGCTGTCTCTCAAAGGCAAAAGGAGTCAGCAATATGAATCGAGGTATCTATTCTATCTTGTCTGGAGCACTCGCCCATGAACGGCGCATGCAAGTGTTTGCGAACAATATGGCCAATGTAAATACCGCTGGGTTCAAGCAGGATGAGCAGGCCTTCAAAGCCATATTCCCACGGTACCATGCGGTCGCTCCCACCGGAGGTCGAACTGTGGGATTGGCCCAACAGATCATGGCCAGACCATTCGGACCATCTGAGCGTGCGTTTGTCGCACCGCATCAGATCAAGACCACATTTGAGCCAGGCCGCATCCGATTGACCGGCAATCCGCTGGACGTCGCCATTCAAGGACAAGGGTTTTTTGAGGTACAGACGCCGCAAGGGCCTCGATATACCCGCAACGGTATGCTGTCGCTGGATAATCAACGTCGGTTGGTGACAGGACTTGGCTATCCCGTGATGGGGACGAGGGGTGAGATCAAGATTCCTCCCGGGAAATTGGAGATTACGACACAGGGAGACATCAAAGTCGATGACAAGCCTGTCGCCACAATCAAAGTCATGGAATTTGCGGATGAAGACATGCCGCAGAAGTCGTCGGAAGGGCTGTTCTTCTCGGAGAAAGGCACGGTGGGCAAGAATCCGCAGATTCAGGTTGGGCACATCGAAGAGTCCAACGTCAATTCCATCGGCGAGATGGTGAAAATGCTTCAGGGTATGCGCAACTATGAATCAACGCAAAAACTGATTCAATCGCTTGATCGTATGACTGAGGTCACGATTCAAGACGTAGGACGAGTGCTCTAAAACTGTGAAGCATCGTTGGTCGTTCGCAAACATCAGCTACCGCGTTTCATGTTTCACGAACGGCGAGATACGTAGGAGGATTCCATGATTCGTGCCATGTGGACCGCGGCAACCGGAATGACGGCTCAGCAGATCAACGTCGACACGGTCGCCCATAACCTTGCCAACGTCAATACCAACTCCTTTAAACGCAGCCGAGCTGAGTTTGCGGACCTGCTGTATCAGATTCAACGACTTCCCGGTACCAACGCCTCCAACGTCGGTGTCTTTCCAGTCGGCATCCAGGTCGGTGCAGGGGTGCGCCCAACGACTGTTGCGAAAGAATGGATTCAGGGGAATATGCGCCAAACGAACAACGAGACGGATCTGGCGATCGATGGATCAGGGTTTTTTCAAGTCTCCCGTCCTGATGGGACGATCATGTATACCCGAAACGGGTCGTTCAAGCGTGACAATGTGGGCAATCTCGTGACCGGCGATGGCGATCTCCTCAATCCCGTGATTACAATCCCTTCCGGCGCGCTCAAGGTGGATATCGGACAGGACGGTACGGTCTCGGTTTTGCTGCCAGGTGTGACGCAGGCCTCACAAGTAGGGCAAATTCAGCTGACACGGTTCGACAATCCTTCCGGCTTGGTCGCCATGGGGAGCAATCTCTTTATCGATAGCTTTGCCTCCGGACCTCCGACGCAGGGGACAGGCGGCTTCACCACCGGATTCGGGACGATCCAGCAAGGATTCTTGGAGAGTTCGAATGTCAACCTCGCCGAGGAAATGGTCAATATGATTATCGCCCAGCGAAGTTATGAGATTAACTCCAAGACGATCCAGGCGTCCGACGAAATGATGGCCATTGCGAACAATCTCAGACGATAAGGAGCGGCTCATGTCTAGGATTTGTATGACCATGATCATGCTCCTTTCATCTGTAGTCTTCGACGTGACGATGTCATGGGCGGGACCTAGTGGCGAGTCTCGGTCGATCTCGTCGGCGTCCCGAGGTCCGGTTCATCGGGCGACCGACACCGTTGTGGACCGAGTGGCTGTCAGTGAGGTCAACCCTGATCTGATTCGGAAGGCCATTCAGAGACATCTGGAGAGTGAATGGGGGCACAAGGTTAAGACGGTACAGGTGACGGTGTTGGACCCCGTGGATCCGGTGATGATTCCCAGCGGGACGGTGGAGTTGCAGGTCATTCCCAACTCCCTGGAAGAAGGTCTAGGACGGCGAATGTTTCATGTGGAGGCAGTGGCAAACGGGAAAGCTCGGAAAACAATCCAGGTCGTTGCCGATATTGCGGCGATGATCGACGCGGTTGTTGTCACCCGCTTTCTGAAGGCCGATGAACTGATTGATATGAGCGATCTCAAGACGGTCGGAATGAGGGTACACCAGATTAACCATTCCTTCATTATCGATCAAGGAGAGGTCATCGGAAAGAGCGCATCACGGCCTCTTCCGCCCGAGACACCGCTACGCCCAGCCTTTGTGAAGCCTCCATTGGCGATCAAGAAGGGTGATCGAGTCCTCATCGAGGCGCGGCGTGGAGGCCTGTCGATTCGGGCCAATGGCGTGACGAAAGCGAACGGACAAGTCGGACAGACCGTCATGGTCACCAATCTGGATTCCGGTAGGGAACTAAGAGCCAGAGTGGTGGCTCCCAGTCTTGTTGAGGTGGAGTTCTAGTTGAATCGTGCCAGAGAACAACATGCCCTTTCACTGTAATCTGTCTTTTCATATGGCAGTACGTAGCCTGATCATCACTATCGCACTGCAAGGATGTTCAAGCCCGCCGAGCCCGTCGAGCAAGGTGACCGTGCCGCTGCTCCCTCCTCCAAAGACGCTTGGCTCGCTCTGGCAGGAAGAAAACGGACGAGCCTATCTCTATGAGGATATGCGTGCCATGCGGATCGGGGATATTCTGACTGTGAAAATCTCCGAAGTTCATAAAGGGTCAAAGTCAGCCGATACGGCAGTTCAACGGGATTCGACGATTAAAAACAGCATGGTCGGCAGCGGTATGGGATATATCGGGCTTCCAGGGATCCGCTTCAGTGATGAAACGAAGCGTGGATTCGGAATCAATGCGAACGCCAATAACAAGTTCGATGGGAAAGGTTCCACCAATCGTGAAGGCACATTGACAGGGACCATTTCTGCGATCGTGACAGAGGTGCTTCCCAACGGGGATCTTCGGATCGAGGGGCGGCGTGAGGTCAGCGTCAACAGTGAAAAACAGCTGATGACGATCGGTGGGATTGTCCGGCGTGTAGATGTGGACACCAAGAATACAGTGGCCTCAAGTGCCATTGCGGACGCTAAAATCGAATACTCAGGTCTGGGTGTGCTGGACGATGTGCAGCGACCCGGGTGGTTCATCCGTATTCTTAATTGGGTCTATCCGTTCTGAGGAGGAGAGGGGCTATGACCGTTCCGCCGAGACGCAAACCAACTCCGAGAAGCATGCTCAAGCGGCGTCCTTTGAATCTCCGTACGCTCCAAATGATGGTGCAGAGTGGGGTTGTCCGACGGGCTGATTTTGATCCTCCCACGTTTGGGAGTAGGACTCGATTTCATGTGCTTGATGATGCTGATCATGCCTCAGGGAAAGAATCGGCTTCTGAGCAAGGATGGCTGTCGCGCATCATACTTGGTCCTCGGTTACAGGTCTCTGTTCCCAAACGTTCATGGAGAGGATAGGTGCCTCACACATGTTCATACGGTGTTTTTCTCTAGTCAGTGTCCTGGTCCTGACCGGTGGTTTATTGACACCCTCCGGCGCCGATGCGGTGAGGATCAAGGATATTGGCGTGATTGAAGGAGTCCGCGAAAACCAGTTGCTTGGGTACGGTTTGGTGGTTGGTCTGGACAGTACCGGCGACCGAGTCATCGGCGGACAGTTCACGATTCAGGCAATGATGTCCATGTTGAACAAAATGGGTGTCAACCTGGTGATCGATCCCATCCAGTTACTGACGAGAAACATCGCCTCGGTGATGGTGACTGCCAAGCTTCCTCCATTCTCAAAGCCAGGAATGACGCTGGACGCCGTGGTGTCGTCGATGGCGAACGCCAAAAGCCTGCAAGGCGGGACGCTTTTGCTCACGCCGTTAAAAGCAGCCAATCAGCAAGTATTTGCCGTCGCGCAGGGACCAGTCTCAATCGGTGGTTTTCTCGGCGGGACGGGAGGGGCTGGCGGCGCAACGGTGACGAAGAATCATCAGGCGGCCGGTGTGGTTCCCGGTGGAGCCATTATCGAGAAGGAGCTCCCTGTCGACATTGACTCATGGGCAACCGTTTCTGTGCTTCTCCGGCAACCCGACTTTACGACTGCCATCAGGACTGCCGAGGCCATCGAGAGTGCCTTTGGGAAAGGCAGTGCATCGGCTACGAATGCCGGATCTGTGAAGGCGACGATCCCTCAGGTGTTTCAGGGGCGCGTTGTCGAATATATTGCATCGATCGAAGGGCTCGATGTGACCGTCGATTCTGTCGCCAAAGTCGTCGTCAATGAACGGACCGGCACAGTGGTGCTGGGAGAGCATGTACGGATTTCCACATGCGCGATTTCTCATGGTAATCTCACAATCTCAGTCAAAAATACGTTAAATGTGTCGCAGCCGCCGGCGCCGCTCATTGGTTCGTCCGCAGGACAGACGACCGTGACACCGGATGTGCAGACAGAGATCAAGGAGCAGGAATCGAGGCTCCTGGTGGTGGATGAGACGGTAACATTGGGGGAGGTCGTACGGGCTCTCAATGCAGTAGGAGTGACGCCGCGTGACCTTGTCGCAATACTCTCGGCTCTGAGGTCGGCAGGAGCGCTGCAAGCGAACCTTGAAATCATTTAGATGGACGAGTGATATATATGAACACTCTAGAACAATACGGAATCCATTCAAGGCTCTCTTCACCAGCATACGTGGATCCTGGATTGACCGGACGTGCTAGCCATCTTGTGCCTCAGATGAATGCCTCAGCATCGCAGGATCCTGCCGCGGCACGTCAACAAATGGTCCAAGCTGGGCGGCAGTTCGAGGCGTATTTTGTCTCGTATTTACTGAAGGTTATGAGAGAAACGGTTCCTGAGGGAAGCATCACCAACAAGCAAGGGGCGTATTTTTACTCATTTTATGACGAGGAAATTGGGAAACGAGCGGCCGAGTCTGGGGGGATAGGCATTGCCAAGATGGTTCAGGAGAATGCGCAACAATATTTTTCATCATCTCCCCCGGAACGCTCAAGTTCTGCTGGGTAGAAACCGATAAGAAGCTCGACCGGGGTAAAGTCCATCATTCTCTCAGCCTGGTCGCTGGGAGAAGAGCGCCGGGGAAGGAGCGGCAACATGCAGATTTCAGGTCATGGAAAGGCGGATCATCTTGCCAAGCTGTTACTTGGGGTTCAGGACACCGCGGAGACAGGTAGTCGGCAAGCGGCTGCCCGCACCCAGGTGGGTAAAGATGAGGTTCAGATTTCGGCCCAAGCGAAGGAACTTCAACGGATTCGGGAGCTGGCCAATCAGCCTGACCCTGGGCGGGCTGAACAGGTGGAGCGCATCAGGCGCGCCCTTGACAGCGGCACGTACGATGTCAGTGGCCGCGCGGTTGGCGATGCCATCGTGAAGCAGGTTCTGACCGACTCCATACTATAGGATCTGTTTTTTCAGGCTCCTGAATATTCACTCGCCGTGGTCCCTTTTGTCCTCATCCCTCCAAGGAAAGAGGGGAAGAAGAGGGGATGGATGGCGGAATGCAGTGCATGCGTACAGTCAGAAGGAGTCTGTATGTCCACGTTTCTGCCAGCGATCACTCAGCTGTGCCGCCTGTTGCGCCAAGAAGAGGCCACGTGCCATCAGCTGCTTGAGACGGTCCACACCGAACGTGCCGCCATTCGAACGCTTGCTATTAAGGAGTTCCATTCCATCAATTGCCGTCGGTTGTCGATTCTAGAATCGTTGCAGTCTCTTGCTGCCGAACGACAGCACCTGGTTCAAGAATTGGTGGGGCACTACGGCCTGCGGCCGGGAACAGCATCGATTCAGGAACTGATTGACCATATCCAAGACCCGTCTTCAGACGACTTACGAGCCGTCTATCGAAGTTATGTGACGGTGGCCAAGACCGTCCGTGACGAGATCGGGCAGAACGTGGTGCTCATCGAGGGGATTCGCGGCGTCGTTGATCAAGCGCTGTCGACCGGTACCCCCGTTTCCCCGGTCAAGGATCTGTATGCTGCCGATGGACAATCGATCGTCACGGGCCGTGTCAACGTACTCATTCATCAGCAGGGTTAAGCATGATCGGCCTTACGTCTCTCTTTGACATCGCGAGAAGCGCACTCACGACCTCCCAACAAGCCCTCGCCGTCACCGGCCATAACGTTGCCAATGTGAATACACCGGGATATTCCAGGCAGGAAGCCGTACTCTCAGAACGTGCGCCGCTGAGCGGACGGCCCGGCATGGTGGGGACCGGCGTGCAGGCCACGTCTATCAGGCGGTATACGGACCAATTCATCAACCGGCAGCTGACCACGGTGCAGCAGAATCTTGGACGCCTGTCGGTGTCGCGGGAGGAGTTGTTCCGGCTGCAAAACTTGTTCGGGGACAGCAACAATCAAGGCATTGCCGCACGAATGAACGATTTCTTCCGCGGGTTGCAAGACGTGTCTACCAATCCGGGCGGGCTGGCGGCTCGTACTGTTCTGTTGGCAAACGCCAGACAGTTGGCGTCGAGTGTGAATCAGGTTTCTTCGGATCTCGTAGCGGCGAGACAATCACTGAACTTTCAGGTCCAGCAGACGGTGACGGAAATCAACAGCCTGTCAAAGCAAATCGCCGAGCTGAATAACCAGATTGTCGCGGCCGAGGTGACGGGCCAGAGCGCCAATGATCTCCGGGATCAACGTGAGCTTGCACTGAATGAGTTGGCAACACGCATCGATATCACAACCGTGGAGTCCGGCACCGGCGCGCTCACGGTCTTTGCAGCACGAGGACAGGTTCTCGTGGAGGGGGCCACAGTCCGACAATTGGATGTCATCGAAGATCCGGACAACAACGGGCTTTTTACGATCGGGTATTCGACCGGCGGCACGCGTCCCTTAAGCATCGACGGATTGATCTCCAACGGCCGTTTACGCAGCCTTCTGGATGTCCGTGACACCACAGTTCGAGATCTGGAAGTCTCCTTCGACCGGCTGTCAGCGACGTTGACTAACGCCGTCAATGGGATTCATCGACAGGGGTATGGACTCGACGGATCGACCGGCCTCGACTTTTTTGGTCCTCCGGCGGTGTCCACGCGAGCCATGAATGCCAATCAAGGATCCGCTGGGATCAACAGCAGTGCGATTACCGCGAACAGTTTGCTCACATTTCATGATTACGAGATCCGTTTCTCTTCGGGGTCCGCCTATTCCATCGTGGATGCGACAACCGGTGCCACTATTAGAGGCAACTATACCGGCACGGCGATCATGGCGCCTTCCGCGGACAATCCGGTATCTATCGTGACAGGTACGAACGATACACTCACAGTCACCGTCGATGGTGTGACGTCCGGCACGATTACTCTGGCAGGCGCTGCGAGTCCGGGCTTCTCGTACACCTCCGGGACGGCCCTTGCGCAAGAAGTACAGAACAAGATCAATGCGGACGCTACGCTACAGGCGGCCGGAAAAACTGTGGCGGTGACGTATGACACTACGACTAACCGTCTGGTCATGACGTCGAATGATACGACAACCTCATCCGCCGTCAATGTGACCGGTGGGACGGCTCGAATGTCGCTAGGATTGATTGCCGGCACCAGTACCGCGGCTTCCGGCACCTATACAAGCCCGGCGACGCTGACCTTCGACGGTCTCAGTGTGACGTTAACCGGCGCAGCGGCAGCCGGAGACGTATTCGAAGTCGATTCGTACAGTCACGCTGCTCGCGATCTGGCGGTCACACTCACGAATCCGTCATCTGTCGCGGCCTCTTCCACACGAACCGGTGTTCCCGGTAACAATACCAATATTCTCTCGCTGGTCGCACTTCAGCAGCGACAATTCGCAAGCCTGGAGAACGGTACCTTGAACAACGCGTATCGGACCGTTGCGGCGGAGCTCGGCGTTGCAGCGCAGACGGCCAATCGTGAAAAGGAGGCGAAAGAGATTCTAAAGGACCAGATTGAGACATTACGCGCGCAGGTATCCGGTGTCTCTATGGATGAGGAGCTGGTGAATCTCATTAAGTTCCAACGGGGGTTCGAAGCCGCTTCGCGGCTGGTACGTATCACCGATGAAATGTTCCAAACGCTGTTGTCGATCAAACCTTAGCACGAGGTTTCTATGCGGGTGACGGAGCTGCAAACCTTCGGCGTGCTCACGAATAACCTGGCCCGGGCGCGCGCGCGGGCTCTTGAATTCCAGCAGCAAGTGTCTACCGGCAAGTTGGTGCGTCAGCCGTCCGATGATCCCAGCGCGTTCAATCACATTGCATTGGATAAAGCCTCGCTTGCTGCGATTGAGCAACGGAAGCGCAATATTGTGTTCGGGCAGACAAGACTGGATCTTTCGGATAAGGCATTGAGCAATGCAATGAGCTCGCTGTCCCGTGTGCAACAGCTTGCTGTCCAGTTTCGTAACGATACGAACAGCGCTGCGGATCGGGTGATCGGGGCTAAGGAAGTACGACAATTGTTCGCGCAGCTTCAACAAACGGCCAATACAGAGCTGAACAATCAGCCGATCTTCACCGGCACGAGCACGCATGGACGGGCCACAGGACTTGCGATCACGACGCCCATGACTCTGATAAACGGCAGCAATGATACGCTCATCGTGACAGTCGATGGGACTACATCAGGCACCATCGATCTAACAGCCGGGACAGAATCGTTGACTGGCGCTCAACTCGCGGCACGCGTGCAAAGCCGTATCAATGCCGATACGACTCTGATCAATGCTCAAAAGAGTGTAACGGTCACGTTTGAAGGAGATCGTTTAGTCATCGCATCCGACATGAGCGGTTCGCAGTCCACGGTGCGTGTTACAGGAGGTTTGTCCCGCGCTGCGCTCGGATTCGCAGGCGGCAGTGAGACGACCGGCGGCGCGCCGTTTGCGCTTACTGCGACAGTGGCCTCGGCTGTCGGAAACACCGGAGGAGTTCTAGCCGGACAGGGTAGGGTAGCCGACGACAATGCCGCCCCTTTGGACGACTATGTGATCCGGTTTACTTCCCCCACCACCTACGATGTGCTCAACGTGACGGCTCTCGTCACGACGTCCCGTGGGGCATCCAACACCGGCGGCGTGGCGGTACGGGACGCCGGTATGGTGAACGCGGCACAGCTCACGCTGCACAACTATCAAATCCAGTTTACATCACCGACGCAGTACTCGGTGGTGGATCAGACCACCAGCACGACTCTGTCGTCCGGTAATACCTACGTGTCGGGTGAAGCTATTTCGTTCGCCGGCTTGCGCGTTGTGTTGGCAACCGGTCAACAGGGAGGGCCACAAACCGGGGATACCTTCTCCGTCAGTTTGTCGCCCAAGAATGTGCTCACCAGCCAGACGTATGTGTCTGGAAGCGAGATCAGCTTCGACGGCATTCGGATGACATTGACCAACGGCACCGGCGCGCCGGCGACCGGCGATCTGTTTTCCGTCGTCTCGGGTCTACAGTACCAAGGAGACGCGGGAGTTCATGCCATCGAAGTTGGAACAGACCAGACTGTGCCGACCAACGTTGCCGGAAATCGAGCCTTTATCGCCGGTGGAATCGATCTCTTTGCAGAGGTCAAGCAACTGATCTCCGCACTGCGTGGAAATGATCGACTAGGCATCAGCGCTGCTCTGGGGCAGCTGAATCAGGGGGTGTCTCAGGTTGCCGCCATTCAGGGAGAAGTAGGCGCGACATCGAATCGCCTGACTACGAGCGCGGCGCAGCTTGAAGAGGCGAAAAGCTTTTTTATCACGACGCTCTCGGAAACTGAAGACGTCGATCTGGCCAAAGCGATCTCCGATTTGACCTTGCAGCAATATGCGATCGAAGCGGCCAGCAGGACATTGACCAAGGTGTTTGAAAACTCGTTGTTAAATTATCTATGAGAACGGGCGTGGTATCGGGTGTGCGCGGCACTCTTCTGGTTGTTCCAATCGGTGGGCTCGGCCCGGTTGCGGCTTAAAGTTTCTGCCCGAGACGTCCGACAAGGGTTGAGACTCATACCTCTTGCCAAGGAAGACCGGTATGCTAGTACTCAGCCGTCGATGTGGAGAAAGTGTCACGATCGGTCCGGACATCCGGGTGGTCGTGCTTGGGTTGAAAAGCGGTCAAGTCCGCCTGGGAATCGAAGCGCCGCCGGCGGTTGCGGTTCATCGGGAAGAGGTCTATACGAGAATTCAAGAGGAGAACCGGTTGGCCGCGAAGACCCACGCGGTTCCCATAGAGGCCTTGCGCCGCTTGATCCCTGCAAAATCTCGAATTGCCTCGTGAGGGTACAATGGTGAAGAGTCTATCGACTCGGTTTGGATCATTCGAAGTTCGTGACGAAAGCATCTTGACGTTTCCTTCGGGGCTCGTTGGTTTTCCCGAGCAGCAGCGATATGTCATTCTGGATCATGACACCGAGGCTCCCTTCAAGTGGCTGCAATCCGTTGAAGAGCCGTCTCTGGCATTTGTCATCCTGGATCCAGCGCTATTTCATCCGGACTATAATATCGATGTACCGGCCGATGCTTTGGCGGAAGTCAGAGCTGGGGAAAGAGACGACCTGGCGCTGGTTGTGATCTTGACCATTCCATCGGATGATCCTGGTCGGATCACCGCCAATTTGCGAGGACCGCTGATCATCAGCTACCAGACCAAACTGGGCAAGCAAGTGGTTCTTTCTGAGGGTTTTCCTACCAGACACCCGTTGTTTCCCGTCTCTGGACCTCCATCGCCAGAGACTGCGCAGGTCTCTCACTCCGTAGAATGTCAAGTCTAGCTCATATATGTTTCGACTGATCTGGTGCTCCGGTGGTTTGCTGACATCCTGACATCGGCTGTCCGACCTCAGGCAGCTGCCTGGGTGATCGGCTGATACCCCTGTCGGTAGGATTCAAGGACATGCACAAGTCGCGCGATTTCGAGCTCGAGTTGCGCGTAGACGGGAGGGGCGTCGCGAAGCGCGTTAAGGTGACCAACGGCTTCGAGACGACCGGCGGTGAGTGCGACTTCCGAGGCGCAAAGATTTCCGGCGGTGCCTTTGAACGTGTGTGCCATCCGCTCGAGGGCGACCGAGTCGGCATCGGCCAGCGCCGTTCTGATGTCGGCCAGCATGGTGTGGTACCGATCAAGAAACAAACAAACAAGTTGAGCGAACAGCTCACTGTCGCCGCCGATGTTCTGGTACATTTTTGCAGGATCAAAGATCCCTCTGGTTAGGTCGGCTGTGGTGGGAATTAGTTTATGCTTGCCGGTCACCACTGCATCCGGTGGCGTGGATATCCATCGAGCCAGGGCGTTCCGTAGTTCGTCTAGTCTGATCGGTTTGGCGAGATAATCGTCCATCCCGGTTGCCAAACAGCACTCACGATCGCCCTGCATCGCATTGGCGGTGACCGCAATGATCGGGACATGCGGAGTCGATGGTGATGCCATGTCTGAACGATTTGAGCTTCCACTGGGCGAGTCATGCGATGCCGCTGCCGTTTCACCTTTGCGAATGCATCGGGTTGTCTCAAATCCATCCATCACGGGCATCTGACAATCCATCAAGATGACGGCATAGTCTCCCTTGGCAAGGGCAGCCAGCGCCTCTTCGCCGTTTTCGACGACGTCCGGTTTGTAGCCAAGTTTTTCAACCATCCGCACTATCAGCTTCTGGTTGACGATATTGTCTTCCACGATCAAAATGCGCCGATGTTGCACATTCTCCGCGACCATATGCCTGGTGACGAGTTGAGGCACGACAGAGCCTGTCGGGGTGCCCTTCGACGCTTGTCCTTCGGTCAAGCCGAGCACAGTTCGTAAACAGTCACGCAATTCGTCATGACGGACGGGTTTCGGCAGGTAGCCCATCGCACCGGCCTGGCGGGCTTGTTCCGCATGGCCCCGTTGCAGCATCGAGGTCATGACGACAAGGCGAATGCCGGATCCAGCCGGATGACATTGCAGTTCTCGTGCGAGCTGCAACCCATCCTTTCCTGGCATGATGACGTCCAAGATCGCGAGATCGTACGGCATTCCCCGTTGTTTCGCTTCCGCGATGCGGTGCAAAGCCGATTCCGCATCCTCTGCAAGGTCATCGGCCATCCCCCAACCTGATACCAGATGGTGGAGGATCAAGCGGTTCGATTCGTTGTCATCGACGATCAAGACACGCTTTCCACTGAGATCTCCGGTCGGAAGAATCGCACGGGGAGAACCGGCCTGTTTCTGGAGGCGCGCGGTGCACCAGAAGGTGCTGCCCTGTCCTTCGGTGCTGCGCACTCCGATCTGTCCCTCCATCAATTCCACGAGTTGCTTGGAAATGGAAAGGCCGAGGCCTGTGCCGCCGTATTTTCTTGTCGTAGAGCTGTCCGCCTGTACAAACGGACGGAACAGTTTGGCTTGCGTATTCGGATTGATTCCGATGCCGCTGTCCGTGACTTCGAAACGGATGACGGCCGTATCGGGTAGGTCTGCTTCGAGATAGGCCTGCAGGGTCACTTCGCCCTTGTCGGTAAACTTTACCGCGTTGGCCACCAGATTGGTGAGGATCTGACGCAGACGGCCTGGGTCGCCTTTGAGTCCAGTCGGAACCGCCGCGTGGACAAGTCCGGTCAGCTCTAGCCCTTTCGTCTCCGCCCGTTCGGCGAATTGTGCCAACACCTGCTCCACCGTGGTTCTCAGATTGAAGTCGAGACACTCCAGTTCCAGCTTACCTGCCTCGATCTTGCTGCATTCGAGCACATCGTTGATCAGCTGCAACAGCGCTTCGCCGCATTGCCGAATGGTTTCCGCGTAGGACTGTTGTTCAGACGTCAAGGACGTCTCCATCAACAGGCTTGTCATACCAATCACCCCGTTCATGGGGGTCCGTAGTTCATGACTGATGGTCGCGAGAAATGCCGTCTTGACGCGAGCCGATTCTTTCGCCTCATCCAGAGCTTGGTCCAGGCGGCGGTTGCTCTGGCGAAGTTGGTCGGCAGAGAGTTGGAGCGCCTGCTGCGTCTTGTGGACGCTCGTCATGTCGACGGCATAGCCTCGTACGACGTCATGAGTGAGAACCGGGCAGAAGGTCCACGAAAAACTGGCTTCTGGAACCACGACTGCCTCATCATGCAGCACATGGCCTGTGGTGAGACAGCGTCGCACGATGTCTGGAAGATTGCCTGGGGCGACATTGGGAAATCCTTCGAGATTGTATCCGAATCGAGAGAGCAGAGAGATCATCGCTGGATTGGCGTACAGCAGACTCATATGCCGGTCCACTTCGATCATCGGTAAGGGACTTTCCTCGGCGATCGCGGCTAAGCGGTCGCGACCTTGCTTCAATTCCAGTTCATGAGACAAGTCTCGGATGCTGATAATGAGTACGGTCCTCCCATCGAACGTACCGGGAGCGCAGGTCCATTCCATTGGAACGGGCAGGGTTGCCTTCCGGAAGAGAAGATGTTGCCTCACAGAAGTCGGACGGCGGCTTTTCAGCACTCCGTTCAGTTGCGCTGTCATGGTAGTGGGGTCGGACTGGGTGCGCGTCGACCACAGGGATGGAAACGAGCGGACAGTGGAGGAAGGAAATCGTAGTCCAAGCAACCGATGACCCTTCCGATTAATGGCCAATACGGCGAGATCAGTATTCAGAATGACGGTGGCCAGCGGAAGCCCTTCGAGAAGATCGAGGCCCACGGAAGCGGTAAGCCGTGAGGCGGCAAGACGACGTCGGTCGCGGCTGCGTTTCTGTCTAGAAGGCTTCATCATGCGGCTCGTGAGAGGCCTTGGTCCAGGTGTATGCCGATGTTGACCCGTTCTTTGGTTGGGTCTAGGACACGTAGCACGGTTCGGACTGTGCGGTCAGGAGATGGTGTCGCCAGGTCGATGTCAATCGGCGTTGCATAAGAGCCTCCTTGCGGGTCGGTCGTGACTTTGATCAGGGGTTTGAGCCGTTGCTGCGGGTTGACTCCGACGACGACCGCCTGTTCGCCGGTATTGAGTCTGACGAGGCTTCCGACCGGGTAGACGCCGATGCTCCGAATCATGAGCTCCACAAGAGATTTTTCAAAAATCCCTTGTTCTCCAGCCAAGAAGAGTTGCCGAACGGCATCGTGTGGAATCATGGCCGGGCATGTGCCGCGCCGACTCACCATGCCGTCATAAAAATCGACGATACCGACAATCTGCGCAAGGCGTGAAATCTGATCGTTCCCTAAACCGGCTGGAAATCCATTTCCATTGGTGCGCTCATGATGCTCTCTGACGATGCGTACGACCGCCTCGTGCATGCCTGGTTGCTCGGAGAGGAGCGCGACGCCAAGCTTACAATGCTGTTCGAGCAGGGTCTTGTCTTGTCCGCTGCATTCCTCTCGCTTGCGAACGAGATTGCGCGGGAGGCGGACATACCCCGCGTCATGGAGCAACGCGCCCATGCCGACCTGTTCTTGTGTCGGTTGATCCAACTCGCTTTCAATGGCCACCACGAGCGATATGATGCAGGTGTCGAGTGCATGAGTCGTCAGTGAGCGGTCGAACTGTTTGATTTTCTGAATGGCGACCTGCGTGGCCATTGCCGCGCGGTTGTTGAGAACCTGGTCCAACACATTCGACACGATGGCTTTGGTCGCTTTGGGAGACGGAGGAATGCCCCGCTCAAGATCCTCAAAGATGCGCTCAACCGCTTCTTGAGCCTGTGCGTAGATCACGGTAACGGAATGATCTTCGGACTTCGCCTCAGGCTGACGTTCGGTTTTTGGATCCAGAGGGGCGGAGACATCCGAGTTGGGAGCCTGTTGGCTTGCAGCGTGCTGCGTAGTCGTTGAGGGGTCCGACGGGAGGTCGGCCCCTTTGCTGGTATCGATGGTCACCATCCTGATCCCATGTTGCTTCATGAGTTGGATGTCATGTTGATCTTTGATCAGGCGCTTATGGGAGAGGAAGGGGGTTCGGTACCATGGGATATCCATCTCTATGATGAACATGCCGGGAATGAGCTGCTCGATCGCGATACGTTTTGTCGCCATACGTCTTAGGACTCCAGGTCAGAAAAGTTGCTGGTCGGATGTGCCGACAGAAGAAAAATCCCACGGGTGTTATCGGCGGAGGAAGGCTCAAACTTGATCGTTGTTCATGCATCCTGACGTATTGTGATCGGATAGAAATCACGGCTCTCCGTCGAGCGTATAGAGACTCAAGATTGGCCGATGACGTTCCGATAGAGGTCATCAGAGTTGGTTGATATCGAGTGATGGTGTTGGAGCGAGAGATATGAACGACATCGTAGTGTCCGTCCCCCCTGCGGCATCATTTTTATCGGTCGGACTGCCGCTGAAGCTGTCCTTCACGCGTGATCAGCAGAAGGTCATGTACGGTACGACGCTCCTTGGATGGAAGCATCATGCATGGCTTGTCTGTGAATGGCCGCTTCAGCTCGGCCATGACCAGCAGATTGCCGGCGGCACCCCGTGCACCGTCAGTTATCTACATGACGGGAAGTTGGTCGGGTATCGGAGTGAAATACGGGAACTGATGGCTGTGCCGGTTCCGTTGCTCTTTGTTGCGTATCCCAAAGCGGTGGAAGAGATGCATCTGCGTAAACATCTCCGTGTGCCGGCCAATCAACCGATTCTATTGATGAAGGCCGATCAAACCGGCATCTCCGAGTCCGCGCTACCTACCAGCAACTATTTCGGTGGTTTGTTAAAGGACCTCAGCGAGGGAGGGTGCAGTGTAGTCTTGGTACGAAGGCCTGCTTGGCTGCGTTCGGGAGCAACGGTCCGCCTGGAGTTCGAACTCCCTGGGCTGGGACATGTCACGAACCTGACGGGGATCGTGAAGAATGTCGACACGCGGGATGGCAACGAGATGCTCGGCATCGAATTTCGATTCAACGAGCTCGAGTATATCGAATATCGCGGATGGGGCGGATCCGTCCGACAGGCAGTCGAACAATGTATTTACCAGCGCTATCAGGGTAACGATCTGCTAGGAGCCAGGTAAGAGCATCACAATTCACATATCAACAGGTAACTGGTCAAGGTTTTCCTCGTCCCGCCCGATCTTGACCGGCAGAATTTGCCCGGTCGGCACCCACACCACGTAGTCAGCAATCATTCTCTCGGGAATGCACCCTTCTCAGGTCGACCGTGAATGGCACAGATCTTGATGATTCCAGTGGAAACACTTCGTCGGAAGTTGGCGGCCTAGTCGTGGCGCGAGACGTTCATGGTGAAGCCAAAAATCCTTCTGGTGCAATTGGAGTTCGAGACGTGGGACCGGGCAAGAGCCTGGTCTTATTTGGGAAACTTCGCCGTGGAGGACGGCCTCCGTGCCAACGGGTGTGAGTGCGTGACGATTCCAGCGGTCTGCGATATTCCGGACACCTCGCCGTTGTCCTGGCTGCATCATGCGAAAGACCTGTTGGCCGGCCGACACTTCGACCAGGTCTGGGTGTGGCTGGTGCACAATCGCTATTCGGACACATTTCTTGGATGGCTTGCGGAACTAGCGCCGGTGCGGGTCGGGCTCATTATGGAGTCGTTGCGGTATAGCGAAGAAGATTGCCGACGTTGGCCGCACTTACAAGAGCGCGCGGAGTTTGTCGAACGGCAAGTGAAGTATATGACGCATGTGCTGACTGCGGACGAACATGATGCCGACGTGCTCAATCAAGCCGGTTCGGTTTCGGCCTTATTTTGGCCATCAGCAGTGCCGTCTCGTTTCATTACCGCAATGATCGAGCAACCATCGCGCCGTGAAGCCGCGTTTTACGGGGAACTCTATGGAGAGCGGAAGGCATGGTTGGCCATGCCTGGTATGAAAGATTTGCTGATCCATCCGCCATCCGCAGAGGCCGTGACAGAGTTTCCTCAGCTCTTCAATGCATTGCATCAGCAGATGTCTGAGCGGCTCCAGTCGGGGTGGCGGCCAAATCCGGCTGCACTCACGGAATATGTGGGCCTGTGGCGCCGGTTGCGCGAAGCTATTTTCACGAATTGGCTGTCGAGCCTCAAACCTTGGAGCGGGATCGTCAATCTCCCGAGCCTATTTCAATCCTATGCAGGACGTGTCGTGGAAGCCATGGCTGCGGGTCGCCCTGTCATCTCGTGGCAAATTCCTGATCGACCTCGCACGCATGACTTGTTTATGGATGGGCGAGAAATTCTCCTCTATCCCAAGAATCGTCCCGCAGTCTTGAAGGATCATGTGGAGCGGATAGCACGTGATGCTGACTACGCCGGGGACATTGCGGCCGCTGCCCGCACGGAATTGCTCCGATCGCATACGGCTGAAGCTCGTGCACGGCAGTGGTTGGACTGGATTGCGAGCGGGCAGCCTCTCGCGGCTCGTCATGTAAGAGAGAAGGCAGCTGTTCTGAATGTGTGTCCACCCTTGGCGCAGTCCTATGCCGCCGCGCGGCAGGCGCCGTCTGCCTACGGGCCAATCTCATTCGAACAGGTGCGGTGGAAGGGTGAGAGCGATCGAAATCCAATGCCCACGGTTGCAGACCGTGTCGCGCAACGGTGGGCTTTTTCAAAACTACTGAAGCAAGCCGAGCCGAAATTCGTCGGTGTGGCAAGCCCCAGAAGTGGACCGTCGACAAACGACGTGACGAATCAAGCTAACGGAGGGGCCATGAGCTCGGACGCGTTTTATGTAAACTTGTTCGTCAACGCTCCTGCTTGGTCGGCGCCGCAGCCGAACACCGATGAGGCGGCGCGGTGGAGCAAGATTGCGGCCTTTCTGGAATACATTCTTCGCGACATTCAGCAGAGGGAGCCCGGCAGGCGGCTGCGCATCCTGGATGTCGGATGTGGACGAGGCTGGTTGACGAATCTTGCGACCATGTACGGGACTTGTGAAGGGGTCGAGCCGGTTGCGGGTGTCGTTGATCATGCGCGCAGGCTGTTTCCCCATCTCCGGTTTGAAGCGGGGACGGCGGAGATCGTAGCGAATCGCGCCGATTTCCAACCTTACGATGTGATTCTGACCTCGGAAGTCATCGAACATGTGCCTCATGGCCAGAAAGAAAACTTCCTTGCGCAACTATTCAGGCTGTTGACGCCGGACGGTTACGTCGTGCTCACGACGCCGCGCGGGGAAATGTGGGAACAATGGAAGACGATTGCGCCACCCAATCAACCGGTGGAGGACTGGGTGAGCGAAGAGCAGCTGCGTGCTCTCTTCACCTCCCAGGGCTTCATCGAAATGGGGCTGGACCGTATTCATGTTGAGGTTCCGGCATTGCGGTATATGCCGGCGCCCACTCCGGCCGACCTCCGATCCATGAATCTCCTCCCCATCTATCAAGTATGGTGCTGCCGCCGATCTGCCGACCAATGTCCCATTGCCTTTACACGTATACCGAAAGTGTCCGTCATCATCCCGACATACAATCGTCTCGATCGTCTCCAGACGGCGCTCGCGAGTTTGGCCGCGCAGACGTATCAAGACTTCGAGGTCATCGTCGTCAACGATGCGGGTTGTGACGTGGGGTTCGTCGTGGCTGCCTGCGCCGATCAGCACCGCATCATGACCATCGCCCACGATCGAAACCGTGGATTGGCGGCAGCCCGCAATACCGGACTCCATGCGGCAAAGGGGAAATACATTGCTTATCTCGACGATGACGACCGGTATCTGCCCAATCATCTAGAAACACTGGTCTCGTTCCTCGAACGCAGCGAGTACAAAGCCGCCTACACTGACGCCTGGCGAGTGCAGGAACGGAAGAGCAACGGCGATTATGTCGAGATCGGCCGCGATGTACCATATTCTTATGACTTCAGACCGGCGGATCTGCTGGTGTCTAACTACTTTCCGGTTCTCTGCGTGATGCACGACCGGGCCTGTCTCGAAGAGATTGGCCTATTCGATGAATCGCTCTTTGCCCATGAAGATTGGGATCTCTGGATCCGCATGGCGACTCGGTTTCCGTTCAAGCACCTGGCGGTGACGACGGCCGAGTTCACCTGGCGAACCGACGGAAGTTCCATGACCAGCGGGACACGTGAGACCTATTGGCGTACGACCGAGATCATTTACCGGAAATATCGCCCCTATGCGGATCGCGTCGGCGGTGTGCGTGAAGCGCAAGATAAACGTCTCACCGAGATGCGGGCGATCGGAGGCGCTAAGAATTATGTCTGTTCCATCGTCATGCCCGTTTGTAACCGCGTGGAGCTGACAAAAGATTGTCTGACGGCGCTGGCAGGGTTGAAAGACCAGCCGGAGTATGAACTGATCATCGTGGACAATGGGTCCACCGACGGCACGACAGAGTTTCTCCGCCAACTGAGCGGTGATGTTCAGATCATCGTCAATGGGGAGAATCTCGGGTTCGCAAAGGCTTGCAATCAAGGAGCCGCCGTCGCCCGAGGGAAATATCTCGTCTTCCTGAACAACGATACGATTCCCCAGCCCGGATGGCTGGCGGCGCTGGTGGCGGAAGTAGACAGCCATGCGGAGGTGGGGATTGTCGGCAGTAAGCTCTTGTATCCTGATGGCACGGTTCAACATGCCGGCGTTGTGCGGGACCGCAAGCGTCTGCTGCCGTATCATATCTACAAGTCGTTTGCGGGAGACCATCCCGCAGTGAATCACCGACGGGAATTGCAGATCGTGACTGCGGCTTGCGTGCTCATCAGGTGCACGCTCTTCGGCGAGCTTGAGGGATTCGACGAGGAATTTCGCAATGGGTTCGAAGACGCAGACCTTTGCCTCAGAGCGAAAGAGCGAGGCCATCTCGTCGTGTATCAGCCTCGAAGTCAGGTCTATCACCTCGAAAGCCAGACTCCGGGCCGCAAAGCACATGAGGAAGAGAATGCCGCCCGATTCCTCGACCGTTGGGGATCTCAATGGTGGGCGGCCGACGAAGACCAGCATTTTCATGTGGACGGTTTCAAATTGAAACGAGTGTTTCGCAGCGGCCTTGATGGAGGTGACATCCAGGTGTTCAACGACATCAAGGATCGCGCAGCCTGGGCCCACGTCGCCGCCACCCAGGCCGCCGCCTTGAAACAGGACTGGCAAACTGTGAAGCGTGAACTGAGTTTGGCTTCGGAGTGGCCGAACGATCCTGAGATATTTGCCTGGGCATCTTCCATCTGCGAACATCTACAGGAACCGAAACTTAGACAAACCTTCCTCTCCCGGTTTCTTGCCCTGGAAGAAGCTCCAATGGAACGACTGTCGCTCATCCGTTCCTTACTGGAGCAAAAAGATCTGCTGGGTGCTGACAGCCATCTGCAATCGCTGCTTGCGTCTTCGCCGAATCATGCGGAAGGACTCTTGCTCAAAGGGATTCTCTGCATGCAACGAGAACAATATGAGCAAGCGGAGATTGCCTTTGATTCGGCAATGCGGGAGGGAGCCGATCGCAAGAAATGCCTCATGGGAATGGGAATGGCCGCCACAGGGCGGGCCTACACCCAGGGAGCCTGGGAGCGGTTTCTACAAGTGTTAGAGGAGCATCCAGACGACGCTGAGGCCATCCATTGGCTCTTGCGCGCCGGCACCGAGCAAAACCGCTGGGATGAGCTGGGCTGGCATTTGCGCAAGTATCTGTTGCGCAATCCGGCCGACTTGGCGATCCGTTTTGCGCTGGCCGGTGTGCTGGTTCGAGGAGAACAGATCGAGGCAGCATGCCAGGAATACGACACCCTGCGCGCGCTGTCACCAACATTCGATGGTTTGAGCGAACTCGGTCAAGCGATCGCAAAAAAACAAGCCGTGTCCAAGATGGAAGCCGCACATTCTTGAAACGACTCAGTGCACTGTTCATGCTGAACGTGACGCGTCCTCTAGTAGCTGAAGGCGAGCCAAAGACAGGAAGAATGCCACGCGCACTCGTCATCCAACTGGCACGATTGGGGGATCTAGTGCAATCGCTACCGATGATTACGCAGCTCAGCGCGCGTCATCCCGAGACACAGTTTGATCTCCTCTGTCCGTCTCAACTTGCCGAGGTGGGGCGTCTGTTACCGGGCATTGAAAAGGTCCTCAAGTGGGATGGAGCGGCCTGGCAGCGTCGGGCGATGGCTGCCCAGCAGGACTTGCGAGTGGAGCATCTGGTGGAGATCGATACCACATTGATGGCATTGGCACCGGACCGGTACGACTGTGCCTATGTCCTCAATCAACATCGTCGGGCGCTGGTGGCCGGCTCCTTACTGGCTCGAGAAGTGAAAGGACCATTGCTGCATGGGCCGCTCGGTAAGGCGTTGACGCCTTGGGCCGCCTACGTACGCGATGTGGCGCAGCGTCGGCTGGGGCAGCGTGTGCACCTGGCTGATGCTTTCTGCGGGCTCTGTGGAGTCTCTCCGCCAGGTCGTGTTGTCACGCTTGATCCACCGGCTGTCCGATTGCCTGACGATTTGGAACCGATCGGCAAACACGGTGCTCCATGGATCGCGCTCATCGTGGGAGCAGGGGAGACCGAGCGGTGTGTGCCCGTAGAGGTCTGGCGCCGATTGGTGGCCTCATTTCTTGCGTCCACGCCGCAGGGTCGTGTGGTGCTTGTCGGAACAGAGCGTGAACGAGCCGCAGACATTCAAGCGCCGCTGCCTCCATCGGTCCTGGGTCGGATTTGGGACACGACGGGTCGCACATCGCTGTCGCAGCTTGCTGCCATTCTCGCTCGTTGCCATAGAGTCGTCGGCTCGGACACAGGTCCCCTCCATCTCGCGGCGGCGCTGGGCAGGCCGGTGATCGGTTGGTATTTTGCGCGGGCACGGGTCCATGAAACTGGACCGTATGGTTTCCATCATGTCGTGTGGCAGGCTGAAGAGATGAGGAGTGAAACCTGGCCGGTCGATGAAACCGTCGCGGCGGTATTAGAACAGGAGCACCATGCACCGGTTGGCTGGAGTGTATGGACGAGCCACTGCGATACATGGGGTGCCTACTATTCGCCGGTCGGCCAAGCCGCCATCCCACCGCGTGAACGGGAAGCGCTTTGGCATGAACTGGAGCCGGCCCTCTCATGAACTATCTGGCGCAGAATCTCGAAGGCCTTCGTGAACGTTATCCAGCGCTTGTCCAAGCCGTGCGGGAGAACCCGGGCGGTCTGCTGACAATCGTGCCATCTCGGGAGGGGAGTCCATCGGCGACGCATGAAGGGCGATGGGTTCACAGCGGATACGATCCGTGTAGAGAAGCTCAAGCCTGGGCCGAAGCGCAACTGCTCGAATGGAAAGCGGGCGAACTCGGGGTCGTGCTCGGTGTCGGCTTGCTCTATCACGTCGAAGCCTTGATCGCCCGAAAGCCGCAAGGGGCGAGGCTAGCGGTCGTTGTGCCCAATGTCGCTGCGTTCAAGGATGCCGCGTCAACCAGGCCGATGGAGGCCTGGATCAACCGGGTCGAATGGGTGTGGGGAATGCCAGTGGTCATGGCCGAGCAGCTGGCCACGAAGTCTGCGCCGCTCCGTTTCATGACGTATGGGCCAGCTGCTTATCTGCACGCCGATACCCATCGTGACTTGGAAGCGGAGCTCCGACGAATCGTTGCGGCCAAGCAGGGTGGCCGACTTCATGTCACCGTCGTCGGGCCGATCTATGGCGGCTCGCTCCCGATTGCCCGCCACACGGTTGCGGCACTGGAATCGCTGGGCCATCGGGTCAGCTGGCTGGATCAGAGCCTGCATCAGGCGAGCTACGAGCAGTTTGCATCCTGCCGGGAGCCACGGCATCGTCTCACGATGCAAAGCCGGTTCGCCGATCTGTTGAGTTTGGGTGTGATAACGAGTCTCGCCGAAGATCCTCCGGATCTTGTGTTGGCGCTCGCGCAGGCGCCGTTGAATCTCGCGGTACTCGAGCATCTGCGCAAAAAGAAATTTCTCACCGCGATGTGGTTCGTCGAAAACTACCGGCATCTGACTTATTGGCAGCAATTGGCGGGTGGGTATGACTATTGGTTCGTCATCCAGCAAGCGTCGTGTTTCGAAGCCCTGAAGCGAGCGGGTGCGCGTCAGGTCCACTACCTGCCGATGGCCGCCGATCCCGCCTTGCATCGTCCACTGGAGCTCAGCGAGGCTGAACAGGTCGAATATGGCGCGGATGTGTCGTTTGTCGGAGCGGGCTACGCTAACCGACGCACGGTGCTTCCAGGATGGCTTTCGAAGGACTGGTCGTTCAAGCTCTGGGGGAATGAATGGGACGGCGCGGATGGTCTGACCTCAGTGCTCCAGCGCGGCGGCGCCCGCATCGATACCGAGACCTGTATCAAAGTTTTCAATGCCACGGCCGTCAATCTGAATCTTCATTCCTGCGCCGGTGAGGGGCTCGATCCGGAGGCGGACTTCGTCAATCCTCGGACGTTCGAATTGGCTGCGTGCGGCGCGTTTCAGCTGGTCGACGAGCGATCACTCTTCCCCGATTTGTTCGCCCCCAAGGAGATGGTCCGCTTCACCTCGGTGGCCGATGTTCCGTCGCTCACCCATACCTGGCTTGCCGACTCCTCCGGACGGCGTGAAGTCGCTGCCGCGGCGCGCCGCCGCGTGCTGGCGCAGCACACGTACACACATCGCATGAGTGAGCTGTTGGCGGTGATCGGTATGCACCAGCCGGATCGAATAGGAGCCATGGTGCGGGGCGATCGTAATGCCGGTGTCTTGGGACAGCGTGCCGATGCGCCGCCTGAGCTTGCGGCGTTGCTCCGACGATTTCTGCCTGGCCAACGCGTGGAACTCAAGGATGTGGCGGCCCAGATCAAGGCGAAAGGTGCCGGTCGGGAACTGGCACGAGAAGAGTTGCTGATTCTGATGTTAGACAGTTATCGGGCGGAAACGAGGGATCTCGTATGAGACGGTGTTGCGAGTTGCGGGTTTCTCGTGTCGCATCGACCACGGAACATGAAACTCGAGCTCGCTACCTGGCTAGAGAATGAAAATGAAGCAAGTATTGATTTTGAACATCACTCGCATGGGGGATCTCGTGCAGATGGGCGCCCTGTTGGCACGTCTCCGGGAAGAATGGCCTGGTGTGGCGGTGGACCTTGTGGTCGATCGACAATTCGCCGCCGTGGCCTCCATGTTGAACGGCTTACGAGACATCATTGCCTATGATTTTCATGCGTTGATCGATGAGGGTCGTGCCTGCGTCAAAGATACTGTCGTGCTGTATCGAGAGGTTGCGACATGGGCCGGAGACTTGAGTCAACGCCGCTACGACCGCATCGTCAATCTGACGTTCAACCGGCCCAGCGCACTGCTGGCTGAGTATGTCGGTGCTCCTGATATCCGAGGTGCGCGGAGCGCGTGGGATGGTGGGACGGTCATCGACAATCCCTGGATGGCGTACTTCACCGATATTCATCAGATTCGCCGGATCAATCGTTTCAACCTCGTCGACGTCTATGCGATGGGTGGGAGTAGACCGGGCGCGTTTGCGCCATTGTGTGTGACGGCTCCGGTCGAAAACACCGATTGGGCGAGGCGTTTTCTTTCAAGCTCGGGTGGGCCGGATAGCAAATGGATTGCGGTCCAAGCAGGGGCGAGTGACGTCATGAAGGCCTGGCGGCCACAGCATTTCGGTGTGACGTTGGCCCGGTTCAGCACACAGTGGGATGGCGGCATTCTGTTCGTCGGATCGCCCTCGGAACAGGGCACGATCGCCGAGGTCATCCGGACTTATCGAGAGGCGGGTGGGCGCAGCGCGATTAAGAATGCCGCAGGGCACACGACGCTGGCACAGCTCGTCGCGCTCCTGGCGGACTGTAGACTATTGCTCACGAACGACACGGGGCCGATGCATTTGGCCGTGGGCGTGCAGACTCCGGTCATTGATCTATCGGTCGGCCATGTGGATTTTCAGGAGACCGGTCCGTACGGGCCGGGGCATTGGGTGATGCAACCGGATCTGGAGTGCGCGCCCTGCGGATTTGAGCAGGTCTGTTCGCACCATGCTTGTAAAGAACGACTCCCAATCGATGCGGTCGCTGCTGTCATGCAGCATGTGGCGGGGCAGGGACCGTTGCCCGTGGCCGTGCCAGGCTATCGTTTATATCGATCGGGCGTCGATGCAGATCAATTGGGTAGTTATGAACTCGTCTCCGGCCACGAAGATGCAGCGGTAGCCTGGTATGCAGCCTTCTGGCGCCGCTGCTGGTATGAATCGTTCACCGGCCACCCGAGTCGTCTACCGGCACTCAGCAGTCTTGCTCCGGACCGCGACGAAGAAGTGGCCTGTATTCGGGCGATGATGCCGATGCTTGAGAGTCTCTGCCGACGGGCCGACCACATCGTTCGGCTGACCGGGCAGATGCCACTTCCAGTCCCAGCCATCCAAGCGCTGCAGCGGACACAAATGGAGGAGCGTCAGAAGGTTGCTCGGGCCGCTGAGTCAACGTGGGCCACAAAACCGCTCATTACAGCGGCGCTTCGCCTCTTGTATCAGGATAATGTGCAAGGGGTGGAGCGAATGGCGAGACATCACGCGGCAGCCTATCAGCGCTGGCGCCGCGAGACGGAATTCGTGGCGTCGCGTCTTGCATCCGCGCCGGAGGCGGCCGTTCCACTTGCCATAGCACCTATCTCATATGCCGGTATCGAATGAGAGGAGACCGACCCATGCAGATCATGCTTGATCAAGACCACTGGGAAGTCGACGCACCGTTGACGATGGAACAGGTGCTGATGGAGGTCAGCGAACGCGCTCATGCCCGAGCTCGTATGGTTACCAAGCTGCAGCTCGATCAGCGCAGGATTACCGACCGTGACTTGGACCCTGCGTTTCTCGCTGAATCGGTCGTACGCTTTCAGCAGCTGACGGCGGTGTCGCAGCCGATGCCGGAGCTCATACGGGCTGCCGAAGGGTCCATCAGGAAGTACGCAGAGACGCTACGTACGGAGGGGAGGGCCTTGCTCTCGCCGTTGCGATTCGGACCATTGCGGTTCTCTTCACTCGACGCCTGGCTGGGGCAGCTCGCAGATTACCTCGAGTTCGTCGATGGGGCTTCGGCCGCGATGGAGGCAGGAACCGGGGCCTCGACGGTGGCGCCTTGGGTGCAACAGCTATTGGAGGCGCGAGCGGCTCGAGACCTCGTTCGTTTGGCGGACCTCTTAGAGTACGAAATTTTACCGCGATTGGAGATCTAGTGGTAACGGCAGATTGGTGTCCGTTGGCACCGGCTCGGCCTATTCCTGTTCGATTGGTGCGGGGCTCAAGTCCCTCTTGATTCAGCCGATAAGGCAACCAGACCCGCTCACAGCTATGAGCTGGGCACGCGCTTCTGCACGGATGCTGGAGGCGAACAGGCTGATCAAGTTTTTGTCTCAAGGAGGAAGG
This sequence comes from Nitrospira sp. Ga0074138, assembly GCA_001464735.1. Classification (GTDB taxonomy): domain Bacteria; phylum Nitrospirota; class Nitrospiria; order Nitrospirales; family Nitrospiraceae; genus Nitrospira_D. Next base: position 189,112 of record LNDU01000027.1, read on the forward strand.
GGCTATGGCAATTATCGTTAACAACAATCCCGCATCGATCTCGGCCCAGCGCAACCTGGGTGTGAGTACGGCAAGCTTGGGTCGCTCGGTCGAGCGCCTGTCGTCCGGCCTCCGTATCACCCGCGCCGCCGATGATGCAGCCGGTCTCGGATTGTCCGAAACCTTGCGGGCGCACATCCGCAGCATCAACCAGGCCGTTCGGAACTCATCGGACGGCATCAGTCTGACGCAGGTCGCCGACGGCGCGGCGTCCACGATCGGTAACTTGTTGGGCAGGCTCCGGGAACTGGCGTCGCAGTCCTCCAGCGGCACGGTGGGCGCCACCGAACGGTCATACATCGATCAGGAGTTCGTGGCGCTGCGTTCGGAAATCGACCGCATTGCGACGGTGACCGAATTCAACGGACAAGCCTTGACCAGCGGAAGCTCGATCAGCTTCAGTATTCAGGTCGGGTTCAAGAGCGGAACGGGCAACACGTTATCCATGGATCTGAACCAACTGACGATTTCCTCGCTGGGGATCAGCAGTGTGAACGTGTCCACATCGGCCAATGCGCAGAGCGCGCTGGGCAATATCGATAGCGCCATCAGCTCTGTGGCAACCGCTCGCGCCGAATATGGGTCGCTCCAGAATCGGTTCGAAGCGACGATCGCGAATCTCGAGGTGTCGAGCGAGAATCTTACGGCGGCCGAATCGCGGATCCGCGATGCGGACATCGCCTATGAGACCTCGCAGTTTACCAAGAACCAGGTCCTGGTGCAGACAGGTATCGCCGTGCTCGCGCAGGCGAATACGCTGCCGCAGCAGGCACTGGCATTACTCCAGTAGTAACAGACTATCGGAGCCGCGTCTCTTCATGAGGGGCGCGGCCCCGATAGATTCGTGCGGAGGCTGCCATGATACACAGCGTTACACCAAAGGCAGATCTTCGGGTTGAACGCATTCGTGGAGAAGAACCATCGGGTGCGGTGGGACAAAAGCCGAAGGTAGGAAAAGAGGATGCAGAAGAACACTCAACTTCTCAGACATCCGCTGATCGGTCCAAGATCGATCAGGTGGCAACCAGGGTCAACGAGGTCCTGAGCCAGGCGGATCCACAGCTCAGGATCAGAGTGGACAATGAAACCGAACGAGTCGTCGTGAAGGTGGTCGAGCAGGAATCCGGCGAAGTGATTCGCCAGATTCCACCCGAAGAGCTGCTGGAGCTGGAAAAGTACCTATCAAGCCTGAAAGGGCTGCTGTTGCAGGAACATGCATAGGTCGATCGTGAGGAGCACGCATGGCGTCGATAAGTTTTGGCGGTCTGGGAAACGGACTTGACTTCGGTCAGGTTGTCGATCAGTTGGTCAAGGCGTCGCGTTTCCCCGTCGATCGGCTTAATACCAAGAAAGCCGATCTCAATTCAAAATCGACGGACTATGCCACGCTGAGCACAAAGTTGATTGCTCTGCAAAGCACAGCCGACAAAATGCGCCTGACCTCTAACTTTGATCGGTCCAGTGTATCGGTCAGCGACACGACCGTACTCACAGCAACCGGTTCGTCGTCGGCTATTCAAGGGAGCTACACCGTCAAGGTGACACAACTGGCCCAATCGCATCAAATAGCGAATAAGGCGGCGAAAGCTGTCGCGTCGACGACAACTGACATCGTGAGTGGCGGCTCAGGGACGTTCACCTTTCGTGTCGGGAGTGGAATGAATCAAACCGTCAGTCTGAGCGACACCGCGACAATCGAAGACCTTAAAACCGCCATCAATGACCTCGGTGCAGGTGCCACGGCTTCGGTTGTCAATACCGGCAGTGAGGCCTCCCCTGCGTACCGGTTGGTGTTGACTTCCACCAGTACTGGAGGCAGCAACGGGATCACAATCGTCTCGGACAATACCGATCTGGATTTTCTGAACGGCAGCGGTACCGGAGGTACCGATACTCTCCAGGCGGCGCAGGATGCCGTAATCGTTGTCGGTGATCCGAACCTAAGCCCGGTAACGTTTCAGCGCAGTAGCAACACCATTTCCGACGCTATTTCTGGAGTAACCTTGACGCTGACGAAGACCACCGGTTCAAGTACGATCTCAGTGAATGTCTCACGGGATATAGCGGGCGTCAAAACTAACATTACGGCTCTGGCAACCGCCTATAATGATGTGGTCAAGTTCATCAATGAGCGGAATACCTATGATATTACGACCAAGAAGGGCGGGATCTTTTTCAACGAGCCGACTGTGCGGACTGTGCTCGGCCAACTGAGGACTGCGCTCTCCTCCGTTGTATCGGGATTGACAACCTATACCTCGGTGGGCGACATCGGGTTTAAAACGGAACGCGACGGCACAGTGACCGTTGAGGATGCCAAGCTCGATGCAGCACTCAGCTCCAATTACACAGCTGTCAAGAATCTGTTTGTCAATCAAACCAGCAGCGTCGGCGTTGCGCAGCTGGTCAACGTGGCGGTGGATACGCTTGATGATATTCAATCAGGAGCACTGACGCTGCGGAAAACGGGCCTTACCAACCAGATCTCAGACCTGACCGACGAAATCGCCAGAAAAGAAGATCTCATCGCGCAGTATGAAGAGCGGCTCCGACGCCAGTATGCCGCACTCGACGGGCTGCTTGGACAACTCCAGAGTCAGATCAGCTTCCTTCAGACCAATTCCTCGCTGGCAAGAAAAAATTAGGAGTGTCCACGGAAAGGACCTATGCTCACTCAATACACAAACCAGTATCGGCAGACGCAGGTGATGACATCGTCCAGAGTCCAGATCGTCGTGCTGCTCTACGACGCGGCTATCCAATCGATTGAACTCGCCCGGGCCGGGATCGAGTCCAATGATCCAAAGGAAAAAGGCCGGTTTCTTGGACGAGCCATTTCCATCATCGGAGAGCTCAATAGTGTCCTCGATTTCGAACAGGGCGGTGAGATCGCGCGGTCGTTGCACCGCCTCTACGAGTACATGCTCAGCGAACTGGTCACGGCCAATGCCCGCAATGATGCGCGCCGGCTCGATGGTCCGCATCGTTGCCTGACCACGCTTCGTGAGGGGTGGCGGGAGATCGCGGCGCAGCAGACTCGCCTGGTTGGTGCACGATGAACTCCACAGGCAGGAATGGTCAGGCGGACATCGTGCGGCTCACGAAGACTGCGGTGGAGGCGGCTGAGCGTGGGCAATGGGATATCGTTGCGCAATGTTATGGCGAGCGTGGTGCCCTCTTGGCGGCCATGCAGACACCAGTTCGAGAGTCGAGCGAGCTGCTGAAACTCGATGAACAGATCCGCGATCGTGTGCGTACCGTGCAAGCTGTGTTGGTGTCGTTATTGGGAGAGGCGACGGTGACCGGGCAGCGATTGCACGGCCTCCATCAGCGACTAAGTGGGCAGCCTTCAACCGTTGGGACCATATCCATGAAGGCGTAGCTGGGGGCAGGAACGGATGATGGCCAAGCAGACACTCTCCGCGAGTATGCTATCCGATGAGTTGGCCAGGGTCACGCAGGAATTAGAGCATGTTCGGGGCGAACTGCAACAGTACCACCAAAGGCTTACTGGACTACATGGTCTCACCAATGCACTTGCATCCTCATCCGACGAAGAAGGAATCATCAAGGTTCTGACGAAGGGATTGCCCCGCCTGTTCGATCTCGTCATGGTCGGGGTTGTGAGATCGCATCGCCACCGAGTATGGATCTGGTCGGATCTCCAGCATCGGGAACGGGAGGCGCATGTGCGTCGGTATCTGCTTCGCAGACTCGGCCAATCCCCTTCTCACCACACTGAATCGTACGCTCCTCCGCGAGGCGTCCGTTCGCGGCATCTTCGTCTCGTTCCGCCGTCGGTGTCGAAACAGTTCAGGCAAGAAGTGGATTCCACCCTCGGACAAGAGGTGTTTCTCGCTCTCGGATCAGAGGAGACCGGTCTCCTCCTTGTTCAGCCAAAAAATCCGGAGCGCTTTACCCCACGCGAACGAGAAGCGCTCGAGACGGTCGGGGCGGCCCTGTCTCTCGCCTTGCTTCATGCCGAGACGCGTCAGCGAGTGAGTGCGATCACCCTTCGCGACCCACTCACGGATCTACTCAACTCTCATGCATTCGATAGTGCGTTGACGCGGGAGTTGAGCGTCGGGCTTCGCTACGGTGTGCCGGCTTGCCTGTTACTACTGGACTTGGATTTTTTCAGGATCGTCAATGAGCGCCTTGGCCATGCGGCCGGGGATCAAGTGCTCAAGACGGCAGCCGAGTTGATACGAGGGACGGTGCGTGACAGCGATATTGTCGGGCGGTACAGAGACAACACCTTCTCGGTTGTATTACCCCATACCGATAGGCAACAGGCTCGTGCTCTTGCGGAGAGATTGCGAGAGCGTGTTGAGCGATACCCCTTTACGATTGAGGCTGGGCAGGTCCGTACCACAGCAAGTATCGGCTTGGCCGCGATTCCAGATACCACTGTGGTGTCAGTTTCGGAGTGGATAATGGTTGGCGACGTCGCTCTGAATGATGCAAAGTCCCAAGGACGGAACCGCGTGATTCTTCATGCTCCGAAACCGCCTGGAGTTGCGTGCGCTATGGCACTGAGTTGTGCCGCATAATCTTGAAAGTGACCTGACCATGGCCTCTCCTGTCACGACACCGTCTGCCCCATCCAAGAGCGCCACCGATGAACGGCGGGAATGGATCAGAATCGATGATCGGGTGCTGATGGAATACCGGGTACTGGCCGAGACAGGAACCGTCGTTCCTGTCGAAGTGACCAGCACCACTCCGGAGATGATTTCAGCCGCGGTGATGAAGCCGACGGCGGAGCTGCTGGCTCGTTCCGGCGATTCATTGATCGGTTCCTCGGTATTGCCCTGGATCATGAAAGTCGATTATCTACTCGAAGTCATATTGAATTCATTGGCCGTGATCCAACCCGCAAGCGTCACCATGGCAAGACCGACGGACGTCAATCTGAGTGGAGGAGGCGTTGGGTTCATGTCCGATCGGGAATTCGCTGAGGGTGATCAACTCGCTATGAAGCTGATCCTTCCCCCGTTCATGCTGATCCAGGCCATTGCAAAGGTGATTCGGTCGGTCCCACAGGCAGCCGGACAAGGGTTTGCTATCGCCACTGAATTTATCGACCTGAAGGCCGATGATCAAGAACATCTGATCCGCCACATTCTTCATACGCAAGCCGAACGATTGAGAGCCCGCCGGAAGTCTGTTCAGTAAAATCGGATCTTGCTGGGAGGACGGCTATGCCGCTTGGGCAGGAGGGGCCGTGAGGAGTTGGAGCAGCGTCTCACCCGTCTTCACCAGAGCAGTGGCAGCAGGAGAAGTGGGAGTGTGCTGAACCACAGGGACGTACGCACGTACCGCCTGTTCCATCGCCGGGTCGTCTGGAATCTCACCAAGTAGAGTCAAGTCCCCGCCAACATACTCTTTGAGTAGTTTCTTCAGCTGGAGCACGTTGACGCGGGCACGTCCCGACACGCGATTGAGGATGAGAGCTGGCTGAAACGCTCGTAGCGTGGTTTCCGCGATCGTGCGACCGGACTCATCTGTCTTGCCTGCGACGTCCAAGACTTCTTCCACGCTGCTGTAATCCCGGTTCGCAAGCCCTTCCGCCAGGACATCGCGCATCACGAACATCGACAAGACACGACGAATCGCTGCCAGCTTGATAAATCGGTAGAGATCTAGGACGGAGGTGGGGTCCGGGGTTGCGACTGCGACGTGATGGTCGGCCATGAGAAAAAAATCGAGTGTATGATAGCTCGCTCCAGCTCCAATATCGACGACGATCACGTCTGCGCGGACATCCTGAAAATTCCGGATGAGACGCTTCTTTTGTGAATAGGCCATGTTGGCCGTCGCCAAGGTGTCGCCTGTGCCGGGAATAATCCGCAAGTTCGGGTGAATGGGGAGAGGTTGAGCCAGATCATCCAGTTGTTCAATGCGATGGTTAAGGAAGTCGGTCAGGGTATGTGGCGGGTTGAGGAGCCCGACCAGCACGTGTGCGTCGGCGCCCCCGACATCAAGGTCTGCGAGTACCACCTGCTTCCCCCTCTGTGCCAAGACGAGAGCCAGGTTGGCCGACACCACACTTTTCCCTACCCCACCTTTTCCCGACGCGACCGAGATTACCCGCGCCATTGTGTTCAGTTCCTATTGGTTTAAGCTCAGTAGCACATCCTCTGTCGGTCGGTCGAGGAGAAACATGAATGGACTTCGACCATCCGAGTCGAATGGGTGCAAGAATCAGTTTGAAGGGCGAGATCCGCTTCTATCGGGTGCTCAAGTTTTGGAACTGCCACGCCGATACCTCAGTCGTCATGAATAATGAAGTATCTGCAGCAACAGCGATTCAGACCGAGGAGGTCACCGCACGGGAGCGAGAAATTCTCACGGTGATGGAGGTGGCTCGGTTCCTCCGGGTACCGAAGTCCACCGTCTATAAACTCGCTCGAGTCGGTGAACTGCCGGCGTCAAAAATCGGAAAGCATTGGCGGTTCCTTCGCCGTGATATCCATGAGTGGATGCATGGTCGGTCTCGGCAAAGCTAGTAATTTGTGAGTGACTGCCTGGTTGATCGGTAGAAGGACTCGACTTTCCCTCTCTCTCAGATGGCAAGACGCCAAGGTCATGAGTGGTGGGCATGACTCTACCGGCGACGGCCTCTCGAGAACACGCCTCCTCCACGCAAGTCGATCCTATCCACCCAGGTGCTGAAATCAGTACCGATGTGAGCTGTTCCGGCTCAGGTCGCCGAGAGAATGTGCCGATATCAGACGAAGCGTCGAGGGGCAGTGGAACGGTCTGACCATTCCACCATGGACAGACCGTGAGGTATCGCCGCTGTGCCAGTCGAGCAAGAGAAAGGAGGCCGTATGCCAGCCGATCCAAGCATGAAGATTCTGGTAGTCGATGACATGGTGACGATGAGGAGAATCGTTAAAAATATCCTGAAGCAGTTGGGGTTTGGCAATGTGGACGAAGCGGAAAACGGACAAGAAGCTCTGCAGAAGCTGAGGGCTGATACGTTCGGGTTCGTGGTGTCGGACTGGAATATGCCGGTCATGACGGGTATCGACATGCTCCGCGCGATTCGGGCAGACGAGAAGCTCAAAGCCATACCGGTGTTGATGGTGACGGCTGAGGCTCAACAAAGCAACCTCATTGAAGCCGTGCAGGCCGGGGTCAGCAATTACATCGTGAAACCTTTTACGGCTGAGACGATGCAGGAAAAGCTTGGCAAGATTTTCAAATAGTCCGTGGGCATCGGGTGATCGTCAGAACCTGTAATGATGGAGGCAGCGTGGAAAACGGCGGGCCTAAGTTGTACGAAGAACTCGGCGAATTAGCTCGTTTCGTAAAAGACACGATGAGGACCCTCTCAGCGGCCAGTCCTCAGCTCACATCCACCAGTGCTCAGCTTCCGGCGGCTGCGTCTCACTTGAGCGATCTCAAACAAATGACGGAAGACGGGACGCTCGAAGTTATGCGTCTGACGGAGCTGATTCAGGATAATCACGGCCGAATCGCCAAGGATCTCTCCGCAGTCGTCGAGGTCCTGCGGGCGATGGATTGCCCGACCCTTGCGGGACGACTTGAGAAAGTGACTTCCGTTCTGGCACAGGACGAGAAATATCTCACGGAGATCATGACCGCCCTGTCCTTTCAAGATTTAGTCGCACAGCGGGTGAAGAAACTCGTGGCGATTCTCAACGAAGTGGAAGGCAAGCTGGTGGAACTCGTTGTCATCTTCGGTCTTCAGCAGAGCGGCCAAGCGGCCGGCGACGCGAGCCTCGCCGGGCAGTTACTGAAGCAACTCGAGGAGTCCAAAACGACCGCCATGAAGCAAAAGGTCGCCGACGACATCTTGGCGCAATTCGGGTTCAAGTAAGGCCAGCTCATACATGGATATCGCGACCATTCTTGGGATCGTCCTCGCGTTGGGCTCCATTATCGGAGGCCAAGTACTCGAGGGTGGGCATGTCGGCTCGATCATGCAGCTTACGGCCTTCATCATCGTGATCGGCGGCACCTTTGGCGCCATTTGCATACAGAATCCATTGTCCGTGGTCATCAAGGCCTTTGGTGCGCTGTCCATCGCAGTAGCGGGTCCTCACATCGATAATAAGGGAACGATCAAACTGATTCTGGATCTGGCCAACATCTCGCGGAAACAAGGGTTGCTGGCGCTGGAGAGCAAACTCAAAGACATTAAGGATCCCTTTATGAAAAAAGGGATTCAGCTCATCGTCGATGGAACCGAACCGAAAGCTGTACACGAGATTCTTGAGATCGAGGTGGAACATCATGAGGAGCAAGGAGTGATCGCGGCTAAGGTCTGGGAAGCCGCCGGAGGGTATGCGCCGACCGTCGGTATTATCGGTGCGGTGCTTGGGTTGATTCATGTCATGGAGAATCTGGCCGATCCTTCAAAGTTAGGAAGCGGTATCGCCGTGGCATTCGTTGCGACTGTGTATGGGGTCGGAGCGGCAAACCTGTTCTTTCTTCCCCTTGCCAATAAAATCAAGCTGAAGCTGAAGGAGGAGGCGGGTTCCCGTAACGTCATGATCATGGGGCTTGTAGGGCTCGCCCAGGGAGAAAACCCCAGATTACTCCAAGAGAAATTGGAAAGCGTTCTTCCCCACAACGAACGCACGAAGGAGACGAAAAAGTAATTCATTGGTCAATGGTCGCGAGTCAAGGGCAGGAACAGAACGGTGCTGATTCTGTCACCAATGACCAATGACCAGTGACTCATCAGACGACCATGGCGAAGCATAAGCACGAAGAGCATGAAAATCACGAGCGGTGGTTGGTATCCTACGCCGACTTTATTACGTTGCTGTTTGCATTCTTCGTCGTGATGTACTCGATTTCGTCCGTCAATGTCGGAAAGTACCGAACCGTCAGTGAATCGATCAAGGCGGCGCTGAATCCACTCTCCAATCATTCTGGGGAGAACCAGATCATCAACGTCGGTGAGGCCAAATCGATTCAAAAGGGACGGAATCCATCCGATGCTAAGCTGACGGTCCTTCGACGTATTCGCCAGCAGATCCAAGCCATCAGCGACAAGCAAATCAAGGACTTGGTGGCACTTGTCACCATCATTCAGAAAATCAACGGGGATATCGTGATCACGATTCCCGACCGACTGCTGTTCAACAGCGGCGAAGCAGCGGTTCGCGCTGAAGCGTTGCCATTTCTGGAGGGATTGGGCGGAGTCATTCTGGAATTGAACCGGCATACCAGGGTCGAAGGACATACGGATAATGTTCCTATCCGTACGGCGCAGTTTCCTTCCAATTGGGAACTGTCTTCGACCCGAGCGGTGATGGTTGTGCGGGTGCTGTCAGAACTCTACGGTGTACCGGCGGATCACCTATCTGCCGTGGGACATGCCGAGACCAGGCCCGTAACGGCCAATTCAGATGCGGAACAGAGGGCGAAGAATCGTCGAGTGGAGGTCGTCATTCTTGAACAAGCCCCACCCGCGCCTGTCCTTCAGACGGAGAACGATTCGGACGTGTTCGGACGATCGACGGACGATGGGTTGCCGGACGCGTCACAGTTGGTTCCGAAACAATCAAGCGAAGGGCGATTGCCAACGCCATAGGTGAGGTACGCATTTCATGCAGCCGGCACTCAAGCTTCGATTTCAAACAGCCGACAGTGGGATGCAGCGATTGCAGTGAGGAGAAGTCGCGCCATGACCACGGAATCATCAGTGGCACAATCATGTCACGCAGACGATCAGAGCTCCAGACATCTCGCGCCCAAAGGGGATATCACCATTTTTGAAGTAGGTGAATTTAAAGACTCGCTGATGAAATTGTTCAATAACGATGGATTGGTCTCAGTAGACCTAAACGGTGTTGCCCGAGTCGATACGGCGGCGATTCAGCTGCTGCTGGCGGCCAAGAAACAAAACCGAATGTTCGTGTCAGGGATCTCCGAAGACCTGCGGGGAAGATTACATCAGCTCGGATTTACCGGGTCACTCAGCGAATGATGACCCTTGCGACTAAGGCTGAGGAACGGGTGATCGGCGGTTCGGACAGAGGCGTGATGTGCAACGTGCTTTCCTGAAGGGCGATAAGCTGTGGGGGAGTGATGACTGTCACGAGCGGGTCTCGAAAAAGGCGATGAATTCAACGAGAGATTGCGATGCAGGTCAGGGAAGAGTTCCTGTTATCGTCGATGCAGTGCTTCAGGTACATCAACAAGCCTGGGAAAGCTTCGGCGTCGATGCGGTACAGGTCATTCCGATTCTCAAAGCCCATATGGCGGCGGTGACACAGGAAACCGAGCGAGCCGCGATGGAGCTGATGGGGCATCTTCAAGTGTTGGCTTCTTCCAGTGAGACCATCACGGTCAAAGATCGAGCGGCCAGCTTGTCGAAGGCGGTGATGGCAATGCAGTTCCAGGACATTACGCGCCAAAAGTTAGAGCATGTGGGCCTGGCGTTGGATCAACTCCAGAAGCACGTTCAAGCGCTGTTGAAAGGCCCGCAGAACCAAGACGCTCAGGAAGAGATCGCCGCGCTGCAACGGGTCGAGCGGAGCTACACCATGAATGCCGAACGCCGTCTGCATGAGGCTGCAGCGATGTCTGATTACCTCGAGCCGGTCCCAAGCGATTTGGAGACTGTCGATGGTGAGGAAGACCCGGTGACGCTCTTCTAGCAGGAGCGTTGAACGGACAGAACGAGAAAGGCTGAAGCCGGAGGGATAGCATGAGTAAGACTGCACTGATCGTCGATGATTCACGCACCATGCGCCAGATGGTCGCGTTCACTCTCACGAACGCCGGCTTTACCGTGATCGAAGCGGAGGATGGGAAGGACGCGGTCAACAAGGTTTCAGGCGGCGCGAAGATGGATATCGTCGTGACGGACCTCAACATGCCAGAAATGGACGGCATCACGCTCATCAAGGAGTTGAGAAAAATGAGCACATTCAAATTCACGCCAATTCTCATGCTGACGACGGAGTCGGCGCTGGAAAAGAAGCAAGCTGGAAAAGAAGCCGGCGCAACGGGATGGATCGTGAAGCCGTTCAATCCGGACGTCTTGCTGAAAACGATCGCTAAAGTGCTGCCGGCATGAATGCAAGTTGAATGTCGACAAGTTTGATAGTCTTCAAGTCAGAAGATGTGATGACTTCAGGACGGTCTGAATGAGGACAGGATGAGTAACGAATTCGCGCAATTTCAAGACGCCTTTTTCGAAGAAGCCGCCGAGCATCTCGCGGTGGTGGAGGAGGGGCTGCTCCAACTGGAGCAGCATCCGGAAGACCTGGATCTGCTCAACAAGATTTTTCGCTCGGCCCATTCAATAAAGGGCGCGAGCGGCATGTTCGGTTTCAACACCGTGGCGCAATTCACCCACAAGATGGAGACGTTGCTCGATCTGCTGCGCAACGGACAAAAAGCTGTCACGCCGCAGGTGGCCGATCTTCTCCTCAGGTCCACCGACTGCCTCAAGACACTGATCGACGCTGCCAAATCTGGTGCACCCGTAGATACTGAGACGGTGCAACGGCTCACGACGGAACTGGCGACGGCCAGCTCCTCGGATAGATCGTCTTCGCCCCAAGCGGCCGAATCCGCCAAGGCGTCGCCTGCGGCGCAAGTTGACCATGTGCATGAGTACACCATCGATTGGACTCCACCCGAATGGTTGTTCCAGCGAGGCCTCGATCCGCTGCAGATCTTAAAAGAGCTCGGGAACATCGGGACCCTCTCACAGGTCACGATCGATACCTCACGGCTGCCAGACCTGGCCGAGATGGACCCGGAGAAGTGCTACTTGTCCTGGGAGATGCGACTCAAGACTGGCAAAGACCGGAAGGCGGTCGAAGCCGTCTTTGAATTCGTCCGTGAAGACAGCGTGCTCACCATTGCCGAAGAGGTAAGGGGTAAAGAGTTAGGGGGAAGGAGTGACGAGGCGAAGGCCTCTGGAGAATCTATCGGTACCGATCACTCTTCACCCACGCCCTCTGATGGTAATGAAGAAAATCCCAAACCTCTTGGAGAAATTCTAGTCGAAAGCGGCGTCGTCTCCCGTGAGACGCTGGACCAGGCGTTGGCGCAACAAAAGCGGGTCGGGCAAATTCTGGTCGAGCAGAAGGCCGCCACGCCGCAGCAGGTCGAACAGGCGCTGCTGAAGCAGAAACTGCAAGAATCCTCCGCGCAAGCCAAGAAAACCGATACGGCGTCGATCCGGGTCGATACGGCCAAGATCGACAAGCTGATCAATTTGGTCGGCGAGCTGGTAATTACGCAGTCGATGTTAAGTGATTTGGGGGCTCGATTCGAGATGCGTCAGTTGCCGGTGTTGATGGAACGGATGGCGGATCTCGAACGAAACACGCGGGAGATTCAAGAACGTGTCATGAGTATTCGAATGTTGCCGATCGGCACCGCGTTTGCCAGGTTTCCGCGGTTGGTACGCGATCTCTCGACCAAAGCGGGAAAGAAAATCCAACTTGTTTTGTCCGGAGAAGAGACGGAATTGGACAAAACAGTCATTGAGTCGATCGGTGACCCGCTCACGCATCTCGTCCGAAACTCTGCGGACCATGGATTGGAACCGCCGGAAGAGCGTCTTGACAATAATAAGCCTGAAGTCGGGACGATCAAACTGAATGCCTTCCATGAAGGCGGCACTATTTGCATTACGGTAGGAGATGACGGCCGTGGATTGAATCGCGATAAGATTCTTGCGAAGGCGATCAAGCAAGGGTTGATCAATGAGAACGATAAACCAACCGACGATCAAATTTGGCCGTTGATCTTTAAACCAGGATTCTCCACGGCTGAGAAAATAACGGACGTGTCCGGTCGTGGCGTCGGCATGGATGTCGTCAAGCGGAATATCGAATCACTTGGGGGCACGGTGACCATCAAAACGGCGCTGGGGAAAGGCACGACCTTTGCCCTCAAGTTGCCGCTGACACTGGCTATCATTGAAGGGATGACGGTCCGGATTGGGCGAGAGACCTACATCGTTCCGTTGCTGTCGATCCTGGAATCCATCCAGCCGAAGCGCGAGTCGGTCAAAACGGTGATTGGCAAGGGAGAGCTCATCAATGTGCGCGGGACATATCTTCCCGTGGTGAGGCTGTATGAGGTCTTCAACTTACAGCCGGAGCATACTGATCCAGTGAAGGGCATTCTCTTGATCTTGGAAACGGAAGGGGAGCGTGTGGCCGTGATGGTGGACGAGATTCTTGGTCAGCAACAAGTCGTGATCAAGAGCATGGAACAAAACTTCCGCAAGGTCGAAGGTATTGCTGGTGCGACGATCCTTGGGGATGGGACCGTTGGCTTTATTCTCGATGTGCGGGGGTTATTAGAAATAGCCCGTCAAGGGGCGCCGCTGGCGGCGTGAGAGGCATGTGGAAAACCACTCAGGGAAAAACCCTGGTTAGCTCCCCGTCGTCGTTTAACCACATCGAAGACGTCATCCGTGACATCACACGTGGGGAAATGGGTCATGGTGGTAGATGATGAGGATCGCGAGAATGAAGGTGATCTGGTCATCGCCGTATAGATCGAACGAGACGCTGTTGCAGCGGGCTCGGGGCCCTTCTCGTGCGGTCACGACCGCCTCGCGCGGTATGGCAAGGAGTCCGAGCTTAACGGAGGGAAGGCTCAAGTTTTCTATGGGTTGACCGTCGGCTCAAGAAAGGGCGTCGGCGTGTCCGTCTGAGTCTTGAGAAGGTTGGTGTTTGAGTAATGTGGAACGATGAAGGAGGATCCGATGGCTGCAGCCACGCTTGAAACCGCGACCAAAGAGCTCAATCAGCAGATCGGTCTCACCACGGATGGCAGCCAATTTTTGACGTTCAACCTGGGTGACGAGCTGTATGGGGTGGATATTCTGAGGGTGCAGGAAATTAAGGGATACACGGCTGTGACGAAAATACCCAACACACCACCGCATATCATGGGCGTCTTGAATCTCCGTGGAACCATCGTGCCGATCGTTGAACTTCGGACCAAGTTTGGAATGCCGACGATCGCCTACACCACCTTTACCGTCATCATTGTCGTCGTCGTACGGGATAAGGTGATGGGACTGGTGGTCGATTCCGTCTCCGATGTGTTGAACATCGATAAGAAAGATATCCAGCCGCCGCCCCAATTGGGCGTGAAGGTTGATGTGAGTTTTCTCAACGGTATCGGAAGGTCTGGAGACAAACTCGTGGCGCTCCTGGACATCGATCGTATGATGTCGGAAGGAGACGCCCCGGTGGCGGTGGCAGCTTCGGCGGCATAAGAAGCGGCATTTTGTTACGGGTCAGGGAGCTCGTGCAGCAAATCCAATGGTTTAAAACTAACCAGGTTGATTGATCCGAAGCGGCCCAGCGGCTCACGCGACGCGAGGCTCATCAGGTGGGAAGCAAGCCGATGGTTCAATCCCATGAACCCAAGGGGCTCTCTAAAAAACCGCTCAGTGGTAAATCCATACAGGGCCTGTTGAATAATAGGGTCGTTGATTGAACGTTTTGCTATACTGCGCCCCGTCCACAGTTGCTTCGCCTCCACCACCAGCGTTGATCACGCTGGTTCCGGTCAACAGTCGACCAAATGTCCCGGTTGCCGTGAAGCGGTAACCGGGCCTGTGGTCCTCCTCAATGGGTTCACACAGGATGTGTCCCTCCAGCAACGTTCTCAGCATCTGACGAGCCAACGGCACGTGCCGTCCCAGTAACGCGGGGTGATTGCCCAAGGCGTCTCGTAGTCGTTTGGTAATCTGTCGTTCATCCAATGATAGGGTGGTGGTCAGAGCTTGAAGCTGCGCGAGTTCGGCGACAAGACTCTCCTTTCGCGATTCTTCCCGATGAAGGGACTGGACGACAGTAGGTGTCCCGTGACCGCTTGCGATGAGTTCCACAAGGTGTTGGAGGCGCGTCTCGAGGATAGACAGTTCTCGAGTGACGTCCGAACGCCGGTCCGGAAAGTGAGCCTGCTGTGCCCGCATCTTTTCCAATGCTCGTGTGATTGATGCTGAAAGGACTCGTCCGTCAACGGCCTCATTCATGGCAGTCAGGACGGCCGAATCAAGAAGGTCTTGCTTAATGGAGACGGCATTCCTACAGATCGACGTTCCACGCTTGTGAAAGTAGGAACATCGGTAGACGGTCTGCCCAGAACGCCCATCACGGCCTTTATTGATCGCCACAATAGAGCCTCCGCACCTGCCACATTTGGCGATACTGCTCAGGAGATACGCGCTGCGCTGGTTCTCACCGGTAGGGCGCGACACAAACCTTCCCTGGCCTTCTCGCGTATACGCCGCGGCGTTTCGCTGTCGAAGCGCTTCAACCTGGGCCCACAAAGCATCGGAGACAATCCGTAATTCTGGAGCTTCGAGGCGAAGCCAGTCGGACTGCGGCCGCTTGCGCTGTTTCTTGGTACCGTCTCGCTGAATAGTCTGTGTTCGATTCCACCACACGATGCCCCGGTAAAGATCTCGCCGAAGGATCTCCCGGATGGCCGTCGGACACCAACCGAGAGGCCCACCCATCGGCGGAGAGACCAGCGCTTGATTGAGGGTCTTCGCAATAGCTGCCAGGCCACAACCTGCCGCATAGTGTTCAAAAATCTGCGCCACGATCCGGGATTGCTCCGGATTAATCTTCCTCACGACATGTTGACGCCTGAGTGTCCCATCCGAGTTCCGATCGGTGCCATACACCGGTTGATTATCGTATCCGTAAATTTTGTTTCCGGTCACGTAGAGACTCTTGGCCTTGCGCATCATCGCGTCATGGGTCCGTTGGCTGGACTTCTCGCGTTCAAACTCTGACGCGAAATTGGTCAGAGCGAGCATCATCTTGTCCGTGGCACTGTCGAGCGTCCGTTCCTGGTTCGTCAGATAGAAGAAAACTCGAACGCCAGCATCGACAATCTGTTTGAAGGCATACCCCACTTGGATAGCCTCGCGCCCCAGACGCGATTCTTCAGACATCACAAGGACGTGGAACGCAGGGCGGGGCTTCAGCGCATTCATCAGTCGTAGAAATCCGGGGCGTTTCACGAACTCGGCGCCACTGACCCCGTCATCCATGTAGATGTGCTCGTCGGAAACCGTCCAGCCCTTAGACTCGGCGTATGCTCTTGCGTTCTCAATCTGTCGCGTAACAGAGCGAGCTTCCGCTGCCACGCCTGTTTGTTCGGTAGATTTTCTCGCGTATATCGCAGCACGCATATTAAACTCCTTCGCCCCTTTGAGGGTCTGAAGGATGCCGTTGAATCTCGGACAATGTCAAGCGTGGAGAGGAAGCTTTGGCATGGGTCGACTGGTATTCCGCTACGAGGATCTGGGCCAGAATATCTACTACGGCATCAAAGATATGTGGAGGCCAGGTATCCGAGGTATGGCCTCGGTGACGGGACTCTTGCCGCTTAGCGGCATCGCGAGTACGTGATGAAGGAGTCATCTTAGTGAGCATGATGACTCATGGACTACATCGTCGAACCGCGCGAAGCGATCAACAAATCCCAATCGCCGATCACCGGTCGACCCCGTTCCGAAAGCGCGTGGCACGGCGACACTTATGTGAGAGTTCAGTATTTGTGGCCATACCGAAAAAGTAGGGGAGGTCGCACAAAGATGGGGTGTTGGACGAGTGTAGGCTGAGGCGTCGCTGGCTTGCGCTGGACGAGAGGCTTCAGCAACCACGCATCTGAGGCACCGCGTCCGGAGACGCCGTGCCATCTGGGGTCAGCCACCGTCGAGTCGCGCCACGCGACTCGACGGTGTGGATGTGTTTGCGATGACGGAGATTTTCCTTGAGTCAACCATTGGGCCAGCAGTGACCGCCACACCCCGCATGCAAATGCTCAGACAGCGTGGGCACGTGGTGACGAGGCTTGTTTCATGCTCTCGATCCCACGGAGAATGAAGACGCGCATGAGGATCTGATAGGGAATGTCTTGCTGTGCCGCCAGCGCCTTCAATTCTTGGAGGGTGCACTCGTCGAGGGCCACACCTATCAAGCCATCTGAATTTCTTACCCAAGGCCTCCTCGTTGCGTCATTTGAAATTCTTACCGGGACGGGGACGTGGTGTTGGATCTGAATTCCCCC
>LNDU01000028.1 GCA_001464735.1 Nitrospira sp. Ga0074138
GTTACGCCGGGGACGCAGAAGGGGATATGGTTTCTCCGCCGGCCTTCCCGAGGTGGAGGCACCTGGAAATCGCCTCTTTGGATGGTTCACGCTCCATTACTTCAACAGTCCCTATTTGTCAGCGGATAAATTCCGGTTGTAGTCATTCCCTCTTACAACACATCTTTGATGACTATATTCCTGTTCCCACTAGTTCGCTGAACAATACAGGCCCCATGTCCCTCTCTCCTCTGATTCGCTTCGGCACTTCAACGTGGGCCTATGAAGGCTGGCAGGGACAGATTTATCAGCGGTCGTACGCGAAAACCACCTTTGCACGTGAATGTTTAGGCGAATATTGCCAATACCACTTCAACGGCGAACCGCTCTTTCTGACAGTCGGCAACGATTCGACATTCTACCGCCCACCCACGACGAACCAACTTGACCGCTATCTCACGCAGATTCCAGAAGACTTCGAGATGTGTTTCAAGGTCTGGGAAGAAATTACCATTCCACGTTTTGCGAGTCACGTTCGCTACGGTCCCAAGGCCGGACAGCCAAATCCCCGTTTCCTTGATGCGAAGCTGTTCAAGGAGCTGGTTCTGGCGCCATACCGTGAAGCCAAATTCGAGCCGCACATGGGGCCGTTCATTTTTGAGTTTCAGAGGCACGGCCTGACCAGCGAGGAGTTCTGCTCACGGCTCAATCGGTTCTTCAGCCAGCTGCCAAATGATTTTCGGTATGCGGTCGAGATCCGTAATGCAGATTTGCTTGGGCAAGACTATCGCAAAGTTTTAGAGTGCCATGGTGTGGCACACGTCTACAACCACTGGTCCTACATGCCGCAGTTGTTGCAACAGCACAAACGAATGGAAGAACGTTTCACGGCGCCATTCACGGTTGTCCGTCTGCTCACGCCGCTCAACATGAGCTACGAAGCAGCCAAGAAACAAGCAGCCCCCTACAACAAGATCGTGGAAGTGTTGCCTCAGATGCGGAAAGAAACCGTAACCCTCATCAAGCAGGCTGTGGGAGAAAACCGACGAGCCTATGTGTTGGTGAACAATCGATCGGAAGGCAATGCGCCACTCACAGTACAAGCACTCGTAAGCCATCTACGCCATGAAGAATAACGACAATGTGAGACCCATTATGCAGGACTGATAATCGCCTCTCCATCCGGTTGGGCGGCATTAATGAAGACGCACCGCCCTTCCACTCGCAGCCGGCCTTCAGCAAAGAGCTGCACGGCGCGGGGATAGATCTTGTGTTCTTGCACGAGGATTCTGGCGGCGAGTGTGTCGGGCGTATCGTCGCCGAGAATCGGCACAGCTGCCTGGATAATAATTGGGCCTTCATCCACGCCTTCCGTCACGAAATGCACCGTACAGCCAGCTAACTTGCAACCCCAATCGATCGCCTTCTTTTGTACATCCAATCCAGGAAATGACGGCAGTAAGGAGGGATGGATATTCATCATACGATTGGCATAGGCATTCACCAGCACTGCCGTGACGATTTTCATGTAACCGGCGAGCAAGACGAGTTCAACATTATGTTGCTGAAGTACTTCCAGTAATGATCGGTCGTAGGCTTCACGGCCGTCCTGTCGTCCGGCAAATGGCTTCGGATCGACGAACAGATCATTGAGCTCGTGCTTACGTGCCCGCTCCAAGGCAACCGCGTCCTTTTTGTTGCTGATAACGGCAACAATCTGAGCCTGCACCTGCCCTGCTTCGATCGCATTGATAATGGACTGTAGATTTGAACCTCGGCCGGATGCCAGCACCGCCACCCGCAACGGAGTCTTTCGGCTAATCGACATACTCGACCTCCGGCTCCTCTCCGGTGGAGGAAACGATTTCGCCAATCTGCCAGCCTCGGTCTCCCAGCGCTGCGGCACGAGCCAGCACTCCGGACACGGAATCAGGCGGGACCACGAGGATCAACCCAATGCCCATGTTGAACACCCGATACATCTCCTCACGATCGACCTGTCCTAACCGGCTCATCACCCCGAAGATCGGCGGTGCCGACCAGGCCGTCCGAGCAATCTTCGCCCGCACGCCCTTCGGAAACACGCGTGGCAAATTCTCCGTAATGCCCCCTCCCGTAATGTGGGCGATGCCTTTAATCGGAAATTGTTCGACGAGTGCCAAAATCTGCTTCGCATAAATTCTGGTGGGTGTCAGGAGAACCTCGCCGATAGCCCCCTCAAGCTCGGAGAGACGGCTGGCAACTGTCAACTTGGCTTGCTCAAACAGCACTCGCCGGGCCAGTGAGTAGCCGTTGCTATGAAGTCCCGATGAAGCCAATCCGATGACGGCATCCCCGGGCACAATGTGCCGACCATCGATCATCTTTGGGCGATCGACGGCGCCGACGGCAAAACCAGCCAGATCGTACTCCCCATCAGGATAGAATGACGGCATTTCGGCGGTTTCACCCCCGATCAGCGCACACCCGGCTTGACGACAGCCGTCGGCGATACCGGCTACCACTTCCTGAGCCTTCGAAACGGATAACTTCCCGGTGGCGAAATAGTCGAGGAAAAACAGCGGCTCCGCCCCGCTCACGGCGATGTCATTGACACACATCGCCACCAAATCAATTCCGACGGTATCGTGTTTGTCCATCATGAACGCGATCTTCAGTTTAGTCCCAACCCCATCGGTTCCGGATACGAGCACCGGCTCCTTATATTTCCCGGCTTGAAAACCAAAGAGGCCGCTAAAGCCACCAAGGTCGGTCAGAACTTCAGAACGAAACGTCGATCGAACAAACGGCTTGATGCGATCGACAAACTCATCGCCTGCATCGATATCCACACCAGCATCACGATAGGTCGTCATGAATAGATATCCTGAAAAATTACGGTTGTGATGAGACTGAAACTCAGCCTTACATATGCTCGGGGCGCATCTTAACGGAGGGTCCAACAGAGGTCAACGCGGCTGTCTGAAGGCACCCGACACAACTCCATCTACCCCCGCCTTCTGTTTTTTTCTTGCCGCTCTCGGAATACGCCCTATACTAGGATTGTTACATGTCTGCATTTCCGGCGAACAAACCGACCAAGGAGGGGTTGGTGGCTATTTTAATCGTTGACGACTCTCCCGATGAACGTCTGTTACTCCATCACATCTTGAAGACCGCGGGGTATCGGGATTTGATCACGGTCTCCTCCGCTCGTGATGTCTTCATGCATTTGGACTGCGATCATGAAGGCGCAAACGGCGTCAAGACGGATCTTATTTTGATGGATATCAAGATGCCGGACATGGACGGAGTGGAGGCTTGTCGTCGCATTAAAGCCATCGACGCGTTTGTGGGGATTCCGATTATCATCGTGACGGCGCGGGACCAAAGGGACTTCTTACAAGCCGCCTTCGACGCCGGGGCAACAGACTATATCAGAAAACCAGTGGAACGGGTGGAACTCTTGGCGAGAGTCAAAGCTACGCTCAAGCTCAAACAGGAAACAGAGGAACGAAATCACTGGGAACAGGAACTGACAAAAGTCATCAGCGAGCTCGATCGTACCCTGCGCGACATGGCGACATTACAGCAATTGATCCCTGTCTGCCCATCGTGCAAGAAATCTCATCCCGCGCATATGTCTGACACCGCTCTCGACGAGTATGTACAGAGCCACCCCCAGACGAAGTTTCAGGATCTCGTCTGCTCCGCGTGCGCCGGGCGCTGATCCTGCCGCTGCGATCCTTAGCTTTCCGGACGCATTTCCACATCGAGCAATTTAATCTTCCGGTGAAGATGACTTCGCTCGATCTTGAGATCGTCCGCGGTCCGTGAAATATTCCAATGGTGTTCCCGAAGTTTACGGCTGATGTATTCCTTCTCGAACGCATTCCGAGCATCTCGCAAGGAGTCATAGGATTTACTGAGAAGTGGATTGGCCGTGTGATTGCCCACCGACACCACCCCGACGGTTCGTCCCTGTAGCGATAAGGTAGCCTGCGAGGCGTCGATCACAAATCCCGGCACCATGATCATGAGCCGCTCGATCAAATTCCTCAATTCCCGGATGTTCCCAGGCCATTCGTATTGCTGAAATACGGCCATCGCCTCCGGCGAGACTTCCTTCATTCGCAATCCTTGCTCTTCGACATGCGTCTTCATGAAATGCCGCACAAGAGCCGGAATATCTTCTCGCCGCTCCCGCAGTGGAGGCACAACGATCGGGACCACGTTGAGACGGTAGTACAGATCCTCTCGAAAATGTCCCTTGCCGATTTCATTTTCCAAGTCCTTGTTCGAAGCCGCCAGCACCCGCACATCGACCTTCATCAATTTGGTCCCGCCGACTCGCGTGAACTGCTGTTCCTGTAACGCCCGCAACACTTTTGCCTGCGTACTGAGGCTCATGTCGCCGATTTCATCCAGAAACAGCGTGCCCCCATCGGCCTGCTCGAACTGACCGCGCTTCATGGATGTGGCTCCGGTGAAAGAACCTTTTTCGTGACCGAACAATTCGCTCTCAATCAATGTCTCAGGGATGGCGGCACAATTGACGGCCACGAACGGATGATCCGATCGGGTGCTGTGCATATGAATGGCTCGAGCGACCAACTCCTTCCCTGTTCCGTTCTCCCCCCCGATCAATACCCGACTGTTCGTGGGGCCTGCCGTTTCGATGAGCGTCCGTAACCGCAGCATAGCCGGAGACTGTCCGACCAATTCGAACTTTTGCTGAACCTTGGTCCGCAACGACCGGTTCTCTTGCGCCAATCGGAACTGCTCCAACGCTTGCTTCACACGGAACGTGACATTCTCCAGCGACAACGGCTTCTCGATGTAGTCGTACGCACCCAGCTTGATGGCTTTCACGGCCGTTTCGATGGACCCATGCCCGGAAATCATCATGACCTGCGTCGCAGGCACAAATTCTTTCACCCGACGTAGTGTCTCCAGTCCGTCCATTTCCGGCATCCAGATGTCCAGAATCATAAGATCCGGCGGATCGGTCCCATAGATTTTCAACGCCTCGACCCCATTGGCGGCTACTGACACCTCATACCCTTCATCTTCGAGGATGCTTCGCAGGGACGTGCGAATCGCCTCTTCGTCGTCCACCACTAGAATCGATGCCGACATACTCCCCCTCTCCTTACCGCGTACTTCCCACCGGCCTACACTACACCGGCAAATCGAATGTAAATACGGCACCCTTCGGATGATGGTTTCCGACTTGGATCTGTCCATCATGGTCCGTGATAATCCGGCGGACGATCGCCAACCCCAACCCGGTTCCGGTCTTCTTACGGGTAAAATACGGCACAAACAACCGTTCCTGATCCTCCGGCGTGATCCCTGGCCCCTCATCCGCGACGGCGACGACCGCGCGACGGCGTTTCGTATCATACTTCGTCCCGACCCACAGCCGCCCTTTTTGATTCATTGCTTGCACCGCGTTGTCGAAAAGATTAACAAACACACGTCGCAGTTGTTCCCGGTCGAAATTGATGGCCGGCAGATCCTCATCCAGTTCCACAATAAGCTCAATATCCTTCTGCGCCTCGCGATAGAGGGTTGCCACTTCCCGTACGACGTCGTGCAGGGATTGCCGCGTCATTTGCGGAACAGGCAGGCGGGCGAATTTTGAAAATTCGTCCAGCATCTGTTTCAGACTTCCGACTTCGTTGATGATGACATTCGTGGCGTCGTCGAACACCCGGTCCAGGTCAGGGGACTTCTCGAAAAATTTCTTGCGTAATCGCTGCGCCGATAGTTGAATCGGAGTCAGTGGATTCTTGATTTCATGGGCGACGCGCTTCGCGACTTCCTGCCAAGCGGCTACCTTCTGCGCCTTGATCAATTCCGTCAGATCTTCAAAGACCAAGACAAACCCCAAGTCCTTGTTCGCCTCATCCCTCATGCGGGAACCTTTCAACCCAATCGTGATCAGCTTCCCTTGGATATCCAGCTGTCCTTCCAAGTCCAAAGCGTCGCGCTCATCGGCCAGCATACGGTCATAGGCGGTCTGAAACGAGTCGAGACCAAACTCCTTGAACACCTCATTGGCCGGCCGGCCTCTGAACCGGTCGGCAGCCAACCCAAGAATGCGCTCGGCCGATGGGTTGAAGGTGGTGATTGTTCCACTCCGATCGATCGAAACTAGGCCAGCGGCGATCGTGTCGACGACTGTTTCGATATAGGCACGTCGGCGATCCAACTCGACATTGGTGTTCCGTAGAGTCAAGTTGGCTTCCTCAAGCTTCGATTTGCCCCCCTGCAGATCCTGCGTCATCCGATTGAACGACTCGATCAACGTCCCGATTTCATCGGTTGCCTTGGCATCAATCTGCACCGACAGATCGCCCTGGGCAACAGCTTCGGTCGCTTCCGCCAACCGTTGAATCGGAACGGTGATACCGCGCGCCACATAGAACCCGAACCACGTCGCACTGAAGAGAATCAAGACCGCCACAACAGCCACGAACAGGTACGCCCCGGCTTTGATCGGGTTTTTCATCGCCTTGATCTGCTTATACGCCGTGTATTGTCGACCGATCCCCTCCATCTTGGTCAACAGGGATTCAGGAACGTAGGTTTCCACGACCACAACCCCCTCGATCTCACCTCGCCGACTTCCTGAGGCCACTGGAATGGCGGCGCGCACTAACCGTCCCGTCTGGGCCTCCTGGACGGAGGTAAACTCCTGCTTCCCATTAATGACTTGTAGGACTAGCTGACTGATCGGCAGATCCAACACCCCGGACGGAATGTCACCATCAAGCGCCTTGGTGAGGGTCTCCATCTTGCTTGAAAACACTTCGATCCCGGCAACGCCGTATTCGATACGTTTCCGGGCCATCGCGGCAATCAAAAGATCCCTCTGGACGGGAGTCAACAGGTCTTCGCGAAACAGTTCTTGAGAAATCGCCCGTGCGCTGTTCACCGCGAGCGCGACATGCCCCGCATGCTGCATGCGAGCCACCTCGTACGAATCTTTCATCACCTTTTCAATATGCTCACTGAACCAGACATCAACCGCCTTGTTGACCAGCCCACTCGCAACGATTGCCAGGAGCAGCGTCGGGATCAACGAGAACCCGATAAAGGCCGCGATGAGCTTGGTGCGAAATCCTGACCCAACGAGACGGTGCCGGCGTTCGAAATAGGCCTTGATCAGATTCCTGGACAACAACAATACCAACACAACAAAGCCGATCAGGTCTAAATTGACCAGCAGAAGAACCAGTGCGTAGCTCGTCGTCGGCAGGAAGGAGCCGCTCTCTTCGGAGCCCGGCGCAACAACTTGCGAGTAATACAGCGTGAGGGCCACGCAGGGGACCAGGAGGATGAGCACGATCCAGACAGGGCGAAGATGAGGTGGTTTTCGCTCCGGCTTCTTCGGTTGGTCGGCCAAAACTGTACGGACGTGACCGCCCATCACCACGGGCAGAACCTCAGGAAGTCCTCCGGAGGCTGGTCCCAATGCACCAGTGGGATGGTTGAGCTCTGGCATTCACTCGTCCTCTAGAGACTATGGCTACATGGAAACAGGAGCCTGTCTCACTATAGCCGACTTACAAGACAGTCTCAAAGTTTGCCGCACAACTCGCAGCATCCAAAGACCAGGCGGCATATAGGACCGAAAGATGGGATACTACTTCGGTGATGCCAGCGTGACATACTTCATGCGAAGCGCATAGAGCATGTCACGCAGGACCGTCTGTTCATCAGGGGTCAGATTGCCTTTTGTCTTGTCTTCCAAGACAGACAACAGATCGATGATTTCCTTGGCTTGAGGCAGGTTCACAGGTATCGATGCCTGGCTCGGGTCCAGTTGCTCACCCATGAGCATGAGCGACGACGAGCCCAATGAGATCACAAACGATGAGAAGGTGACCGGAGGCGCATGCGCTGGTTCCGTCGATGAGGTCGCGGAGATCGACTGTTTTGAAGTCGACGCTGCGACCGGAGCAGCCTCGGCTCCTCCGCTGGCTCGCCGATCACGAACAACAAACCCTTGCTCCTCCTCTGCCATTTTTCCCCTCTCTCCGATCACATTCCCAAATTTTCCCCGTACCCTACCATAGGGTCTATTCGGTCGCAAGGCGTGACAGAGATTGAAGAGACCATCATACTCGGTATAGAGTGGCACAGCATCAGGCCCAGCACAGGATGAAGGAAAAGCGGTCGCCTTCAATGTCGACACATTTCACAAAAGTTGTTGAACTGATGGCTGCACTCCGCGCACAAAACGGTTGTCCGTGGGACCGGAAGCAGACTCACGAGTCATTGAAACCCTATCTCCTTGAAGAAACATACGAAGTCCTCGAGACCATCGATCAGCGGGACAAGGAGAAGCTTCGTGAAGAACTTGGGGATGTGCTTCTCCAAGTCCTATTCCACAGCCAGATCGCCGCTGAGACCGGCTCCTTTACAGTTGAGGACGTAATTGAGACGCTCACCACAAAGCTGATCCGTAGACACCCTCATGTGTTCGGTACCGGCGACCCGACCGGACAGGTCTCGAATAGTGAGCAGGTCTTGGCCCAATGGGAAGACATCAAACGCGCGGAGCGGGAAGCCGCCGGCAATACACAATCGGCCCTTGATGGAGTGCCGAAGACCTTGCCGGCATTGTTGCGGGCCTATCAGATACAGGCACGAGCAGCCCGAGTCGGCTTTGATTGGCCGCAGAGCGAGGCCGGTCTGGAACAGATCCTCGCAAAGGTGGCTGAAGAAATTGGCGAACTGCGCGAGGCGCTGACGCCACATCTAACGGGGACGGGATCGGAGTCTCATCGGCCCGATTCCAATCCCGATTCCAATGAGGAGATCGAGAACGAGTTGGGTGATCTTCTGTTCTCATTGGTCAACCTTGCTCGCTTTCTCAAGGCAAATCCGGAAGATGCGCTGCGCCGAGCCACGAACCGTTTCATCGATCGTTTTCATCTGGTGGAAGCACAAGCCACGGAAAGGAGGCGGTCGTTGAAAGACATGACGCTGGCCGAAATGGACGAGCTGTGGGATGAAGCCAAGCGACGGTTACAAAGACCACAACCGGATACCACCTCACACGCTGGAGATCGCGCCCCATGACGAAGGACGAAGGGCCCTACGAAGAGGGAAAGCGTGCCGGCGCTCATCCGCTGCTTGTGGTATTCGGCATCCTCATGGGACTCTGGTTGTTCGTGGCCCTGATCGTCCCCAGTTCGAGGAACAAACAAGCCGCTGGGACGGAGGGTCCCAATGTCTCGGTCATCGAGGATCCGGAAGCCGCGCCTGTCATGTTTAAGGTCCAGACGACTATCTTGGAGATGAATACCCTGGGCTTAATCGTTCCCTCGCAAGCGACGGATAGCCAGATCGTCGCTCTCTTGAAACGCCTCAAGCAAGCACGCCTGAAGGGCACCCTCGGTGAACTGCTTCCATCGACGACACCCGGCCACAAAATGGGTGATCACACCATTGCCGACATCTACATCTTTTCAGACAAGCAACTCGCGGAAGCAGATACGATCCGTACCCTGACACGGGGGGCCCATGCGCCTGGGACGCTTTACCCGAACGCCGTTCCGTTCGAGGTGGCCATGGAGCAAGTTCGTGGCTACTACCGTATCGACTTGAATGATACCGGCAGCCCGGACAAGGGATCCCTCGGTTTCGCCGACGAATCAGGTGTCCACTCGAAACACTACAAAAGAATCTTTTGATGGATCGGTTAGCGCCTGGTCCCACAGAAGCTCAGAGACCGACACGTCTCCTCACTTCGTCTCGGATAGCCGATTGGTCCACTTCAAACAACGCCTCGAGCTTCGGAAACAGATGGGCCAGCGGCCCGATAAATGGCGCCAGGAGCATATCACGTCGTTCCGTCAACATACCCTCCCCGTCAGCTACCTGCATCTTCCAGTCGGCAATTGCTTTGGAGAGGATGTTGCTCATCAACAATTGCTGGCCCGGCGAGCCGACAACCATCCCGACGAGACGACGCTTCAGCACCTCTAGTTCATCCGGTATGGAGACCTTCACGCGCACGCCATGTGGCGTCGCCCAGGTGGATCGTTGAATCGAATAGTCGTAGGAAAAAACCTGCTCTCGTGGCTCACGAAATGGACCGTTGATCTCCACCGTGGCAAAGGTGTTGTCAGGTGACGGCATGATGTACTCGCTTTCCTCAGTGACAATGACACCCACTATCGCTCGTACTATAAGAGCTTGAAGTTGGGGAGGACAAGAGGCTATCTATATAGTGGGGGCGCAACTGATACAAGGCGAAGGGGAGAGGCTTATTGGTTCAGCAGTTAGAACTTCACGGTTCTCCCATCGCTATGGCAGCGGTGGAGATCCAGAGCACGAGACAGCGTTCTAACACATTGATATACTCCGACCGAGGATTCCTTCAGGAGAAGGTATGGCCAAAAAAGGCTATCCTGGACTCGTCCTGGTGCCACCCAGCGATCGAACGATCTTGAGGCGCCGACTGCTCCTTTGTGCGTTGTTCATCATCGCGCTAGTCTGGGGTGCGTCGACACTAGGCGTATGGCCACTGGTCTCCGACGACAAGGCGAACTGTCAACCAGGCGTCGCACAGGAAGGCTCGAATGGCCCTGCTGAGAAATGTGGCCAACCGCAATCAGCAACGGAACCGTTACCAAATCAGAACGAGTTCAACCTTACGCCCGTCTCACAGGCTAAAGGCCTGGCTGAATCCAACAATCCTCCACCTTCCCCTCCCCTTGATCCAGATCAGCACACGCCCCACAGCAAACACAGCCAAGACTTAACGCCTCAATCCTCCGAGCCGGCCGACCGCCCAGCTGACCACAGCGTTGTATCTCCAACTAACGAAAAAATAACATCACATGTGCCGGCCTCCAAACCCGCACATGACCAGGATCGCGATGTTCACGTAACCGATCGACCCACGCCACAACACCATCAGAGCCAAAACTCAACACCCAAGTCCTCCGAGCTAATCAACCATCCCATTGACCACAACATTGCATCATCAGCTAACAAACAATCGACATCAAGCTCATCGACCTCAAGGCCTGTTCAAGAATCAGACATCGATGCTCGCCTAGCCGAGCAGGGCGATGCATTTGCCCAGTATCGGCTCGGGCGCTATTACGCACAGCGTGACAGGCGCCAGACCCCGGAGTCAGTAAGCTGGTACAAGAAAGCCTTTCCCGGTCTCCACCGCCTGGCTGAGGCCGGCAATGGACAAGCGATGTACGTCCTCGGTGTCATGTACGCCTATGGACGTGGAGTCACAAGAAGTACGGAGGAAGCACGCCGATGGCTGACCATGGCAGTCGAACACAAGATTACGGCGGCTCAGCCGGTTCTCGCGAAACTGGCAATTCAACCTCATGGCAATCCCAGTCTGAAAGCAGCAGAACAGGCAAAACACCTCAAGCTGCAGAACTGAAGCAATCTGGCCGCTCTCCGATATTGCACCGATTGATACGATCCCATAAAGTGCATCCCTACTATGGTTAACCTTACGCGCCTCAAGACGAAAACACCGAGTCCGTACAAGCTCACACACATCCAGAGGGACACTCACGACACAAAGACCTTCCGTTTTGAGCTGCCAGCCGACGCCACGCTGGACATGCTACCCGGTGACTTTCTGTACGTCCATGCCACAATGAGCGGCAAGCAAGTGAAACGCGCCTATACGCCATCGTCGCTGCCAGGTACGACGGGATTCTTCGACCTGACGGTCAAGCGCTATGAGGCTGGTTCCGTCTCGAAGTACCTCCATGATCAGCAGATTGGCGAGACGGTGCTGATGAGCGGGCCGAACACCGGCGGTCATTGGGTGGATGGCATGGCTAAACGCGTGGGATTTGTCGCCGGCGGCACTGGCATCACGCCGATGATCTCCATCATTCGTTGGATTCTGACCAAGGAAATCGATGCGGAGCTATTTCTGATCGTTGCCAACAAAACAGAAGCGGACATCATCTTCCGACAAGAGTGGGAACGAAACGTCCAAGAACATCCCAACTTTCATTGCCATCACGTCTTGGAACAGCCCCCTCCTGAATGGTCTGGCAGCATAGGACGAATCACACCCAAAATTCTGCGACACCACCTTCCTGCTGCCGATCCCGGCACCTGTATCTTCCTCTGCGGCCCTCCTCCGATGGTCGATGCTCTGGAAACAACGCTGAAGGGGCTTGGGTATCCTGAGCAGGCCATTATCCTCCCATAAAGGCCCTCGATCGACTGCAAAGAGGCCGTTTCCCCTTCCTTCCCTCTCCTCATGAACCCTCACTGATAACGGATCGCCTAGATGGACTCTTGCCACCTACAAGATCCTGCACAACGCGTTCAGCCGCCAACGCCCCATCACGGATACAGTCAGGAATCCCGACACCACGATAGCCGGCCCCTGTGAGGATCAACCCAGGATACCGACTCACTGCGGCATCAAGCTGGACCAGTCGGTGCAGGTGACCAATCGTGTACTGGGGCATCGCCTTCCACCATCGATTCACCTCCGTGAAAGTTGGTTCCACTCCGATACCGCATACCGCAGCGAGTTCTTCTCTGACTTTGGCCACCAGCGTCTCGTCATCCAACTGAAGAATGTCTTCCCGGCCTACGCCACCGACATAGCATCGCGCCAACAGCTGATCCGCCGGAGCGCGATGGGGCCACTTCAGCGACGTCCAGGTTGCGGCAATCAAATCACGCTGCTCTGTTCGCGGGATAATAAATCCGAATCCTTCGAGGGCACTCGTCAGCGTCCGTGGAAACGCCATCGCAATGGTGGCAGTCGACGCATAGGGAATCATGTCCAATAGTCCACCGGCGATCGGTGTCAATGGACGCACCAGTTCCGCTGACACATACGCCGGTGCGGCAAGAACCACGCTATCCGCAGAAAGTGCCGATCCATCCTCCAGGATCAGGTCGTACATCCACCGTCCTAACTCATGAGATCTCACTCTCAGCGCGTCGACCCGGCACCCTAATCGAAGTTCCACGCCCTGCTGCGTCAATCGACTCGTCAGGGCCGTGACCAAATCGCTGAGACCATTCTTCAGACTGACAAACATCGTACGCCCTGGTTGGGCAGTCGAAACCAACGAGGCGGCTTTCTTGGCAGCCATCATGCCGCGAACGACGCTGCCGTACTGCTGTTCGAGCTCGAAGAACCGTGGAAACGTAGCCCTCAGACTCATGTGCTCGGCGTCCCCCGCGTAGATCCCGGCCATGAGCGGCTCCAGTACCCGCTCAAATGCCTGAACACCGAACCGGCGGCGAAGAAACGCAGCCAACGGCTCATCTTCTCTGGAGGAACCAGGCGGAACGGCGAATTCGAGTCCCATCCGAGCCAGCCCTGACCAGCTCAATAGTCCGCTGTGAAGGAACGACCCCAGTTGTTTTGGGACGAATGACAACAGGCCCTCAGGTAGGTCATGAAGGCGACCTCTGTACAGAACACAGGCCTTCTTGCCCGTCTGATTGGTATTAATGAGCTGATCGGAAAGGCCGAGCTTCGTACAAAGATCCAGACCGGCCTGTTTTTGGGACAGGAATGAGTCCGGTCCAGCTTCCGTCACCATCTCGCCAACTCGATGCGTGACGATCTTTCCTCCCCAGGACGATCCGGATTCAAGGATCGTGCAGCGGAGGATCAGACCGGCCTTTGTCGCCTGCTCTTGGAGTGAAAATGCAGTGGCCAGGCCGGAAATGCCCCCACCTACGATCACGACTGTACGCGGTCGAGTCACGACTGAATAGGGAGCGAGGATTCGTGTGCAGCCAAGACGTCGCGTAACGTCTCAATGAGTGGAAGAGAGTCGTTCAGCATGGGCATGCGCTCGAGGTGTATGCCTCTGTTCATCGCCAGCTGCTTGAGTTCGATGTCGATGTCAAAGAGCGTTTCCACATGGTCGCAGATGAAGCCGATAGGCGCCACCAGCACATACCGGTGTCCCGCGAGCTGGATGGTTTCCAACATTGATTCCACGGTGGGTCCAAGCCAGGGTTCGTTCGATCGTCCCTGGCTTTGATAGGCAAAGTAAGTCGGTCGGTTCCCCAAATGTTGCGTGACCGCCTCGACCGTGCCTTTGACCTCGTCAGGATAGGGATCCTTCATGGCCACGATCCGTTCCGGCAGACTATGCGCGGTAAACAGTACCGGAACGGTTGCTCGCACATCGGCAGGAAACTTCTGAAGCCCTTGCTGGATGCTCTCAACCAGAGCCGCAATCAGTTTAGGATGTTGGTTCCAACTCCCAAGATACGTGACAGGGGTACAGTCCTCCAACCCAGCACGAGCCTCTTCGACCTTCTTCCGATAGGCACCGGTACTCAGTGAGGACTGTTGTGGGGCCATACAAACCCCGATGATCTGTTCCGGCGAGGACTTCAGCAGCTCGGCGTACGTTTCTTTAATAAAAGGATGCCAATGCCGCAACCCGACATACACTCGGTATCGGCCAGTCCTCGAACTATTCAGCTGTTGCTCTAGTTTCTTTGCCACTTCGTGGGTAATACCGACAGCAGGCGATTTCCCACCGGTGGCTCGGTACCGTTCACGAATCTCTTCAACCAACTCAGGGGGCGTCGGTCGGCCACCGCGAACATCGAGCAAAAACGGCTCGACGTTCTCCAGACAATCGGGCCCACCCATCGCCATGAGGAGAATTGCCGTGGGATGCTCCGTCGTCGCCATGCCATTCCTTATGAATTCGTCAACCGTCACTTGCGATTCAGAGGCCGCTGCCGGCCTCTGTGCAAACCGATTGAACGCGTTAGCGTTGACTAAGTTTGTGCACCATATCGATCGTGGCAGCGACATGGTCGACGGGTGTCGTGGGCAGGATGCCGTGACCGAGGTTGAAAATGTGCCCGAGACGTCCCCCGGCTCTCCGCAAGATATCTTCTACACGGCGTTCGATTTCGTGGAGCGGCGCAAACAGGACGAGCGGGTCCAGGTTGCCCTGGACGGCGCGATCATGCCCAACCATCGACCAGGCCTCGTCCAGATGAACCCGCCAGTCGATCCCAATGACATCGCCACCTGCCTCGCGCATCTGCCCAAGAATAGCCGTCGTGCCGGTGCCGAAATGAATCATCGGCACCCCTTCCCGCTTGAGCCCATCGAAAATCCGCTGGACGTGCGGCTTCACATATTCGGCATAATCACCGGCCGAGAGACAGCCGACCCAACTATCGAAGAGCTGAATCGCTTGAGCCCCCGCCTTGATCTGTCGCCGGAGATATCCAGTGAGCACAGACACAAATTTGTCCATGAGGCGATGCCAGGCTGTGGGATCGCCATACATCATCTGTTTGGTATGCAGATAGTTGCGGGACCCTCCGCCCTCAATAGCGTAGCTCGCCAGCGTGAACGGCGCACCGGCAAAGCCAATTAGCGGTACCCGCCCATTCAGAGCCCGTCGCGTTTGGCGAATAGCTTCGGCCACATAGTCAAGTTCATCGCCATCGATTACCTTGAGTCGATCCACAGCCGCTCGGTCTCGAACCGGGTTATGAATGACCGGTCCCTCCCCTTCCGCAAACTCAAGATTGAGCCCCATGGGTTCCAACGGGAGCAGAATGTCCGCGAAAATGATTGCAGCATCCAAGGGAAATCGATCAATGGGCTGAAGGGTGACTTGGGCTGCAAGCTCGGGAGTTTTGCACATCTCGAGGATCGAATGCTTCGCGCGCAACGTCCGATACTCGGACATGTAGCGACCAGCCTGGCGCATAAACCAGACCGGTGTACAATCCACCGGTTCGCGGCGACAGGCTTTGAGAAATCGTTCATTCATGGTGGTGGCATTTTAGAGACGCACAAGGAGCCCTGTCAAACAGACAAGTGCACCTCCACTTTTTTTTGAAGACTTGTCCAAATAGGTAGACAGCGATCGCCAGTCCGGTACAATCAATCCGGCGGAAACTACGCAAAATCTGATTTCACTTTTATGACGGTTTTATGTATAATGACTTTCTAACCTATTCGGGACGATCAATCAGCTTAATTGGGACCACGGCTCCCTGTTTCCCACCACAGTGACGTTGCCGAATCCCCCGACCTAGAGGAGAATTGTATGTCCGATGTGCAAACGATCAGCTCGACCAAAGCTCCGGATGCCTGGTATTCCGTTCTACGATGGTTTGATTCCTGGGCAGGCCTTGAACACACAAAAGTAGAGGGACCTCCCAAGGTAGACTGGATTCGCAGTATTCCCTTCCTTGCCGTACATCTGATGTGTGCGGGAGTCATTTGGGTAGGCTGGAGTTGGACCGCGGTCGCCGTCACGGTTGCCTTTTATTATGTCCGGATGTTTGCGATCACCGGGTGGTACCATCGCTACTTCTCGCATCGGACGTTCAAGACCTCCCGGACTGTCCAGTTTCTCTTTGCCCTGTTGGGGGGGACCTGCGCACAACGTGGTCCCTTGTGGTGGGCGGGCCATCATCGCCACCACCACATTTATTCCGATACACCGGAAGATGTGCACTCTCCACGCCAGGGAGGATTTCTCTGGTCGCACATGGGCTGGATTATGTCCCAGACTTTTTACGCACCGCGACTGAAGAGCATTGCTGATTTTGCAAAGTTTCCGGAGCTGCGGTTTCTCGACCGGTTTGATGTTCTGATGCCGACCATTGCGGGATTTGGGATGTTCGGTCTCGGCCAATTACTGGAAACCTACGCACCCGGACTCGGTACGAATGGGCCTCAGATGCTGATTTGGGGATTTTTCATCTCGACCGTCGCATTGGTTCACGGGACCTGCACGATCAATTCCCTGTCCCATGTATATGGATCACAGCGCTATGTCACCGGCGACGATAGCCGAAATAACTTCTTTCTGGCCATGATTACGATGGGGGAAGGCTGGCACAACAACCACCACTACTATCCGGCTTCCACCAGACAAGGCTTTTACTGGTGGGAAGTCGACATGACCTACTACTGCCTCAAGGCGCTTGAGTGGATGGGATTGGTCTGGGATATCCGCGGTGTCCCAGAGTATGTACGCGAAGGAAAAACCAAACAGGATTCAGACCGTAGTGTACTCAAAAAGAAGATCGACGCAGCCGTGAAAGCCACGGAGCTTCCGGCCCCTGAGCCAGAACTTGAGCTGACTCCTCGCTAAGCCCAATCTGAATCGCCGTCAGACCTTGGCCGATCTGCAATGTGATCGGCCAGGGTCTCCCGAATTCGTTGACTTTCCCCATCGATTGCCTTCCGCTCTTCATCGGATAACACCCAGGCCTCACCAGAGCTCAGCTCGAAGCGATAGTGGTCCTTTCTGAGCGTAAACCACTCGACGTAGGGATGCGGCTCCAGATTGGGGTGTGGATCCAGCGAAATGAGATTCACCGTTCCAACCTGCGGATTCACCATGTCGCCGATGACCTGTCCAGCCATATCGTCATCTTCAAACCGACTATTGCGGAATCGAATCACCTCTCCTGCAATATCCGGCTTAAAATTGCCGCTCAAATAAAAATCCACCGGCCCGATCACGGCAAAAACAACCTGACCCACAACCGTCCCTTCAACGCGGTTATCTAAAAATCCTTCGCGAACCCACCGTCCATTCCCAAATTTTTGTGCCATACAACTCCTCCTTATACAAACGATCAACCACCGAACGCTCCGATCACCACCGCCAACAAGATCAGCGCGCTTCCGATCCACCCTTGAGCATCCAACGTCTCGCCCAGAAAGTACCAGGACAACCAAGCTGCATAGGCCGGTTCAGACGAAAACAGTAACGCCACCTGCTGTGCCGGCACCTGCTGCTGTGCCCACATCTGAACGGCAAAAGCCAGTGTCGCAAGTACGCCGGTCACTCCAAGACCAATCAGCAAGACAGCCGTTGGCGAAAAGGCGCTTGCGCTCGCCTCCTCCCACCACGGAGCCGGGAGAAACAGCACCGTCATCGCCACCATCTGCCACACCAGCAATGATGGCGCGTCGAATTGACGTGTGAACCGCTCGAGACAAATGATGTGTCCCGCGAAGGCAGCGGCGCACCCGAGCGTCATGAGATCACCCAGGTTCATAGAGGTGCTCGGTTTCACCAACAACCATAGTCCAACCAACGCGATTGCCGTGGCGAGCACCACCCGTCGGTCGATCCGCATCAGGATCAACGGGACAAAAATTACATAGAGTGCTGTCAGAAAGGCCGAACTGGACGCAGTCGTATGCTGGAGTCCGACCGTTTGCAATAAGTAGCCAAGAAAGAGGAAGACCGTGGTGAGCGCGCTCGCCATCAGCAGAGCACGATCATGATGCAGTCGATGGCGACTCACTGCAAACCATAACAGGATCAGCAGAGTGCCCAGGAAAAATCTGAGCAACAGGAAGGAGAGTGGCGAGATCTGTTCAAGCGCGGCCTTGGTAGCTGGAAAGGTGGCGCCCCAAATGACGGTGGTCAGGAGAAGGGCAAGTCGCGGCATAGTCAATGTTGAATGATCACTTATGAATGTTGGACGAACCCGGACAGGTCAGCATTCATAGTAACCTTTCACCATTGCACACCTTTATGGTTTGCACAGAGGACACAGCCGGTCTCGGTTGACTCCAGCCTGTTCCATGGCACGAAGCGCCCGCTCTTTATCGGGATAGTCGAACCATCCCCCTTCCCAAAAATCGCTGGACGTTGAGACGGACGGTACTTCCGAGCACCGGTCTCGGTGGAGCGTCACACGATCAATCGAGCGGGCAATGTGAACCCAGTAGATCATGTTAACCGGTGAGGGGTAAGGGGTGAGTGGTAAGGAGCTTTCACAGCTGGATCACGCCTTACTCCTGACCCCTGACCAGCTCACGGGAGGAGTTGCCACTCATCCTTCTCGATGAAGCACTTCACACCGGTCTGCAACTTCTTGACGTCGTCCTTTTCGAAGAGCCTCATGTAGCGCTCGATTCGATCCTCGTCGTCGATTCGTTCTTCCTGCATCATGCCGTTATTGCCTTTGTACCGTCGAATCAGCACTGACATTGAAGCCCTCCTATGAAGCTGGCAGTTTGGTTGCCTATGTTGCTAGAATAAACGTCTCGTTATCAGCCGGTCAAGATCGCTTGGGAGAGGTCACCTTGTCAAGTCCAGGACCGAGTTCCGTATGAGATCTCTTCAATAGAGACACAGAAAGGATCTAATTCCGTGCCCCTCTACGAGTACCGTTGTGGACAGTGCGAGAAACAATTCGAAGCCACTCAGTCCGTGTATGCCAGGGTTGAAGACACGGAATGCCCATTTTGTCAGGCCCGCCAGGCAACCCGACTCATGTCTTCATTTTCGTCTAATGTCGTCGGTGATCGCAAACCAGGCTTTACTGAGCTAAAAGCCAAGGCTATGAACGAGGAGCGGATGCAGCGTTTCGCCAAGTTGCCACCGCTGAATGCCATCCGCACCATGCCACCGCCGAACGTCACCTCAGAATCAGATCCCACACCAACAGAAGGATCAACTTCTTGAGTACCCACTCCCAGTGCATGGTCGGTCGTAACCTCATGTGGGAACAGGCGATTCAATGACCGTGGGACGATTCATAATTGGGCTGCTCGTCGGAGTGATCTTCTGTGTGTCCCATGCCGATACCTTCGCTCAAACAGCTGGAAGCCTGGTCATTGCCGGCAACGGACCGGAGCAAACGACCATCGAGGCCTTGGCTCGAGCCTTTGAAAGAACTAATCCACGTGCCTATATCGACATCCTGTGGGACGAAAATTCCAAGCCGTTGCAATTAGTCACAACAGGCCAGGCCCAGATTGCCGTCACGGGGGCCGAAGATCCAGCTTTAGCGGCGACTCAGATAGGTTGGGATGGAATCGGTATTTTGGTTCATTTATCGAATTTCACCAAAGAGGTGACTAAGCAGCAAGTTGCCGACATTTTTTCGGGAAAGATCAAGGAGTGGTCGGAACTGGGTGGACCGGAGACTAAGATTCTCCTGATCGACAGGCCACGCAACCAGAACGTTCGGGAAGCCTTCGAAACCCACCTCGGGATAGTAGGCAAAATTCCTGATTCCACCAAAGTGATCGGCGGAGATGAGGTCGTCATGAAGACCGTCGTCGGCACCCTGCCACCCCTCTCTGCAGCTGCCTATATTTCGCTGAGTACCGGCCTCTCGGCCGTTTCCAACGGCGTCGCTGTTCGCTTACTGCCGTTGGATAAGGTCGAGCCGGAAACGCCGACCGTGAAAGACGGCCGCTACAGCCTCCGGCGCCCTCTGTTGCTGCTTTCGAAAAAAGAGCCGAACCCCCTGGTTGAGGCCTTTTCAAAATTTGCGCTCTCCCCTCCCGGACAAGCGATTATCGGAGAAATCTATGTTCCGATGCCGAACAAGTAGTCCCCCATCGAAGGAGGTCATGATGTCTCCCCGATTCCTGTTGCACGTTTTGATAATCTCGGTGTTTGGGCTCGCCTACCTTCCCCTACGCTCCCTTGCTGAAGAGGGAGTGATCGTCGAGGGAGCGGGCTACACGCTACACGACACAGAATCGATCAAGGGCCACGACGAACAGGCAGTCGCGAAGGACCCCGTCTGCGATAGCAGCAGAAAACCAAAGATCGTGCGTGTGGAACCGGACGAAGCCAAGCCGGGGCAAACGATCACGATCAAGGGTGAGCACTTTGGAACAAGAGATTGCTTCCGCGGCGTGGCATTCAGTGCAGCCGGTTCCACCAAAATCGACTACACGCTTGTGAACGACACGACCGTCGAGGCGACGGTTCCTGAGATCCAACCCGGCATGTCATTCATTGATGTCGTGGCCAGCGGAGGGAACGCCCGCTCGAAAGCCTTTTTGGTACAGGGCAGATAGCAACTCGACAATATTATCTCGCGTCATGTATCTTATATGCAGAGAACCTATTGTCTGTCGGGGAGTTCGTATCATGCAAACTTTCTGGTGCCAACGAGCTGTCCCGGTCGCACTCCTTATCACAGGCCTTTCCATGTCCCTCCCGGCTGCGGCAACCCCACCCACCAAAGAACGACTTCCCCTGACGCTCAGCGGATCCGGTTGTGACAGTAAACAAGCGGAGATGAACACCGTCCTGCAGGCCATTCCCGGCGTCACCGGCATCTACTTCAACCGTGTCCCGAACCATGTCCTCGTAGACATTACCACCGGCACCACGAACGCAGCAGATGTCATCAAACGCGTCAACGCTGCAGCCGCCTCATGGCAATGCAAGGTGGAGTTCATAGAGGGATGTATTTCGGCCTCCATGCCCACGGCATCAGCCGCCCCGCACCACAGTGAGTAGTGACACCGATGCCCTCGGAAAATGCTCTACACAATCAGTTCCGCAAGGCCATAGACTGAGAGCTTCTTGCCTCCATACTCCAACTCGCCATCAACCACGACCATTGAGAACCCGCCGATCGCCCAGTTCCAAATACCAGTCCTTGTGACTTGTTTGAGACTCAGCGTAGCCGGCCCCTGTTGCCCCGTCCAAGTGATATGCCAGGCAGTCGGCCAGCGATAAAAGCCCCGTACCAGTCCACGGTCGAGCACCTCGACTTTCAAGTCCTTCATCGAGTCGGTTACGGGCAAGAATAAGCAATTGAGAGCGAGACACAGCACAACGCCAAGGATACCGCTCTTTTGAACACGACACGTCATCGGCATCGTCTACCCACCAGAGATAGAACATCAGGAATGACAAGCCTATCCGATAGAACCAGGGAGCGTGCCATCCACACATCTTCAACCGCGCGGTGCTGACGGATTATGGCTGGGGTATTCGAAAAACCTGCCGATGCTTTGGATAGACAAACACGACTTCACCTTCTCGAAGGTCAAGCTCGCGATGTAAACTCCAATCGGAAAACGATGAGGCTGTGTTTCTGACTCAACAACCCCCCAACAGTTTCTGCTGCACTGATAGCAGTACAGCTCTGACTGAACAGCGTTTCCTTCAATAATGAAACGGCATAATATCTGCAGTATGCATCCAGCAAAGGAATCGTCAACCAGAGATGGCCCACCTTGCGCACAGAGACCCTGCTAGACAGCTCTCAGCGATAGGCCGGTGGGTATACTGGATTTATGCTGTGCTCACTCCCGCATTCATTGACCAGCGCGGTTTGAAAAATTCGCCAGACATTGCCCGTGGTTATTGGAGAATGAGTATCCTAAAGCAATGGCATCAAATGGATCGTGAGCGTCTCCATGGAGGTGAAACATGACTTCGCAAACCGTTGCCGGTAACGCTGTCGGACAGGAAGGTTTCAGAGTTGAAGCGGACGTTCTGCAAATTTTGGAGCAGCAAGGCGCACGGACGCTCGATCAACTCGAGAGCGAACTCGTCCATATTGGAAGCGCACAACTGCTATTTGCGATCGACCGTCTCAGTCGATCAGGAAGAATTGCAATTGGACCGCCTTGCAACGGAGAGTATCTGGTCTGGGTCATACCAGAATCACCTTACCGGACAACACGCTTTAGGCCCGTTCTGAGGAAGACAGAGATCTAGGATGATGTCTCACAAGAACAGAACCTTTGTGCGTCGAATCGGTCAGAAGGCGTTGACATTCCGAATTCCGATCATTGTCGCCGGTGAGGTGTCTTACATTCATCCTGATACGTTCCTGGGTCGATGGGTCGTCCTGAGCTTCGTAGCAGCTCTGGAACACTTCGAGGTCCAACTTTGGAATCGACAGGGCGAAGAACTTGCCCAGCATGAAACTGCCTTGCTCCTAGCTCCGATAAAGGCTGCTGTCCTAGGTTGGAGCAAGCCATTGATCCAGGAGCAGGCACACTACACCGTCGTGTGCGATCCTCTGTATCGATTGCAAAGGCTTTATGGTGGCCAGACAGCGGAGACAGCAGGACATGGCCGGACATTTGTGATTGATCCAGCAGGATCTCTGCGATTCCATCTCACTCACAGCCTAACCGAGCAAGGCATGGCCATCCTCACCAAGGTTCTTTTGGTACATCAGGAGATCGCTGCACACGGCCTTGAGACCATTTCCAGAAAGCGGCGCGATCTGAATTCGTCGGATTGTCCGAGGGTTTCACTGGCCATATGATGCGATTCCTGCATCGCGCGTAAGCTCAACAAACATGCCTTTGGCATGGTCGGCACGCTCGGGACTCCGGGCCCTGGTATAGCAGTGAGAGTGCAGTCGATGATTCCACAGATGGGGATTGAACACGTAATAGGATCGGTGGTCCAGTACAAGATGCAGGCAGATTCCACGGTTGCCAACAGTGCCGTCGTGGCAGGACGGAATCAAATGGGAATGGGGGGACAGGTGGCGTCAACTCCGGTGAGCCGAGCGAGAGCCCTGTTTCGCTCGGAGTTCACAGCTGAACGTTGTCGTGACAAACACTGTGAGCACTGGCAACGCCGTTGTGAGAAGTACGCCGCAACCCGTGAACATGTTTCGTCCAGCAGAAGGAGAACGTATGGAAATCCTTATTATTCTTGGAATCATTACAGTAAGCGTCTTGTTGTGGAACATCACAGCCTATTCAGCAAACGACGGCCGAACAGGTGTAGCGGAGCGGAGGACACAGGCGAGAGTCGTGCAGGTCGACACACGAGTATCAGACCATGGGCTCTTTCTCTCGGCACAAACAGCCGTGCTTGTGCCAAGCGTCCAAGACCGGCCACTCACATAACTGCCGTTTCCTCTGTTCACGTTTCTTTAGCTGAAAACCTGTGCGGGTGTCCTGCCCACCACCCGCCATTCTCGCGAGGCCTTGGAGCCCTCCTGGGCTTCGCGAGATAAATTGATGGACACCTGCTTATTCCAAGTGAAGAACATGGCTGGGAGACAAGACCGCAAGCGTCAGACGTCAAGCTGCTGATTTACCAACAGTGTTCCAGCACCGGTTGTTGGATCAGCAGCAGTACTCCGTCCACAAAACAGCGTGAATACCCTAAATCATTCCCAATCCTGATTGGCATCGATACTGCTTAGTGAAGCATGCTTCTTTCAGCAGAGGGGAATGAGACCGCATATTCAGGAAGTCCTACGACTATGACACGAGATAGGGTGATTCGAGCACGGCACATGCCTTCCAGAATGGATGGTGTTCTTTCATATAGGTCGGTGCCACTATGACAGCCGCAGTGGCGCCCTCCGAAACGCTGGCTGCGCTGCGAGAGACCAAGCCGGAAAAGGTGACCATCGTGCTCCTCAGTGGTGATCTCGACAAAGCAATGGCCGCATTTATTATCGCTACGGGAGCAGCCGCGATGGGAATGCAGGTCACGATCTTCTTCACCTTTTGGGGGCTCAATGCGATCCGCCGGAAGGGCGCCGCGAGTTCAGCGCGCGACTGGCTCCGCCGGATGTTCGGCCTGTTGAACAAGGGCGGAGCGGAACATCTGCCGTTGTCGCGCTTCCATTTCGGCGGACTCGGCACTTCGATGATCCATTCGGTGATGAAACAGAACCGGATGCCGGGGGTTCCAGAACTTCTTCGTACCGCCCAGGATCTCGGCGTGCAACTGATCGCCTGTACGACGACGATGGGACTGATGGGAATCTCGAAAGAGACGCTCATCGACGGGGTCGATCAATTGGCCGGAGTGAGCACCTACCTGGCTGAGGCCAGACAGGGGAGCGTAAATCTATTCATTTAGACTGTCTCGCCATCCTGGTCGAGTAGAAACAACAATGAGCGTTTGCTTCACCAGGTTGTCCAAACCATAGAACTGAGAGAATCCCATGCCAAAAGCAGATGTCAGGCTCGATACACTTGGACTCTTCTGTCCAATGCCGATCATTCATACGTCAAAGAAAATCAAAGACCTGGCCGTGGGACAGGTCCTCGAAGTTGTTTCGGATGACGAAGGGATCAAGAAAGATATGCCGGCCTGGTGCGAGGCAACAGGCCATGAGCTGGTGGGACTAGAAGACGACACCATCAATCACAAAGCGGCGTACAGAGCATTCGTTAAGAAGAGGTCCTAACAATTTGAGCGATGAATTGTCTTGCCTTGGGCTAGTATCTCTTACAGCAGACTCCATCGGAGTATGACGTGGATTGGAATGAGACTATCAGGGGCTTTTGGCGAGGATTTTGTGCCGGCCTGTTCCTCGCCGTGTTGGGCTACGGCGTGTGGACTTCCTGTTCATCAACCAATGGTGATGATCCATCAAAATCTCCATCTTCAGCTGCGGTGGATACAGAAGTGCGCGCTAGCAAGTAGAACGATTCT
Source organism: Nitrospira sp. Ga0074138 (assembly GCA_001464735.1). Lineage (GTDB taxonomy): Bacteria > Nitrospirota > Nitrospiria > Nitrospirales > Nitrospiraceae > Nitrospira_D. The sequence goes on from LNDU01000028.1 coordinate 25,149, forward strand.
CAAGGCACGACATGATGCACACTCGTGGAAACACTCGGCCCTATCCCGAGTCCTTTTTCCACCGGGCGCTCATTGCGAGAAGGAGATGCCGCGATGAGACTGATCCATGAGGCCCATGCCGGTGCGCTAATTCTGTTTCGAGTGGCACCTGCCTTCCGTGTTCACGCAACTCGCCTGACTGGAGACTGTTTCAGGAATGGCGCCCCGACAAAAGAACCGACGCGCCTAGGTGAAGGGAAGCAGGATGAGCATTGTCGAGGCGACTGACAAAATGAACCGCCGTCAAACATACCTCAGCTAGATCTGACTATTTCAGCTTGAAAGTGAGAAATCACCTTATGGGCAGCTCGTTTCCATAAAGTCTAACCCTTCCCTACAGAACTGGCACTGTCTTGGAGGAACTGCGAGTTTATAGACTAACGCAACGATGTTGAGAGGGGTCTCCCGATCTTCCTCGTTGGTTTGACTAAAAACTGGATCGGCATTCCATCTGCGGTCCTGGTCATGAAACACGAGAAATTAGACACTGAACGCCGGGGGAAGAGCCGGCTCTGAAACGCGACGAACCCGATTGCCACGGGCACTAGTCCACCGAAGAACCACCATGTACTCATAGTCTCTCTCTCCTGTCGACTGCGGCGTGTCGGCCATGTAGACCGTGCGAGTGAGTTGTTCCCCACTCTGATGGCTTTTGCATAGACTTCCGCTTCAGAAGCACTCGATAGGCCGATGGTCTGTCTCCGCTGCGGATACCGATCAGAATGACCAGACGGCCATTTCAACTTGTCGCAGCGGACTCCGTGCGAGTGAGCGTGCATCGGCACGTGTGCTGAAACAGACACTTCGGACAGATATAGTGGACATAGTACTCACCGCCGACCAAGCGCTTTCTCATCGGCACCTTGCACCAGGTGCAGAGTCGGTCTGGTAGGACAGTCACCTTGGGAAGCATTTCATCGGACCTCACGTTTCTATAGAGCCGAGCCAACAGGTTGCAGCGAATCGATGATCTGTTGCGCCTGCGTCAACGCAGCGTCTTCGGCTTCTTCGGGGGTCCTGAAGGTAGCGCCAGCACACCCTTTCTTGCATCGCCATTGTCTGGCCCCAAACTCAAAAATGACATAGTGACAACTCCAATTGCCATTCGCGTGCTGCTCTCGGCGTCTCAACTCTATCCAGCGCTTCGTATAGTCCGGCATTGATTTTCCTCCTTATATCAAGACCTCTGGAAAGCAGAAAGCATACCAGTCGCAGGACTGGAAGGATGAAGGCGAAATCCTTAAAAGACGGACACCGTGGACCCGAAGCAGAAGATGGGCTGTTGCATATTCAGAAAAAGCTGCGTCCGCACTGTTGGATGATCAGCAGATCATGTATCGGAGACACCCACCATCATTCAACAGACGGAGCGCACAGGCCGAATGCTCAAGCTCAAGGGAAGAGGAATATACAGCTCCCATCACAAATTCTTCCAAGAGTTGATCGAACTGAGGGAGTGCTCTACGCAATGTTGCTAAGAGCCAGTCGGTGACGAGATCGACAGTCCCGTAAAGGGATGATTGCGGAAGGGACCCTGCTTCATTTATCACAGTCTCGCTTTCGAGCGTTTCCTCCACGCCCACATGCGAAAGTTGAACGCCGACCTGTCGCCAAGAAATAGCCTCCACAACAGCACGGGAAATAGAGGTAGCCTTGCTGATCACGCAACTGGCGCCACGCATCTTCTGCTGCATAATCAACAGCGGAGTATTTGAACAGCCTGATTCTGGCCAAAATACACCTGGCATAACTTCTGCAGTGTCTGCAGTACAATAACTTTCTCATTTTCGTTGCACTCTTATATGGACCAATATACGCGCCGACTACGCTACTCCGATGCTAAGTCTCAAACTCTATCCCCCTGCTCACCGTCTCTGTCTAAGCTCATACCGTCCGGCAACCGACATGGATCGACGCATCCGAGTGTTTTCATGGCTGTCTCTTGCTTAAACAGGAATCCACCGACTCCCTGTCTTCCATCGTAGTCCGGGAGACGGGTAAAACCGTGGAGCTCTTGTGTCTGCGAGGAGCCGGCACACAGGACTGCATTCCGGTTAGCACGAGGAGAAGTACTTGAATAGACGTATGCCGTCCTTCCCAGGCATCTCTTCGGGAGGTCGTTCATGAATGGTCCCGTCGTTAAGCGACACAGGATGACCAAGACCGATCACCGACTGAAGGACTGTTCAGATAGGTCCCAAAAAGGATACCCAAGATGAAATTCTTTCGTGTCGTGTTTACGTTCTATCTGATTGCAGCGACTGTACAGATGTCGATTCCCTCTGCAAATTGGGGGCAAGGGCATCAGACAGTCGATCCCGATATCCCTCCCTATCTCTCTCAAAATTCAGCGTCCGGCATGCTGACCATTGCTGCCTCGGAAGGGATGCAGCTGTTGGTCCAAGCCTGGATAAACGAATTGCTCCTTCGGCATCCGGATTTGAAGGTCGCTGTCATACCGACAAACTCAAAAAATGGTCTCGCGACTTTCATCTCACGTAGGACGGAGTTACTAGCCATGTCCCGCGCCTTCACTCGAACCGAGATCTCCGAATTCGTCTTAGAATACGGGTACGAGCCAATCGAAGTGCCAGTAGCTGGTAACACTCTGAACATCTTTATTCGCAGGGTTACCTCTTTTAACGACCCGTCTCGTGATCTGAACGATCTGAACACCGTAGCGATACCAGTGCCGCTCACTTCCGTGAGCGTCAGCCGGAATATCGAACCATTGCATACTTTGATGTCGAGCTCCTACTTACTCCAGCGGCGCCGTTACCTCTATGTCGCCACCCCTCCAAATGCGTTTCCCAGCCAAGCAGCATCAGAACTGGTCCGCTACGCTCTCAGCAAGCAAGGCCAGCAGCTGGCACTCGACCTTGGCCACGCTCCATTATCATCTGCGGAAATTGCGCAGTCGATGCCTCGATGGTCAGCGTGTTGCAACATCCCATAATCATCGGTCCTCGTACCGGTCTGTAGGTGCCACACAGCTCATAGTTTATGCTCAATGATCGGACAACATCGCCGATGGCGGTCCTCAGCCCTTTCAAGAGACTATACGTGACCCAATCAGCGACAAGAGAATTCGTGTTCGTCAAGGCCTTCGCGCGCATACGAGCCATCATGAACGGCCTTGGCCAAATTGGATATCACCTTGCGGTGCTGCTCCTGAGTGCCAGCATTGCGCTCTCCCTGCCGGCGATAGCACACACGTTTCTCGCGTATTGGGCACAAGTTGAAAACGACAAGACATCCCTGCTGATTTTAGAAGCGATCGTGGCAAGCCTCCTCATCATCTTCGCGAATGCCCTCCGTCTCGCCTTTGGTGACAGAGCGCTGGCCAAGATGGCTGTCGACGCCGGCCTGGTGTCGTATTATCCAAGCCATGCACCACGTGCACGAAAAACGATTCAGCAACTTAAGCAGACGCAAGGGGCGGGGCGAACCGTCATGGCGATCGGATCGAGCGGGTATGGAACGTTGACCGATCAGGTGGGAGATCTCGCTTCGGTCTTGGAACGCTGCACGGGAGCCAAGATCTTGTTGGTGAATCCGTATAGCCCGGCAGCCCGGGCCAGAATTTCTGCGATCGCCGATCCAGACTACACGGTCGAACTGTTTCAACAGGAAGTTCGGCAGAGCATCGAACTGCTCAAACGGCTGCGGGCGATTGGGAAATCCGTCAGGCTCAAGTTTTATTCCGACCCGCCGCTCGTCAAACTGGTCATCCTGGGAGATTATCTTTGGTTGCAGCATTACCATCCGGATTTGAACATCCGGACAATGCCGGAGTATGTGCTCAAGCACAACTCGAATGATCACGGCCTGTACACATTCTATTATCACTACTTCGTGCAGCGTTGGGGAAGCCACGAAATACCGGAGTACGATCTCGATACCGACGAGCTCGTGTATCGAGGCTTGCAGGGCAAAGAGAAGCGGCGGGTTCCATTCGGGCCAGCGGAAGAGACAGACCAAGTCGGTGTACCAAGCCCTTCCCTCCGACCTATTACACTTGGGCGAGGCCTCAGTGTTCATTCGCAGCCTACGTGAAAGAACGCAGAATGCGCAACTGACGAACGAGCGAGATGGCATTTGTGACCGGTCTGCTGGGATGAGAGTCGACCATAAGAAAGAGAGTCTGAGCTTGAGTGTTACGGCAGAAACGGCGATGTTCAGAAAACTGATCGTTGTGCCGACGACAATCCTGAACTTGTTCGTGTTTCTCAGTGCGGAATGACGAATCAAGAAAGAGGCATCTTTAAACGACCTGAGATACATGAGAAGACATAGAATCCAAGCTGTTCAACGACCGCACGCAAAAACTGGTAGCACGGGTGGCATTGATCAACCAGCGGAGTACGCCCATGAGGCGAATTGAGTATCGCCCACTCTAGGCCTGTACAAGGTACTTTTTTACATGACGGACCGGCACGAAAGGGAACTGGTTAGTAGATCTTCGCTTCGCCCTGCCAGAGCAGGTCATACCCGAGTTCCTTGGTATCTGAGCACATGGCAGTTAATTTGGTGAATGTGTTTCTAAAGATTTGATCGGCGTGAGATTTCTCGTGCTCCTCAAATGAGCGCCAATAAGTCACAATGGCATAATGCTCCTCATCCTTCCTGGACTCATTGAGGGAACCCTCGTCTGACACGAGGCCGGAGAACTTGAACACCTGCCCTGCGATGAATCCTCCTTTGTCGCCGCCATAGGTATCCTTGACGACACTGCAGAGCTCCCCGACTGCCAACTCCACATGCTCAAAGGTGACGCCGGGTTTGAGTGTCACGGTGTTGAACAGCATTTTGGCCCCGTAGGGAATGGTGATCGGCCCGAACATGGAATCCTCCTAATAAGCGAATGATGAAGATCGGAGAACTCTCCTCAAAATACCGCGATCAAATACTCGGCTGACAGACAGCCTGACTCATCTGTTTAGGTTCAATCGTCAGCGTATTGATCTGGCGCATCTGCGCCTGAAGGACATTGCTTCCGGGAGGCACGCTTTGCGTGAGCCATATATTGCCGCCGATAGTCGACCCTTTGCCGATCGTAATGCGGCCCAATATCGTGGCACCGGCATAGATGACCACGTCGTCCTCGACTATGGGATGACGGGCAGCGCCTTTGATGAGTATACCGTTCGCGTCTTCAGGGAAGCGTTTGGCGCCGAGGGTGACGGCTTGATAGAGCCGGACCCGCTCGCCGATGATTGTGGTTTCGCCGATGACCACCCCGGTGCCGTGGTCGATAAAAAAGTGGCCACCGATTTGCGCGGCAGGATGAATGTCGATCCCAGTCGTGGAATGCGCGATTTCCGAGATCAGTCGTGCCGGCAGGTGCGCGCCCAACTCGTAGAGCGCATGCGCCAGGCGATAATAGATAATGGCGGTCATGCCGGGGTAACAGAGCAGAATTTCGGAGGCGCTGGTGGCGGCGGGGTCGCCCTGATAGGCGGCCTGGAGATCGGTGAAGAGCAGCGCACGGATAGCCGGGAGGCGCGAGGCAAACTTCGTGGTAATCTCAACGGCCGCACGATTCACACACGCATCTTCTTCCCCGTCCTGTTCCGAATCGAAGAGCAGCCCCCGGCGAACCTGATCCTGCACCACGCTCAAGGTCTGATTCAGTTGGTAGCTGACAAACGAATCGATGTTCGTCTCGCTCAAGTCCGACCGGCCATAATGGGTCGGAAATAAGACAGCACCCAACCCCTCCAAGACGCCGACCAACGCTTTTCGTGACGGCCACTCCCGAATGCGGCCCTGATGTCTCACGTTGTGCGCCACTTCACGCGATCGGCGGAGTTCGGCGACCACCTGCTCGATGTTCCAGGATGTTTGAGCGGCGTCGCCGTTTCGAGTCGGGCTGAGGTCCATAGTCATCTGCGTGTCTGAACGGGGGCGCTCACGTTCAGTCCTTCTTCAGTTGGCGCAAGACGCTCACGAGCGTGTCGATCTCATCCTGCGTGTTATAGAACGCCAGCGACGGCCTGACGGTGCCTTCCAGTCCGAACCGGCGCACGGTCGGTTGCGCACAATGATGGCCGGCCCGCACTGCAATACCATAGCGATCCAAATACCTCCCGACCTGTTCATTAGATATTCCGTCCATCACGAACGACAGGACACTGGCCTTGACGGCAGCCGTCCCGATGGGACGGAGTCCGCGAACGGACGAGAGCGCCTGCGTTGCGTACTCCAGCAACTCATGTTCATATGCAGCGATGGCCGGCATACCTATGGAGGTGAGATAGTCGATGGCCGCGCCAAGACCGACGACTCCGGCAATATCCGGAGTGCCCGCTTCAAACTTTTGCGGAATCCCTTGATACGTCGTCCTTTCAAAGGTGACGTCTTTGATCATATTGCCGCCCCCTTGATAGGGTGCCATCTTCTCCAGCAGAGCCGCCTTGCCGTACAGCACTCCGATGCCGGTCGGGCCAAAAAGCTTGTGTCCTGAAAATACGAAGAAATCGCAATCCATGGACTGTACGTTGATCGGAAAATGCGGTACGGACTGTGCCCCATCCACCAAGACGGGAATCCCTTGCGCGTGGGCCATTCCAATGATGGTCTCAACCGGATTGATCGTTCCCAAAGCATTCGAGACCTGCGTGACTGCCACCAATTTTGTACGAGAACCCAGTAGCTGAGCAAACTGTTCGAGGATCAATTCGCCAGCGTCATTGATCGGCGCGACCCGAAGCAGCGCCCCGGTCTGCTCAGCCAGGATCTGCCAGGGTACGATATTGGCATGATGTTCCATCACCGTGAGGAGGATTTCGTCTCCACGGCCGATATGAGTATGTCCATAGGACTGGGCAACCAGATTGACGGCCTCTGTGGTACCGCGGACAAAGACGATTTCCTTAACGTCGCCCGCCCCGATGAACTGTCGAACTTTTTCACGTCCGCCTTCATAGAGTTCAGTCGAGCGAGCCGCCAATGCATGGGCCGCCCGATGGATATTGGAGTTGTCCTGTCTGTAGAAACGTGACGTCGCCTCAATGACATCCCTAGGCTTTTGGGTTGTGGCAGCGTTGTCGAACCAGATGAGGGGGTAGCCATGCACCCGTTGATGCAAGATGGGAAAGTCACGCCGAATCCGGTTCACGTCCAATGTCGACAATGCTGGCGTGGCCGACGGTTCGCGAGAACCGGAACCAGACGCAGAATCGGTCCGAGGAAGAAAGTAGAACTCTGACGGGGACTTCACCGTATCGGCATAAACTTGCCGCGATCTGAAACTACCGTTGCAACGAGGTTCTCCGAATGGATAGACCTCGGTAGAATTCGGTTGATGTTCGCCGGAGCCAAGCTCGTCTCCAGAACGAACTGGAGTAGGAGAAACATCCGTCTGAGCGCTCTGCACCGGAGTCGGGTGTGCAGATGTGGCGAGGGGATAGCCACCCGCTAAACCAGGACTATCAGGCTTCTCCGCCGGAAAGACTCCCATTGAGCCAGGAAAGATCGACGGTGTTCCGGCAATACCCGAGAGACTTTCAGGTATGCCCCGTGCCGGTGACGTGGTCGCAGACCACGGAGACGCCGATCCGGTAGTCGTGGATCGCGGTGAACCGGTGCTGCCGGAATCCCTGTATGCCTCATTGGCCAATCGAGCAATTAATGCCGTGTCGAATGGATCAGCATCATGGCTGGTCGGATTGTACGCGTTGGTCATGATCGTCACCCTTTCGGATAGCGGTACTCGTGGTAGAACTTGATCGAAACATTGTCGAGACGAGCGATCGCGTCGTCTGTCAGCACCGCCGTGGAGAAATATCTCGTGATAAGATGCGAGGCTATGCCGTGATCGTTCGTTCCCATGTATCGAACAGAAAGGCCAGGTTCCAGCTCTCCAGCCACTCCCATCTTTTGTAGGCCAACCACGCCCTGCTGCGATTCGCCCACGCGCAGAAGGAGAATACTCGTCTTACCCCCCTTGTCGATCTCTAGTTTGTTGCTCGGGATTAAGGGAATGCCGCGCCAAGTAATGAAGGGAGACCCGAACATATTTACGGTGGGAGGTGGAACACCACGTCTGGTCGCCTCGCGTCCGAAGGCAGCGATCGCTTTGGGATGAGCCAGGAAAAATGCCGGCCTCTTCCAGACAAGGGTCAATAATTCGTCCAGATCATCCGGTGTAGGCGTGCCTTTTCTCGTCTCGATACGCTGTCCTGGGACCACTTCTTTCAGTAGACCGAATTGTGGGTGGTTCAAGAGTTCCCATTCCTCGCGTTCTTTGACCGCTTCGACTGTTAAACGGACCTGTTCGCGCAACTGGTCGATGCGGTTACTGTACAAATCGGTAACCCGTGTGTGTGTGTGCACGATAGTCTGGATCGTGCTCAGATGGTATTCGCGCGGATGTGGATCATAATCGACAAATGTGGCCGGTAATTCCGGCTCGCCGGTATCGACCGTCAACAGATCCACTTTCACTTCCCCGGATTCATTGGCCGGTTTGCCCTTCGGAGCCTTCCCCACCCGGTTTAGGCGGTAGACACCCCCATCGACATCCACCCAGGGTAACAGCTTGTGAAGCCACCGTGGGGTAATCTCAAGCATTTGGGGGACAGTGACCGTGGCAGTTGCTAGGTTGCGCGCCGCTTGGGCGCTCAGACTGGTTCTTGTGTCGTTCTGACTCATTGCATCATTCCTTTCTGATGAACGGGCAGCATGCCCGCGGGTGAAAGATAGATTGTTTCTTCGCTTTCCGACATATTTGAGCTCATCCTGTGCGCAAATCGGATGTGGGCGGTGTCTGCACCTGACAGACCGCCTGTTCATGATCGATCAGCGTGGTAATGGTTGGAGACGCGCCGCAGAGCGGGCACCGGGGGTTGCGTTTGACCGCTATTTCGCGGAACCGCATCTGCCGTGCGTCGAAATCCAGCATCCGGTCGGTCAAGGGGCGGCCGATGCCTAAGACTAACTTCAACGCTTCGGTCGCCTGGATGGTCCCGATCACACCGGCCAATACGCCGAGTACGCCGGCTTCCTGGCAACTCGCAACCAAGCCGGGGGGCGGGGGCCCGTTGAACACGCAGCGGTAACAGGCTGTTTGCTTTGGAATGATCGTGAAGACGCGCCCGTCGAAGCGCAGAATCCCGCCGTGCACGAGCGGCTTCCCACCGAAATAACTGGCATCGTTGATGAGAAACTTCGCCGGAAAGTTATCCACTCCATCGATGACCACGTCATAATCTTGGATAACTTCCAGTGCGTTCGCAGCCATGAGCCGCATTTCATGCATGACAACTGCAACATCGGGATTGAGCGCGTGGATTTTCTCTTTCGCCGAGAGAACTTTAGGTCGTCCAACATCGGGAGTCTGGTGAATCACTTGCCGTTGAAGATTCGACAAGTCCACGACGTCATGATCGATCAAGCCGAGGGTGCCGACCCCCGCAGCAGCCAGATAGAGGGCCGCCGGAGATCCCAACCCCCCTGCTCCAACAATGAGAATGCGCGACCGGGCAATTTTCTTCTGGCCCTTGCCTCCGACCTCCGGCAAAAGGATATGCCGACTATATCGCGTGATCTGTTCGTCGCTAAATTCCATGGTCGTGATCCGTTATCGATGTTCGGTGAAATACTTTTCCATGCTGATATATCGCTCCCCCGTATCGCACAGTACGGTCACCACACTCTTTCCCGGGCCGAGTTCCCGGGCGACCTGCTGTGCCGCCCACACGTTGGCGCCGGCCGAAATCCCGGCAAGCAAGCCTTCCTGCCGCGCCAGGAGTTTAGACGTGTGATAGGCGTCATCGTCGGTGACGGTGATCACGTGATCGAGAATCTTGCGATTCAAGACCTGCGGAATGAATCCCGCTCCGATGCCCTGGATCTTGTGCGGACCGGCGGTTCCGCCGGAAAGGACCGGGGAGCCGCTCGGTTCCACGGCCACGATCCGGACAGCGGAATTGCGTTCCTTGAACACTTCTCCGCAGCCGGTGATAGTCCCACCTGTCCCAACCCCCGCCACGAAGGCTTCGAACTTCCCGCCCAGCGCTTCCCAGATTTCGATGGCCGTGGTCTTCCGGTGCATCGCCGGATTGGCCGGGTTGCTGAATTGATCAGGCATGAAATACAGAGGATGCTGACTTACAATGCGCTCAGTTTCTCTGATGGAGCCCCTCATGCCCTCCCAGCCCGGGGTCAGCACCAGTTCTGCTCCATAAGAAGCCAGGAGGCTGACCCGTTCTATGCTCATGCTGTCCGGCATGACCAGAATCACCCGATAGCCCCGCACCGCGGCAACCAACGAGAGGCCGATGCCGGTGTTGCCGCTGGTGGGTTCGACAATGGTGGCGCCCGGCTTGAGCCGACCTGATCGCTCCGCCTCATCAATCATGTTGAGGCAGATCCGGTCTTTGACGCTCCCACCGGGGTTGGCGTACTCCACCTTCGCATAGATGGTTGCACCGCCTTTCGGCGACAGCCGGTTCAGCCGGACCAACGGAGTGTTCCCGATCACCTCCGTCACGTTGTGGTGCAGGCGAACGGTCACAGCCCCCCTCCCATAAAGAACAAGAATTCGACCCTATCTCCGTCCTGCAGCATAGTGCTGTCCAACCGGTCTCGGTCGATCAAGACATCATTGAGTTCCACCGCGACCATCTGAGGTTCTATCTGTTTCACGCGAAGAAGATCCAAGAGAACTGACGTCTGAATCTCTTCCGATTTCCCGTTGACAGAAATGACCATGCCCCGCTCCCTCTTTTCCCTCGAGTTCAGCTGAATCAGATAAACAAGGTGGTTTCCGCGCCAGCGGTCAATTTCAGTATGGCCGGCAACCCCATGACGGCATCCACGCGCGTCGTCACTGCTTTCTCCGCTACACCCATGTATTCCAGCCCCGCGCTGCAGGCGATCAACTGGAACGTCCCCACAAGCTTGGCCTCTTCCAACATCTCCGAAATTTTCGGGACCTTTTTTTCCTTCAGCAAACGTGCGACCTCATCGGCCGAGGAGGCACACTCCAGTGGAAAATCCAGTTCGTCGATCCTTCCTTCCGCCAACTTCTTGATCGTCCAGAAGAGCAGTACGACGCTCACCTCCTTGCCCATGGCCGCTGCCGTCAGACCCAGCGTCGCGACCTGATGGAGCTTGTCGTAGGTAGCGTTATGGGCAAAGATGACGAAACGCGGTCGTTCTTTCATGACAGTACCTTCTGCGAAGAAAGCAGGCCGTGCCTGATCAGGCGATCCCTCACGATATTTCGGCTGATGCCGAGGAGACGGGCTGTCCGGAGTTGATTGCGTTCGCAATACTCGAATGCCGCTCGCATCACCGTTCGATCGATCTCGTGATAGAGCGGTCGATCAGGGTCGTCGTTGGGGGTGTTGAATAGTTGGGTCAGCGCTTCAGCTAAGCCGTGAGAGGACAGAGACTTCCGATCTCCCGTCGCAATCTGTACTTGCAAGCGAGGAGCAGTGAGGCGCAGGTCTTCGGGCCGAACGACATGGCCGGGGCAGACCAGCAGCGCATGGTGGATGGTATTTTCCAGCTCGCGAATGTTGCCGGGCCAGGGATAGTCGTACAGGACTTGGACGGTCTCCGGCGCGAGAGTGAGATCTGCAAACCCCAGGCGAGCTCCATAAATCTTGAGGAAGTGGTGCACTAACGGCAAAATATCTCCGGGCCGTTTGCGCAACGGAGGAAGCTGAATGGTAACAACATTGAGTCGGTAATAGAGATCGCCGCGGAACCGTCCGGCAGCGACGGCTTCCTCCAAATTCACATTGGTCGCGGCGATCAATCGTACATCCACCGTTATGGGCTGGCGCGATCCGATTCGGACCACTTCACGCTCTTGGATGACCCTCAGTAGTTTAGCCTGGAGCGCAAGGGGCAGATCGCCGATTTCGTCCAAGAACAGTGAGCCGCCCTGTGCAGTTTCGAACCATCCTGCCTTGGCAGTCACGGCGCCGGTGAAGGCGCCGCGCTCATGGCCGAAGAGTTCGCTTTCCAATAGCGACTCGCTGATGGCGGCACAATTGAATGCCACGAATGACCTGGACCGACGATCGCTCAGTTCGTGGATGTGTCGAGCAATCAACTCCTTGCCGGTTCCGGTTTCTCCGATGATCAAGGCCGTGGCTTCGCTGGGGGCAATCCGTCGGACACGTTCCAGCAGCGTCTTAGATGCAGGGTCCTCGAACACCAGGCAACTGGCACGGATCGAAAGGGCCAGTGCATGCGGATCCGCAGTGACGATCGGGACTGGGGCTTTAACACTCATGGCTTTGGTCTTACCGGAGTCGCATATTGCATATCGATGTGGATCATGACTTCACCGTCAAGGGGCTGGGCATTCTGAATACTTGAAGTTGCTTCGGATGCACAAATACCACATCACCTTGCTGCAGCTTCAATTCACGATAGCGTTCCTTCGTCAGCTCAACTGCGATAATTTCAGAGAACTCTTTCGACGCCAATTCCAGATGAACACGCGCCCCGGCAGTAATAAGAAACTGAACAGTCGCTTCGAGCTGTGTCGGTGTGGTCCGGCTCAGGCTGAGCTCGAGATCATGAGGCCGCACAAACGTCACTTCTCGTTGGTCGGAGGCGTCTGCATCCGCAGACAGCGGCTCACCAGCTTCCTTGTCCAAGATTCGGTCATGTGCAATGCGCCCGTGAAACACATTGACATCGCCAAGAAATTGATACACGAAGGGAGTCGCTGGATTTTCATAGACTTCGTCCGGTGTACCGATCTGCTCAATATTGCCTTGATGCATCACGACCACGCGATGAGCTGCTTCGAGCGCTTCCTCCTGGTCGTGGGTGACCAAGATACTCGTAACATGCAAGTTGTCATGGAGCCGCCTGAGCCAACGGCGCAGCTCTTTACGGACCTTCGCATCCAGTGCTCCAAAAGGCTCATCCAGCAATAGGAGCTTCGGTTCCACGGCCAACGCTCGGGCCAATGCCACACGTTGTCGCTGTCCTCCCGATAATTGGCTGGGGTAACGGTCGGCCATCGCTTGCAAGTGAACGAGTCCGAGCAAGTCATGGACTTTTTCCTGTATCCGCGCAGCTGAAGGGCGTTGTGCTCGAGGCAATACAGTCAACCCAAATGCGATATTGTCTGCGACGGTCATATGGCGAAACAACGCGTAGTGCTGGAAGACGAATCCCACACGACGTTCGCTGATCCGCTGATCCGTGACCTCAGTGCCCTGCAGGAAGATGCGTCCTTGATCGGGGCGTTCCAGTCCAGCCAGGATTCTCAGCAAGGTCGTTTTGCCGCACCCGGACGGGCCGAGGAGAGCCACCAGCTCTCCTTCCTGTACATGAAGGTTGACGTCGTTCAGCACCGTAAAGGCCCCGAATCGTTTGGTGACATGATCAACTTGAATGCTCATGTTGAACTCCCGAGTTAGATAAGCCCCACGCGTCATTACGCTTGCATTTTCCGTCGATTGTAAGAGTCGGTTTTTCGTTCGATCATGGTTTTCGCGATCAGTGTCACGATAGCCAATAGAGTCAGGAGTGAGGCCACCGCAAACGCCGCCACAGCGTTGTACTCGTTGTAGAGAATCTCCACGTGCAACGGCATCGTGTTGGTCAGTCCCCGAATATGGCCTGAGACGACCGACACCGCGCCGAACTCTCCCATCGCGCGCGCGTTGCACAGGATCACCCCATAGAGAAGGCTCCACTTGATATTCGGTAGCGTGACACGCATAAACATCTGCCAGCCCGACGCCCCCAGCGTGATGGCCGCTTCCTCTTCCTCCCGCCCCTGCGATTGCATCAACGGAATCAGCTCGCGTGCAACAAATGGGACCGTGACAAAGATCGTGGCCAGGACGATACCGGGCAAGGCAAAAATGATTTTGATGTCATGCTCCAACAACCACGGGCCCAGCCAACCTTGCGCTCCGAAGAGGAGTACGTAAATCAAGCCGGAGATGACCGGCGAGACAGCCAAGGGCATATCAATCAAACTGATCAGAACTTGTTTACCGACAAAATCGAACTTCGCAATGGCCCAAGCTGCGGCCACCCCAAACACGGCATTCAACGGTACAGCGACAGCTGCGACCAAGAGTGTTAAACGAACGGCCGCGAGAGCATCGTCATTGAGAAAGGATCCGACATAGGCAGCGAGACCGCCTTTCAACGCTTCCGCAAAGATGGCGGCCAGCGGGACAAACAGAAAAAGCGTGAGATACAAGAATGCGGCACTGATCAACAATCGCCGGACAAACGTACTCTCCGTCGTGATCGAATCTTTCCATTCCACGTCCCTGTCGGCAATGGCGCTGCTTACGTTCATCTCATCCTCTCTACTGATTCATGTGGCGGGCGCTGCTCCACCATTGCAAAAGATTGATTGCGAGAGCCAGGACAAACGATGTCACCAACATCACCACACCCAACGCTGTGGCCCCCGTATAGTCGTACTGTTCCAATTTGGTCATGATGAGGAGCGGGGTGATTTCCGATTTCAGCGGCATATTGCCCGCGATGAAAATGACGGACCCATATTCCCCGACGGCGCGGGCGAATGCCATGGCAATTCCCGTGAGGAGGGCCGGCCACAGTTCCGGCACAATCACCGCCCGAAACGTTTGCCATCGGTTGGCTCCCAACGTCGTAGCCGCCTCTTCAGCTTCGCGATCCAAATCTTGTAGTACCGGCTGCACCGTGCGGACCACGAACGGCAACCCAATGAAGGTCAGCGCGACCAGCACACCCAGCGGAGTGAAGGCCACCTTGATACCTAAGGGCTCCAGATACTGCCCGATCCATCCGTTCGATGCATAGATCGCAGTCAGCGTAATGCCCGCGACCGCAGTCGGCAGCGCAAACGGAAGATCCACCAGAGCATCAATGATGGACCGACCTGGGAAGTGGTATCGGACCAACACCCATGCGATGATTGATCCAAACACCCCGTTGATGAGCGCTCCGACGAGCGAGGCACCGAAGGTCAGTTGATAGGAGGCAATCGCGCGCGGAGTCGTGACGACATTCCAGAATTGTTCCCATGATAAGGAACTGCTCTTCACAAAGAGTCCACTCAAAGGAATTAATACGATGACGCTGAGATAGAAGAGCGCGAACCCCAAAGCCAGACTAAACCCGGGAAGCACGCTGGGTTGTTTCAAGATGAGGTGCATGACATTCATGTCCTTGTTAGGCGATGGACGACTTTCATAGTGCTACATCCCTCTCCGTAATACTTTCTTCTTTGTTCAAGAATCAGATCCGGCCGGCACATGTCGTGTCTTTCTGAGCGTCTATCACGACTCGACGATCGACGAAGTACTTCCCCTCGGAATGCCTCTCCTCTTGCACTCGGCAATGCAGCGCGGCTCGCGCCAGTAGACGCGTCGAGTCCAGCAGCGGAACAGCCGTCTGATACCCTGCCATGAGCAGCGGTAATTCCGTGCAGGCTAGGATCACCGCTTCCGCTCCATTGAGCCCCATCTCTGTAATCACTTTTTGGACAAATAGCGCTGACTTGACGGTAAGGACTCGTGCGATCAATTCATTTCGAATAATATGCTGAATTTGAGAGCGATCCTCCTGCTCAGGAACAATGAGGTCGATATTGGATTGGCGCAGTGGCTCCGAATAGACCGATCCTTCCATCACCGTCTGAGTGCCAAGAATTCCCACTCGACGCCACCGGTTGGCCTCGATCTCTCTCACCACGGGCCTCGCAATATGAACCCATGGAACCGGCGACTCTACCAACCCAAAGGCTTTGTGCAACGTATTGTTCGGGCAAATGATGATATCGGCACCAACTTGTCTCAGCTTGGCTGCCGACTGCGACATCAGTGCAGCCACCTCCGTCCAATCATCTTGATCGATCGCATCGAGATATTGGTGAAGTGAGAACGAATGGAGCGTCACTTCTGGATGAGCATACCGACGCCCCATCACGCCCTCCGCTTCCTGACACAAGGTCCGGTAGCACAGTGCGGCCCCCTCCGCCGTTCCGGCAATAATGCCGATATGTGCTACACGCTCCACACAATTATCCATGCGCCGACAACTTTCGGTATTGCCGTGAATCAAAGCAAGCCGAACCAAGCTGAGAGCCGACATCACGCTGCTGACCCCGTTTCAGAAAGTACACTGGAAGGCCACGGCGCGATGCTTCGCCACGCACCCGCTTTGCGAGCGCATGGCTGACCCGATCCAACACGACGACGACCGCTTCCGTCGCCTTCGGAATGGTTCGGGCAAGATCACGGCGCTTCCGTCCGGACCAATGTTCCACACGGCTCGTCCTGCCGCCCGTTCGCTGCCGGAAGACTGCTGCAGAGTCTCCCCCCACAATCAGTAGATTCATGCCATCCTCTTTTGAACTTCCCATTCGCCGAATTATTTATTTCGGCTTGTAGATGTCATCAAACACGCCGCCGTCCGCAAAATGGGCCTGGTGCGCCTTTTGCCACCCTCCGAACACCTCATCGATCGTAAATAAGTCCACCTTCGCGAATTGACCGGCATACTTTGCCGCCACGGCCTCGGCACGAGGGCGATAGAAATGCTTGGCCGCAATCTCTTGGCCTTCATCAGAATAGAGATATCGCAGATAGGCCTGCGCCACCCCCTCAGTGCCTCTTCTTTTCACCACCTTGTCGACCAGCGACACCGTTGGTTCAGCCAGAATGCTGATCGAGGGGGTCACGATCTCGAATTTGCCTGCGCCCAGCTCCCTGAGCGCAAGATACGCCTCGTTCTCCCACCCAACCAGCACGTCCCCGATCCCCCGCTCAACAAAGGTCGTAGTGGCCCCCCTGGCACCGGAATCCAACACCGGCACATTGCCATAAAACTTTGCGATAAACTCCTTCGCCTTCGCTTCATCATTTCCATATCGCTTTAGGGCATAGCCCCAGGCTGACAGGTAGGCCCATCGCGCCGCCCCTGAGGTTTTCGGGTTCGCCGGAATGATGGCGACTCCGGGCTTCACAAGATCCTCCCAATCCCGAATGCCTTTGGGATTTCCTTTGCGGACCAAGAACACAATGGTGGAGGTATAGGGCGAACTGTTATGCGGCAACCGCTTTTGCCAATCAGCCGGCAAGAGTTTGGCCTTGGCGATCGCATCCACGTCATAGGCCAATGCCAGCGTCACGACGTCGGCATCCAACCCATCAATCACGGCTCGCGCTTGCTTGCTGGAACCGGCATGCGATTGCTTCACGACTACGGGTTGACCATTTTCCTTCTGCCAATATTTCACAAATGCCGCATTGAACTCCTGGTACAATTCCCGCGTCGGATCATAGGAGACATTCAGAATGACCACCGGTTCAGCGGCCTGAATCGACGAAAACCACACAAGTAATCCGGTCAGGAATACCGTTAGGGAAAGGAACTGTTTCATCTTCACGATCTACCCCCTTCTTTGGTGTCTTTTCATGGATGCGGTCATCCCCACTATCATTGGATGACTCGCGCACCTCAGTATCGCTCAGGATTTCGGTGATTTCGTCAGCGCATCCAGCGCCTCCCGGTATCGAATCTGTAACTCTTCTCGTTGATCGGGAGCGAATAACTGCCATCCGGACCGCGTCTTGGCTACGTATTCTTCCGGTTCGAAGATGACACTGAAAGTCGGGGCCTGTTCAGGCACATTCGGTAACACCCGGTCATACTTGGTGATGTCCGCTCCTGGACTATGCCGGTCATGGATCTCGCTCAACGAAAGATAGAGGAGATTGCCTCGAATGGAGACCCATCCGCTGGTCGTCTCTTCTTCTCCATACTCGGTCACATGGCTGAGATGGAAATAGACGCGTTGATCGGGCGAGGCGAGCTCCAAGGCATTGGCAAGCGCTGGAGCCAGTATCTTCACCTCTTCATTACGGAATCCTCTCGTCCGCTCAGATTCGCCTGCATACAGCCGATGGATCAGGTTACGCTGTTTCCAGACCCGCACTCCCCGCAGCAGCGCGCCAACCTCACTCTGGGACAGAGTCGTCGGATGGCTGTTCGAGACCGAGTCCGGATCCTTTTCCAAATGAACCTGGTTCAGTCCAGATTTATAGATGACTGTTTCCGGCACCGGAGACACACTTGCGCAACCAGTCATGACTGCAAAACTAACAACAAGCAGCACACGGGTAATTTGTCCGACATGCTGCCTCTCGGTGAAATTCCTGTTCTTCATGGCTTGACCTCCTCCTGTCGCTGAGCACTACCGATGTCAGAGACCTCTTGAACAAATCCAAACTTTTTCAGTTCCGCCTGAATCGGTTCGGACAGCAAGAACGCAACGAAGTCTCGGACTCTGGAAACGTTTTCGGACGTCCACGGTGCGGCCACTCCATACGTGATAGGCCTGTGGCTATCGGCAGGGGCAGCATCGATGATGCGTACCCGTTTCACGGGGGTGGCATCGGTTCGATACACGAGGCCCAGTTCAGCTTCCCCCTTGGAGACCAGATCGAGCACGGCCTTGGAATGTTCACCGAAAAGATAGTGAGACTTCAGTCGAGGCTCGAGGTTTCGGTATTTCAGGAATTGGACCGCGTCTTTACCGACTGTCGATGTCGCAGGATCTCCGATCGCAATGTGCCGCACCGGCAGAGTCTCAAGGTCTCGAATAGAGCCGATCGTGGCAGGGAATGCGGTATTGGTAATCAAGACCAATGCCGTGCGGGCATACACTTGTTTCGTGTCTTGGATAATCAGCTTTTTCTGTTCGAGCTGGTCTAGCTCCTCGTATGCTGAAGGGAGGAAGACATCCACCGGCGCTCCTTCCTCGATTTGCTTAAGAAGCGTTTTCGACTGCGCATAGATGACCCGTACGTTGACATCTCGGTTTTGTGCTTCATAGAGCGGGACTATTTTTCGAAATGCATCCTTCAGGCTGTTGGCGACTGCAATGGTCAACGTTTCCGATGATTGTGCATAGGCGGATGGGGCCAGTGGTCCAGTGAGGGCCACGATGCTGGCAACAGCAATCGCCCGACCGAGCGCATGAGTAAATGGCATGGGAGCCTCCTTATAGCTGTGCTGTTTCATGTGCATTAGAAATAGAACTGGTACTGGACGTTAAACCGGTTTTCGACAAGGTCCAAGCCGAATCCCGGGAGGTTCTCAAACGGGAAGCGATCCGGGGCACGGCCTCCGCTCCCCATCGTGACATGCGAATAATCGAGAATGAGACGATTATTGTACGTCCCGTCGAAGCTATAGCTAAGGGCAACGCCTAGTTCCTTCGTCAAATCGTGTGTCTGCTTGGTCGAAGGATCAAGGATGCCGTATCGGACTGCGACTTCAAGCTTGCGGGGAATCACGTACTTTCCGACCTGCACATACCATCCCCATGCATCACCGAGCGAGACCGGAGGGCCGACGGCGAGCGGACTCGTTGGGATCGTTCCCAAATCGAACGGACGACCCCCACTATCCGCGTTTCGTACGTTTTGATCTCGGTAGAATCCTTCGGCTTGAATCGACCAGCCCTGATACTTTGCGATAAAGTCCAACTCAAATGTGTGAAAGTCGTAGATGCCGCCGCCGAGCAGTCTTCCGTTATGGGCCTTGGCCACTCGCTGCCGAAAAGCTCGTTCGACGATGTCGGACCGGATCGAGCTCAAATAGTTTTGAGCCGGATCGAAGGCATAGCCGAATGCGATAGCGGCTTGTGGAGTACGAGAATTAAGAAGGTCTCCCTGTCCGTAGCCAGGATTGCCCGCAATCTTGTAAAGCAATCTGACGGTGTACATCATTTCGCCCGTTAGAAAGCGGGTATCGTAATTGTAGGTTCTGGTTGTGCCTGCGTTGGGCGCGCCAGGAGTCCCAGTTTGCGGTAACACGTTCTGACTGACTGCCGTGCCCTCTCGCGTCAGATTGGCCCCGACTCCTCCCCAAATGCCGACGGCATAATTAAACTTGTACTTGTCCTCATCGCTTGCAATGCTGATTCCTACGTCGCGGCTGCCTTGCAAGTTGGACGCGAATACGCTTTGCACGATCATCGGATCGGCAAACGAATTGGTTGCGGCGGAAGCGATGAGCGCGCGATTGAACCAGACCCGCTGTTGCCCCACTTGAATGGTAGCCCAGGGAATATGCCAGGATGCGATATAGGCATCGACCAGGTTGGCTCGTCCGCTCCCACCTTCTTGATCCCATGGCGTCTGGTTCAAGGCCACCGAGACGTTGTAGCGAAAGTCCGGATCGAAGGCATGGCCCAGGAATTGAAGCTGGACACGGGGAGCCGAGAACGTATTCGAATCACTCAGATACCGAAATGCGCGGTACTCGACTTGACCGCCGAGAATCTCTGGATTTCTGGAGTCTCCGATTGTCCCCCAGGCTTCGTTGTACATACTGTGGGTGTAGCGCACTTGGGCGAGGAGCCTTAATTTGAGCTGAAACTTATCCCCAACGCGAAAGTTCAATCCGTTGTTGACATCAACGGTAAAATTCGGCTTTGTCAGACGCTCTTTGGTTTCGATGACCTTGAGGCCTTTGCTGTACTCTTCTTCCGTAATCAGTCCTTTCAAATACAGATACTTTAAGCCGGGGTCTTCGCCCGAATAGTACTCCCACTTGCCGTCCTTTTTGGCGAATTGCCCTTCCTCAACGGCCCACGATGACACCGGCTGTGTGAGTGAACTCGTCATTGCCAGCAAGATGATGAAACCGGAAATTCTCATGTCGTTTCCTCCATGACATGTGAACTTCCGGTGGTCCGGTCAGTTCTCAGTTAATAAAAAATCTGGCGCTTTCAGCGCCCTGAACAACTTACCTCTTCACTCGAATGCTCCTCACTCCAGCAACCTGAATCGTCATCACCGGTTCATCGAATCGGGCGCGAATGTGTGCCGTCAAAGCGTGTCTTCTCTTTCCGCTCGATCTGCACCACTCTGGAGTCGTGGACGATAATTTCGACAGACCCGAACCGAATTCCTTTCAATGCCCGCAGAATCGCCTCCTCGACTGTCTGATCTGAGTACGGGAACGTTGTCTCTTGAGCTCCTCTGGACATAACCTTCAGCTCTTTCCTAGTGAGCAATCTGACTACCCAGCATTCTTTACATTTCCGATCATGATTAAGTGATACGCTTTATACTAAAACTGCTGTTTGTTTGTCAACATTATAAATTATCGTATTTATCACCATGACTAATGCTGCATTATGATCAATTACACTTCAACAATTTTCAGCTTAAATGAGAAGAATGGAGACATTATAATTGACATATGACAAGTTTAATTGCTATGGAAGGTCATGCGAATTCAGGACGGGACACTTAAAAATATCGTTCGGTTTTCCAATCACCTCAAATCTATCCGCACGAAGAAGGGCCTCTCCCAAGTCGAACTCGCCAGTCGAGCGGACGTCACCCGGCAGGCCGTGTCGGCCATCGAATCGAATCTGTACTTGCCGACGACCGCCGTTGCCCTTCATTTGGCTTCGGTACTGGCTTGTCGCGTTGAAGACTTGTTCAGCCTTGTCCCATCGGAAGAGTTTATTGAAGGCACCCTGGTCGGCCGGCTTCCTCAAGTTCAGACCCCACCTCAATCAATCCGCGTCAAAATCTCCATAGTCGGAAAGCGGACGGTCGTGCGGCCCGTCACCGACTTGGGCGAGCAATTCTCCTTCGCCGTCCCTGCAGATGGGTATATGAACGAGACGTACATTAAGCCCTCACGCACCACCGTCCGTGTGAAGCTCTCCCGTGATCGAGAAGCGATCCAACAGGAAATCTCCGTGGCTGGGTGTGATCCGGCAATCTTTTTAGTCGGTGAACATCTACGACGACACAAGGACCAGACGACCGTGATCGGCTGGGCCATGGGCAGTATGGCGGCCCTCCAAGCGTTGCAAAGGGGCGAAGTACATGTTGCCGGCATGCATCTGTTTGATCCCGTTACAGGCGAGTCAAATCTGCCTTTTCTTAAGCGATCGCTGAAAGGATCTGGTTACGACGTCGTGACGTTCGCGACGTGGGAAGAAGGATTTCTGGTTCGCCGGGGCAATCCGAAGTCTATTCGCACAGCCGCTGATCTTGCCGAGGCTACAGTGAAGCTGATCAATCGAGAAGAAGGATCGGGAGCCAGGCTACTGCTCGATCAACGATTGCGGGCATCCGGAGTAGAGCCGACGCAAGTACAAGGATACGACCGGAGCGTGTCCTCTCATTTTGAAGTGGCTCGAGCCATCACGGAGCACCAAGCGGATGTTGGAATCGGCATTCGGTCCGCCGCTCAATTCTTTGCACTCGACTTCATCCCACTACAATCCGCGCGCTACGACCTTGTGGTACCAAAGCCCTACTTACAATCCCATCCGACGTTAGCCCATTTGTTTGAGGCCATCGTGAGCAAACCGTTTCGAAACGAGATAGAAGCTTTGGGGGGATACGACACCAGCCAAACCGGGAAAGTCCATGCACTGCGAGTCGCTTGACCACTTTCTCGCCAGGATACAACCCCATATTGACAACAACCGCTTGCATAAAAGGAGAAGCTGTGTCGAAGCAATCGTTATGGTGGGCCTTGCTAGCGGTGCCGCTCCTTCTTCTAGGAATGGACACGGCGAAGGGCGCCGAATATGGAGAACTGGTGCAGAAAGACGGCAAATGGGAGTTCAAGAATACGGAAGACCCGGTGCTCAAACTCATGCACGATAAACACGTGATCACCGACGAAGAATATTTCAATGTTACGGATCACACCGGAAAAAATTGGATTGAACCAGCCGATGCGGTGCTGAATCGACGGCGGGAAATGGATTGGGTTCGCTACGAAAAGACCGCGCTCCACTTGCCGGACTGGCTGGATCTTGGCCTGGAAAATCGGACCCGATTCGAGTCGTACGATCACCCGTGGCGGGCCGGTCAAGCCATCGGAAATGGCCGAATGGACGCTCAAATTGCCCTACGTACTCGGCTTCGTTTTGGATTGGGAGGAAACGGGCCATTACGACTTCTCTTCGAAGGACAAGACTCGCGGTCCTTTTTGGATAAGGACCCTGGAGATTTCCGAGATGCTACCACGGTCAATGAATTCGATGTTTTACAGTTGCTGGGATCGTTCACCTTGAACAATGTCTTGGACACCGGGTTGCGGACCGATATCCATTTTGGCCGCATGACCTTGGACATCGGCAACCGCCGGCTGGTCGCGCGAAACGCTTTCCGAAACACCACGAATTCCTTCGACGGGTTCCATTGGCAGGTCAGTCAAGACAAGACCTGGCGGCTGCGAGCCTTTTTCGTGGAGCCCGTCATCCGAGACGATGTGAAACTCGATACCCAGAATCAGAAGTCGGTCTTTTGGGGAACCTATTTCGAGAGCAAGCATTTTCCCTGGTTTCAGCTCGACGCATATTACTTGGGGCTGAACGACAAACGAGTGGCCAACGTGGCCAATCATCGTACCTACTCTACCTTCGGCGGCCGTCTCTTTAAAGACCCTAAGGCAGGTGAAGCCGATTATGAAATTGAAACGTCCTGGCAATTTGGGAACAGAGGCGTGACCGACCACTTTGCCTATTTGAATCATTTTGAAACCGGCTACATGTTCAACGTTCCCTGGACCCCTCGACTCGTGTTTCAATTCGACCATGCCAGCGGAGATCGCCAACCGGGCGACAGTCAGAACGAAGGGTTCGACACCCTGTTTGGCGCGCGGCGATGGGAGTACGGGCCCACCGGCATTTGGGGTCCATTTTCTAGAACCAACCTGATCTCACCGGGTTGGCGCTTATTCCTCAATCCGACACCAAATTTGATTTTGATGGCCAGGCATCGCGTCTGGTACTTGGCTCAGGATAGAGATTTCTTGGGCAATACCGGCTTGCGTGACATTACCGGGAACGCCGGCACGTCATTAGGGCATGACATCGAGTTGCAAGCCCAATGGCAAATCAACGCCAATCTGGATTTCGACGTGGGGTACGTTCACTGGTTCAAAGGCTCGTATTTTGACAGCCCCATCATCATCGCCCAAATGCCCGCTGGTGGAAACAAAGATTCGGATTACTTTTATGCTTCGATACGGGTCAGGATCTAGGGAGGTGGTTCATGATGCGTCTCATTCTGGTTCTCGCAGTCTACTTGCTTGCTGCAACAGGGGCGAAGGTCGCGATCGCTGAGGAGATCACGATTGCCGCGGCATCAGATTTGAATTTTGCGTTCAGGGAAATCGTGACCGAGTATGAACATACGACTGGCAATCATGTGAGATTGGTGTTCGGCTCTTCCGGCAATTTCTACGCACAGATTCAACAAGGCGCGCCGTTCGATCTGTACTTTTCAGCCGATATCGGCTACCCAAAAAAACTGATCGACGAGGGGCTTGCCATGCCGAACTCCTTATACCAATATGCGACGGGACGGATCGTGCTTTGGGTGCCCAAGGAGTCATCCCTAGCCGTGACGAAAGGGATGGACGCGCTGCTCGACCCGGCCATTAAAAAAATCGCCATCGCAAATCCCAAACATGCGCCGTACGGCCGAGCCGCAGTCGCCGCGATGGAGCATTTCAAAGTTTACGACACTGTCAAAGACAGGCTGGTCCTGGGAGAAAACGTCTCACAGGCCGCGCAGTTCGTTGAATCTGGCGCAGCTGATATCGGCATCATTGCACTCTCATTGGCACTTGCACCTGCAATGAGCACGAAGGGAACCTATTGGGAGATCCCCACGGAGACGCACCCGCCACTTGAGCAAGGAGCCGTGATCGTCAAGGCATCAAAGCGAGCGGATTCGGCGAAGCAGTTCCTTGAGTTTGTGAAGAGCCGGCAAGGAGTGGCCATCATGACGCGCTATGGATTTGTAGCCCCGGAGTCCCGATGAATTGGATGGCCATTTGGGTGACGTGCAAACTGGCGAGCCTCACGTCCCTCGCCTTATTGATCCTCGGCCTCCCTATTGCCTATTGGTTGACCTATTCGAAATGGCGTTGGAAGTTTCTGATCGAATCGATCGTGGCCTTGCCCTTGGTGCTGCCGCCCACGGTGCTGGGGTTCTACATTCTCATCACCATCGGACCACACAGCCCAATTGGGCGCTTCTACACAGATCTCGTCGGCCATCCGCTGCCGTTCAGCTTTCAAGGGTTGCTCCTGGCGTCCATTCTCTATAGTTTGCCCTTTGCTGTTCAGCCATTTGCCACCGCCTTCGAGCAAGTGGATCGAAAGCTCATCGAAGCCTCCTGGACGCTTGGGCTCTCAAAACTGAAGACCTTTTTCAGGCTCATTCTTCCCCTTTCGACAGCGGGACTCATAACAGGTGTCGTCCTGAGCTTTGCCCATACCTTGGGAGAATTTGGGGTAGTCTTAATGGTCGGCGGCAATATTGAGGGTATCACGCGTACGGTCTCCATTGAGATTTACGACGAGGTGCAGGCTCTCAACTATGCCGCGGCAGCCAAGACTTCTGCCTTGCTCCTTCTTGTGTCCTACGCCGTATTGTTGCTGGTCTATGCCATGAATCGTCGTGTCTGGTCGGTATGGCCCCAGAAGTAACGCTGAACATTCGCAAGACCTTTGTCGATCGCGCCACCATTGCGGTGCAACTCAGGCTCCCTCTTGATCCGCCGTCCGTCACGATTCTCTTCGGCCCATCGGGATCTGGAAAAACCACTATCCTCCGTTGCCTTGCAGGACTCGAACAGCCTGAAGAAGGAACCATTTCATGGAACGGTCACATCTGGTTCGACGCAGCCACTCATGTCCATGTCCCGCCGCAAGCACGCGGGCTCGGCTATATGGCGCAAGCCTATGCGTTATTTCCCAATTACACAGTGGAGGGAAACATTGCCTATGGACTGAGCGGGCTCTCCGTCCAGGAGAAGAAAGCTCGCGTCAACGAGGTGCTCTCCTTGTTGCAGATCAAACAGCTCGCGCAGCAGAAGCCGACTCAGCTCTCTGGCGGACAACAGCAGCGTGTCGCCTTGGCCCGTGCGATCGCTAGACGGCCGCAACTGTTGCTGCTCGACGAGCCATTGTCGGCACTCGATGCACCGACCAGAACCAAACTATGCGAAGACCTGCGGATGTTGCTGACAAGGTTGGCGATCCCCGCGGTCGTCGTCACGCATGACTGGACAGAGGCACTTGCGCTCGGCGACCAGATGGCCGTGATTGATGATGGGCGCGTTCTTCAGACCGGCAAGCCACAAGAGGTCTTCAGCCAGCCCGTCAATGCCGATGTTGCCCGTGTCGTCGGTATCGAAACTGTTATCCAAGGACGAGTCAGGGAGATACGAGATGAGCTGGCAACAGTCCAGGTTGGTCCAGTGCCTGTCTTCGCCGTGGCTTCGCCGGGACTTGAGTCCGATGTCTTTGTCTGCATACGAGCCGAAGATGTCACACTGGAATTAGCCGGTTCCAGCGAAACGAGCGCCAGAAATCACCTGAGGGGAACCGTCCAAGCCGTCACCTCGCTCGGCGCACTGGTACGAGTCACCATCGACTGCGGATTTCTGCTGACTGCGCTCGTCACACGATCTGCACAGAGCGAACTGCGGCTGGCTAACGGCAGCGACGTGCGGGCTGCCTTCAAAGCAGGCTCTGTACATCTCATTCCACGCCGGTAAACCATCTTCCACTTCAGGCTGGTTCCTTCTCCCCAGTTTCTGTGGATAAGCCTGTGCGCACCTCTCCTCGCGATATGTGAACCTGAGAAATGCGCCTTGCACGACCTTCTTGCCTATTTTTTAGTCATTGTATGGGTGGCGAAAGCATGCCCCTAGATCTTGTAGATGTTGATCTATTTGCCAGAATAAACCTGAACAAGTTCGTTGGTTCAATGCCCTAATCGTGTTTGTTTGCTCCCGGCTGATTAATCTTCTTCCCGTAGAAAAGTTATACACAGGCGCTTCACAAATATCCTGAATATCCACTTGACAGGCAAGCGCGAGAATGTTACCAATGGCTACATCATGAAATCGCAAGACCTCAAACATATTCGAGAAGAACTAGGCCTTACCCAGCAACAACTTGCCGAGGCCCTACACACGACTCGGGTGTCCGTAGCGCGTTATGAAGCCGGCATGCGACGGATTCCCGGTGTCGTCTCAGTCGTGCTGAATCAGTTACGACGTAAGACAGCCGTTCCAATGGCTGGCCTGGTTGCAGCCGGCTCCCCGATCGAGCCGGTGCCGCAATCGGAACTCGTGGATATCCCCCCGAGTATGTTGCGGAGTGGAGAGACTTTCGCCTTAAAGGTCAAGGGAGAATCCATGAAAGACGACGGCATTTTACCTGGCGACCTCGTGGTGGTGCATAAACAAGGCACGGCCAAAAATGGGCAGACCGTCGTCGCCTTGGTCAATGGCGAGGCTACGATTAAGACATATATCAAGAAGGATGCCCACATTGAACTTCGTCCGGCCAACGAGATGATGCAGCCGATCATGGTCAGGCCATCGGATGAATTTCAGATCGAAGGAATTGTCATTGGTGTCATCCGACATTGTACCGTCTAGCCAATCAAAAGGAGGAAACGATGCTCGCGACAGAATCAATCTCTCTCACGAAAGATCAGTTGATGGATTTGGAAAGAACGGTGGCAGCACTGGATAACCGGTTACAGAGCATACAGCGGGGCTTGCAACGAAGCACTGCAGGCTCTCTGGTAGAGCGTTTTCGAGGTTTACTGCGGTCCGAGCAGAGAGGCCAGTTCATGTCGGCAGTCTGCAATCGACATGTACGTTCGAATACAAAGCTGACGAGCCATGACAGTCCAAGAGCCTAGCGCACCATCAGTGCGGACAGGTCCCTGTTCTGATTGCGGCATGGCCGTCGAACGGCTGATGGAATCGATCGACGGCTTTACGGACTCCACAGTTCAACTCTGTCCAGTTTGCTGGAATGCCCACCGCCAACGACAAGTCTTCGCCGGCGGATGCTGCGGGTAGGAAATCGCTCCCAAAATGGTCGTCCCTCCGCTTCCAATCTGCCCATCAGTGCGCTACAGTTCTGTTACGCCCCCGTAGCTCAGTTGGGTAGACCAGCGGTTTCCTAAACCTCTCAGATACTCGCACATAAGTCCTTATCAAACAGCCAAACAACCCTTTCGCAGCGGACGTTTCCTCCTTGTGTGAAATGAAGGTGACTCTCTCACGTCAGGAGGAGAGGCACCGTACAGTTCAAGACGGAAACGCGAGGCAGAGGCCGAAACCGGCGTACTGGAGAGATTCACGCAACACAGGAGTGACAGTCTCATTGGCGCGAGCAGTGCGTATCGCAGTCGCTAGCCGGTGGTTACAGCCGGTGGCGACTAGATACCTGCTGACACAGTGTGATGCCGAACACGGTACCGTTGCACCGGCCCGATCCGATTGATTAATTATTCACTACTCCGTCTCTTCGCCGTCTTCAATGCATACTTCGCATTGGTCCAATTCTGAGGCGCCGTGTTCACTACAGAAATACCGGCGGCAGCGGTTGCACGTCATGAAGGTCATCCTAACTCGATCTAAGGCTTCGCATCGATCACACTGGCCAGCGCTACGGGCTTTGGGCATTGCTATATCTCCACAACAGGTCGTATGAGTTCTCGGAACATCATTCCATAATATGGGGATTATTGCAGGAAGTTGCCCGCCTCCGCCACACGGGTAGTTATATACTGATAACACATCGGAGTTTGTCGCTCCAACTCAAACGGACATGCGATGGTCTTGCGAATCACAATCGCAACGGCATTGTCGTGAACCTTCACCAATCTTGTTGCAGGCTGATGAAGAGTTCGCTAGAACCAACTTAGGGGGGGCATGGCTTTGCAAGTTGTTTCTCGTCCTAGACCTGTCGTCGCCTAATTCACCGATATGGTTGAGGAGCTGCAGGCGAACTGAGGATGAAGGTCGTTTTGAAAGGTCTGTCTCTGATCCAAAATGGTGAGCTGGCTGGGACTCGAACCCATGCCAGTTGCACCAAGCCCTTCAGGTTGTTTTTCCTTTGATGCTGGAAAAGTCGACTGCTACTTTATGCGGCTGCTGACCACCTCGATCCACTCCAACCACCGCCAGTCACGTCAGAACATCAGTGGTCTCCCCTACTTGTCCCCATGTGCGGTCACCAAGAACAGGCATAGAGCTTGTCCGAGATCCGTCGAGCAGCAGACAGAGGCCCCCCTGATAGGAATTCACATCCTGAATCTCTAGAAAGTAGAGATGCACGGAACAAGGGTTGCCCCCCTCTTTCCGCCGACCGGACCAAGTTTGGGTAGAGAGGATTTTACTGATCGCACAAACTCTGATATACCAGACATACACAATCACCATTTTTGAAATCGAAGGGAGGTGGAGTACTCATGGCAACGAAGAAAGCAGCGAAGAAGCCTGCAAAGAAGGCAGCGGCCAAGAAGAAGAAGTAGCCGCACCGTGAGGAGGCGTCGGCCACGTCGCCTCCTCACCATGCCCAGGTCCTCGATCTTCCTCTGCCCCACGCCACATCACACGAGTAGTTGTCTGATCGAACACTTCCTCGGTAACGCTTGCAACAGACTCGACCACCCGAGAGAACCCATGTCACCGACAAGAGCTCCCCTGCGCTCATAGGCTCTCTATCAGGATGGAATCAGCGAAGATCTCCGGATGCGACCAGCTACGCCGACGCAGTGCATCTCATGAGATGAAGGATACGGCAACAGAGGACGAAACGACCGGCAGGATGAGATCACGATAAGGAAGACGCCGCGCGGCAAAAGAAAGGGGAGGTGATGGCCACATCACCTCCCCTAGTTCCTTAGCGCCGGGAGAGACTCCATGGCGGAAAGAAAGCAGCAGATGGATACTAGCATGAACCTTCCCTTGAAAAAAGAATAAAGATATCTATGTAATCAATAGCTTGAGAAATTCTATTTGAAAATTCTACAGGGAATGGCCATGTGCTTCCCCCCTGAAAACTAGAGCATTGGCTTGGAGGTTCACCTGTGTTGAGATCGGCCCCACAGGAAATGGGCCACGGCACAGGGAGGAACAAGTCATTACAGTGCTCAAGGATACCCAGGCGGGCATGGGTGGTCTAAGAGCACTGCTGCAAGCACGGCATCTCAGATGCCACCTTTTAACAAGGGTGGGAGAATGAGGCGATCAGGAAGTGTAAACCGCGACAAAATCGATCAGTCCGAGAGGACCGCCGTCTGATTCTATGTACACACATATTTGACAGGATCTCATCGGCTCTTAGGTTCTCGCAGGCAATGACCGGACGGGGTTATTGCCCACACGGCTGAAAGAGGCCCCCTAGGGAATCGCTCCCAAAAGGGTTGTCACGCCCCTTCCAATCTGCCCATCAGTGCGCTACAGTCCTGGTGCGCCCCCGTAGCTCAGTTGGCCCGTAGCTCAGTTGGATAGTGCAACGGTTTCCCAAGCCCTTCCGACCCGTCCACCAAAGTCCTCGTCAGAACAGTGCCCCCTGCAGGAAAAGCGTTCAGCTCTTTTTCGCACTCAGTTCTGGTCAGTCCACCTCAGGGGAATTAGGGCCAATTGTACCGTGAAGAGAACACGCCGGGAACACGTAGGGTTAGTATCTAGATTCGTCGGCTACCCACGCAGCCTCCTGAACAGTTCTGGGAAGCGCTCGTTTCGTCTGTCTGGTAGGGTCCGCGCCACAGTACGGCGGGGCTCTCCTGAAAAGGTCGGTGATTTCCTCACCGCACCTTTTACGGTCCTGCGCCTCCTCACGCCGCTTAGGATGTCGTATGAAACCCCAAAGAAGCGAGCGGAGCCGTACGCCAAGATTGCAGAAGAATTCCCTGAGATGCGGCGAGACACCGTGGACCTGGTGAAGTAGGCCGTCGGAGAAAAGCGCCGAGCCTACGTCTTGGTCAACAACCGCAGCGAAGGGAATGCCCCGGTGATGATTCAAGCCCTACGGCGCTGCAGGCCGCTGAGACGTGAGCGGGGCCCGTTTCCATTTTGGCTTGTCCTGACTGCGGGAATTGGGCCCTTGTGTCCGTGGTTGGTTTGGTTCTGGTGGAGTTCTGACTGCCACGAAGTAGTTCTCGCGGCCTGGCGGCCGGAGGTAACGCTCCCACCGAGTATGGAAAGCATCAGCGAAATATTACACTGGAGAGCCTGAAGCACGCCCTCTGGTACGGCAACGTCGATGCAGCACTGGAGCATCTGGAACGCCTGTCATGTGACCGCGAGATCAACCAATGGCGTTCCGCGGCCGTGGCCAATCTGTCTCGAGGGGTCCATGAATTCGAGATGGACGCTCAGGACAATCACCTCTTCATTCTGGACCTTGGCGAACGCGATAGGCAAGGTAATAGGATCAGCACGGCGTTTGTGGAGTCGATCGTCAATCAAGTCATCAGCAAACGGTTCGTGAAAACACAACAGATACAGTGGACGCCCGAAGGAGCGCACTTGCTCCTTCAGACTCGAACCCGGATACTCCATGGTGACCTCGATGCTACATTCCATGATGGGTATCCGCAGTTATGACAGGCAGCCGCCTGCCCCCCCGAGTCTGTGTGATACTCCCATCAGACATCTCTCGAAGCTGGTTCGTCAAAATTCCCTGATGAGACGGAACCCAGCGACCGGGAGGGTGAGTCCTGTCGTAAAGCGTGCCCCGACGCCGCCTTGAATCATCCAATATCGATCAAGCTCATAGTGGAGTTGCGGCATGAATAGCACTCCGGTATTCCCGCCGATCACCTGATTAAGATTCGTTTCGATCCCTGCCACCATCCGGTCCGTGACATCTGCAAAGAGGGTGACATTGGCAAGAAATTCAGCTTCTTTGTTCGGGACTGGTCCGAGGATTTCCCCTCGGCCGCCAACCATGCCGAATACACTCCACGTGTCATTGAATCGAAACCCGGCAAGATACAAACCTGTGGTCGTCCACACGCTTGAATCCCGTCCATATTGGAGGATAGCCTGCGCACCATGGATAAAGCGATGATTCAGTGCGGTGCCGAAGGTAATCTGTCCTGCGCCTTTGTAGGCCTCCACGTGGCTGTTCTCCATTGGAACCTCAAACTCGAGGGCCACACCGTCACAGACGGCATACTCTATTTCAGGAGCCCACTCAATGGTTTCGCGATCAGGGCTTCGTCGAACGAGGCCCACAGGGTCTTGAACGCCGTTCACCCTGCGTGATTCTTGGCGTAGCGGAACGAGCCCCAACACGTTGACCTCTGCTTCACCTCGTTTCGCCCCGAGGGGCCGAATGAGATCAAAGACCATCGGTTCAGCAATCCGCGGCCCCCTCTCCTCGCCAGAGACTCGTTCAATTGTCCGGAGCGATTGATCAGTCGCCGTCTTGTTTGGACAGCCTAGAGTATTGGATGGCCGTAGGCTTGGAGCCTCAGCCATCACCTGCATGTTGGGCTGGCGTCCGAAAGGATCAGTGGCGTGGGATAGTGGAGGATTTGGCAACTGATGAAGGTGCTCTGCAAGAGCGGTGTGAGCAGAAAACATGACGATGACGCAGCATACAACGAATAGTGGGCAGAATCCGGATAAATCATTCCCCTTCAAAACATTGAACATGAGGGCTTGCTATGGATTGTGGACTGACGACTATCAAAACTGCTTCACGAAGGACGCTCCAGTGCAGATAGTCAGGCGACGGTTCCCTAGGGACTGTCAATTTATGTATAGTACAACAAAGTCTGTTAAAGGCAATCGTTGACTATCATCCCCGTTCACTCCAATTAACAGAGGCATTTCCGGACACACCGAGAATCCTAGCGATCACATCCACCCGACCCATCCCGATCATGTTATCAAGAAGTCAATTCCCAGAAGCTCACCGCTGAACACCCCTACGGACCCGGATGCTGACTGCTGTGAGAGTCCTCTGGACATAGACGCTCAAAATGAGCACACTCAGCACCGTTCTCTGGATCACGCACAAGCCTAATAGATGAGGACACTGTTATGGAAGTACTCGTACTCATCGCACTGATTGTACTCAATGGTGCATTTGCGATGTCTGAGATCGCCCTCGTGACGGCCCGCCGCAATCGTTTGGCGGGGCTTGCAGCCGAGGGTGATCGATCATCGGAGATCGCCATGCGCCTTGGTGCGGAGCCCACCCAGTTTTTGTCCACGATCCAGATTGGGATCACCGCGATCGGCATCTTGAACGGGATCGTCGGAGAGGCGGTTCTGGCGGCACCATTCGCCATCTGGCTGGAAAGCTTCGGTATCGAGCAAGAGCTGAGCGAACTCGGCGCGACGGTTCTGGTCGTCGTGTGCATTACTTACGTGTCAATTGTGGTGGGCGAATTGGTGCCGAAGCGTATCGGTCAGTTCAATGCCGAGGGCATTGCGAGACGGGTGGCCCGTCCGATCGCAGCGTTGGCGACCGTCACACGCCCGTTCGTGCGCCTCCTATCGCACTCAACCGATGGCATCTTACGAGTGATGGGCATACGCGATCTTGGGCGTTCGAATGTGACGGAGGAAGACATCCATGCTTTGCTAGAGGAGGGCTCGGAATCTGGCGTGATCGAGAAACAAGAGCATGAGATGGTCCGCAACGTGTTTCGTCTGGATGACCGCCAGATCGGTTCACTGATGATTCCGCGTGGCGACATTGAATATCTGGACATCACGCAGCCCCTAGCAGCCAATCTCGCGCAGGTTGCCGAATCCGATCACTCGCGTTTCCCGGTGTGCCGGGGTGGGCTCCATGACATTCTTGGGGTCATTGAAACCAAGCGCCTGTTAAACCAACTGCTAAAGGGCGGAGTGATCGATCTGACGACGCAACTCCAGCCCTGTGTCTATGTGCCTGAATCATTGACTGGAATGGAGTTACTGCAACAATTCCGTGGCTCCGGCACCAATATGGTGTTCGTCATTGACGAATACGCCGACATCCTGGGCTTGGTCACGTTGCAAGATGTCCTGGAAGCGGTGACCGGCGAACTCACGCCTCGCCACGCGTCAGAGGCTAGCGCCGTGCAGCGGGACGATGGGTCATGGCTCTTGGATGGCCTGATTCCCATCACCGAGCTGAAAGACGTTCTTGAGCTCGACGCCGTACCGGAGGAAGATAAAAAGAGATACCATACGCTCAGCGGCATGATGATGTGCCTACTCAATCGGCTCCCCAGTACCGGGGATGTCAGTGAATGGGAACAGTGGCGGCTCGAAGTGGTCGATGTGGATGGGAGACGGGTGGACAAAGTCTTAGCGAGCCACCTGCCCGAGCAGGCTGAACCTCATAATACCGTGGATTCGTCATCCGCCTCGCCCTCAGACGGTGCTCATCCTGACAGGAGCCAGGACGCGTGATGTGCAGCTGGAGTTTAAAATGCAGGGCTCATAACCCAGAAGCGCCAATGGCTGAGACCTTCTCTGCTCGATCGCCCACGTCCAGACTGACTACACGGCACCTGACCTGAGCTACCCAGGACCGAAGTCAGTATGGCCGGCCTGTAGCGTATCATTCGGCGTATTGGACACATCCACTGCCACAAGACAAACTTGCGCAATGGTATGAATCGCTGCCTTGCCATTGTACCTTTGGATGAAACTCCGCTTCGCATCCGAGGCCGACATGGACCAGCCCTCAGGATGTGTGAAATGGCGTTGGGCCGTGGGACCATCTGGGGAGGCGACCAGGAACGACCACGACTGGGCTCCACCGGCTGACAAGTGTTCTGCACGGCCCGCCGTTGTGCGAGCGAGACAACGGCGATGATTGCGGACTGGACCGTGCGAATGGGGCTCCTGCTCTGGCGCTATCAATCGGAACGCTGGCGGCAGATTCAGGTGATTCGATGAGGGGCATG
>LNDU01000029.1 GCA_001464735.1 Nitrospira sp. Ga0074138
GCCTAACACGTCGGCGTTCCTCGCAGACCTTTGGCGAGATCGTTTGGGCCATCGTCCTCTTACCGGAGGCCGCACACCGCTTTCTTCAACAGCCCCATTCACAGTTTGGATTGAGCGGACGAGTCAGTGAGTCATCACCAAGTGGAGTGCTGTGCGATTATAAAAAGAAGTAAAGAACGTGAGTCGATTTCTGGCGGAGCCAGGCCCCTGGCGCTGGTCAGCGATTCGCACCAGAGGCTCCGGACGCTCATCACGCTGCGAGTCGTTGAACAGGCGGCCGACTCGTGATGCCCACGACGTTGTCCTCTGCGTCCCTTACCCTCTCAGCCTTGGCCTGCGGCTTCATCTCCAAGGTCCCATTGAACACCACACCCTCTTCCATCGAAAGAACCGGAGTGATCAGACTCCCTTCCACCACGGCCGGAGCACGGAGCACAATCTGGTCCTTCGCGTGAATATCACCGTGAATGGTTCCCTGGCACACGACGGTTCCGGCCGAAACCTTGGCCTTGAGTACTGCCTCAGGCCCAACGAGCAAGCCGCCGTCGGTGTGTATTTCACCTTCCAGAGCCCCATCAATCCGTACCGTGCCGGAATAGGTGATCACGCCCTTGAACTCAACATCTTTACCGACGAACGCCACCTCATCCGGAAGTATCGGCCCGCTCTTTGATGGGTTACGCCTGGCCTCCACCCACTGTTCCCGTTCCCGTTCCTGCTCTCCCTCTCCCCCAGCTGTCTCTTCCTGCTTCCACATGATAGCGCTCCTTCCTTATCCGAATAGTCCGGCTGAGCTGAACGGTCCCGCCAAGTCTCTTATCTATCGGCTGACCAAGGCTTTTTATTGAGCGCGCAAGATAGAGGAGGCGATTTCTTATGGCTCCTGGACCAATTCATTAGACAATTCATCGGGATTGTCGCCTGCACGACCAGGGCAGACCTCGGCAAGAAGCACGCCACAGGTCTCGATGCTCTGGCACAATCCCCCGACGATATCACCCGTTTTCAATCGCCCGACCGCAGCATGGACGATCTGCGACCACCGTTCCGTGGGAACTCGTTGAAACAAGGGTTGATCAGGAAGCACGTGGATCTGATGTTCCAAGAGAGACACCATGATCAGCACGCCGGTGCGCTCACGAGTTTGAGAGACGACATGTTGCGCGAAGGCACGCCCCGCCCTCAAGCGTACTTTCTGATGCATCCGATCGGTTGGTGTGAGCAGGCGAACGATTGGGACCAGGGTAC
Organism: Nitrospira sp. Ga0074138; assembly: GCA_001464735.1. GTDB lineage: Bacteria > Nitrospirota > Nitrospiria > Nitrospirales > Nitrospiraceae > Nitrospira_D. The sequence goes on from LNDU01000029.1 coordinate 1,249, forward strand.
CGAGCCAGGCTCCTGCTCCATAGGCCAGGATTGTGACCAGGACCAGCCAGGCCGCATTAGCGGCATGCCAGCCCCAGGGAAGCCACAATATTTCAGTGGTCAGCAGGATGGTCAGAACAGACAACGCCAGGATCAGCCCGGCCCGATGTTGCGCATCACGGTAGAGCCCGGACCGGCCTACGATCATCGGAACGATCTCAGCATTCGTGTGCTGTTCCGCCGCGTGTACCGCCAGCCTGATCCGTTCTCGCTCTTCAGCGGTAAGTGTCAGCCCTTCACCAGTTTCCACTGGCACCCCCTCCTCCGAAACTGCCGCCCCCTCCACCAAAACCGCCCCCGCCGAAACCACCTCCGCCACCAAGGGACCCTTCACCCCACCCGCCACCGCGGCTACTGTACCAAACCCAATCCTCCATACCGCTCGATCGATTCCTTCCCCCAGTACCGGACGCGCCAAGGGCAAGCAGGAGAAGCAGTGTAATCCCACTCGCCGCGAGTGCCGGAACCCACCAGGGCGCCAGGAGGGTCGCGATCCCTGCCCCCGCAACTGGGCCGATGAATCGATGGAGGTTCGTGAACACAAGCCCGACCAGCAAGCCGACAATGACGGCCGTCACGACCTGCCCAATGACATCGTTGTCCTGCCGAGGAGCTGTGTTTTCGGATGCCTGATAGGTTCCTTCGATGGTCTTTAGAATGGCGTCGACCCCTGCGGTCACCCCGCCCGGGATATCACCGGCGCGGAACCGCGGCACAATCTCATTCCTGATGATCTGCGCCGATCGAATGTCGGTTAACGCACCCTCCAAACCGTACCCGACTTCGATGCGAACTTTGCGTTCCTGGATCGCTACCAAGAGGAGCACACCGTTGTCGGTCCCTTTCTGGCCGAGCTTCCATGCCGTTGCCACGCGATGGGAGAATTCCTCGATGGTGTCGCCGTCGAGAGTCGGAACAATGAGGACAGCGACCTGATTACTTGATTTGGTTTCATGGGCCGCCAACTGACCCGAAATAGACTCAACGGTTGACGGCGGCAAGACACGAGCTTGATCGACCACCTGGCCGACCAGTGGGGGGACATCAAGTGCAGCGGCAGGTGTCGCGAGCAGGACGGCGCAAAAGATGGTGATGAGGGCACAGCAGGATGAGAGGCGGTTCATGCTGAATGCTCCCATCCTTCGCCTCAACTCCACCTTCGATTTAAAACTTCACCTCTGGTGGCTTGGCCACCGCATTTTCATCCGCCACGGTAAAGTTGGGCCGTTCGTCCAGGTGCAGCAGAAACTTGGCCGTCAAGTTCGTCGGGAAATACCGGACCATCTTGTTGTATTCCGCCACTCGATCGATATACCGTTTACGGGCCACGGTGATCCGATTTTCCGTCCCTTCGAGTTGGCTCTGGAGATCCCGAAAATTTTGATCAGCTTTGAGGTTCGGGTAGTTTTCCGCGATAGCAATCAGCCGGCCTAGCGCTGAGGCCAGCCCGGCTTGCGCCTTCTGAAATTGCTCGAAGGCCGCTGGGTCCTTCAAGACCTCAGGCGTCACTTGCATGCTGGTTGCCTTCGCTCGGGCATTCACGACTCCCTCAAGCGTCTCTTTTTCATGAGCCGCGTACCCCTTGACCGTCGCAACAAGATTAGGGATGAGGTCGGCACGACGCTGGTATTGATTGATGACTTCACTCCACGCCGCCTTCGTATCTTCATCCAGACCTTGGAGGTCGTTGTACCCACAACCTGACACAGAACACGCACTGACCATCGCTAGAGTAATCACCGTCTTTTTCCACCAAGTACGCCCCATCGTTTCCTCCTTCAGCCCTAGAGCAGGACGCCATGTCCCTTGCTCTCGTGATCATGCTACCATGGGCATAATCATTAAGATATGTCGGTCAAGAGGGGCTATGCCACGGAAACTATTGATCCATGAACCTGGTGGGTTTCAAGTGCGACACCGCACCCTTGGCATCTATCAAGGCAGTGCGATCGACCTCGCCTTCTGGCACCCGTCGTCAGGCATGCCCGAACACGGGCTCTGTCGATTCTCAACAAAAGACAAGGCCCAGGCGTTGATCGATGCGTTCTCTTCTTCAGCCTGCACGGAACCGATGGATCAACATGATCTGACTATCGAGCCGTACGATGGCGCCGAACATGACCGCTTGATCAATGACTATCCGCTGTCGTCAGCCTGGGAGATGCCTACCTAGCAGGAGACGAGGTAATCGAGCCTAGCCGGTAACGATCGGCTCGACAGCCTTGGAGAGGACATTGGACGTGGAACCCGAATGTGAGTGAATGAAGGTGAGTAGGCGCTTATTCTCTTGGGCCTTGCGGAGAAACTTGAAGGCGATGCCGCGCGCGCTCACTGACCGTACCATGGCCGCGACTTCGATGGGAGCTTCGTCCTCGGCGAGGGCGATTTCCAGATAGAAAATATCGTCAACCCGGACGTGAGTCTCGCTCTCGATAATGCACCCACCCAGGGAAAGGTCCAGCACGGTACCCTCGCCCCTCACTTTTCCTCCTGAAAACGATAAGCAGAGACGGACAGGGATTCGGAGATGTTCCCGGCGCTCAATCGGGTGAGAGAATCCCGCCGTGTTCACGCGACGGGCGAGGAAACGATGGTGACAGTCTTGGCACTGGAACGGAACAATCCAAACCAGCGCCGCAACCAGTTCACGCGGAGTCTGCGGTCGTGCCCGCATTACGCCGTCCTTGTGACACCGTGGGCAAGTCACCTGGCGACTCATTCGATGTACCTCTTTCTCATCTCCACCCCACCACCAGCCAATAACCTCACTATAAAGGCCTTCCCCCCACAGTCAAGCTGATTACCATCTGGCGCAAAGTGGCTTCCAGCATACTTTTACACCATTTAATAGATTGGCGACCGGCGGTCGGCATCGCGCTTGATGACGAATCGCAACGAGGAGAGGCCCTACCGTCAGCGTACCGGCTAGGCAGACTCTGCGTGGGGAGATTCCGGCTCAGCAGGAAGACCGGATTCGACGACGCCGGCCCGGAGATATTCGCGATTGAGAGTGGCGATGAAACGGACGCTGATGCGTTTCGGACAGACAGCTTCACACTCATATTGATTGCCGCACGAACCGAATCCTTCTCGATCCATGGCGTCTAACATTGTCTTCACCCGACGCGTGCGCTCGGGTTTCCCTTGCGGCAAGAGCGCCAAGTGGGACACCTTGGCCGCCACAAACAGCATGGCCGAGGCATTCTTACACGCAGCCACACAGGCCCCACAACCGATGCAGGATGCGGCATCCATCGCAGTTTCGGCCTGATCTTTTTCAATTAACAAGACGTTCCCGTCCACCGCTCCACCGGTGTTGACGGAGACATAGCCTCCTGCTTGCATGACTCGATCCAGGGCTCGGCGATCAACCACCAGATCCTTGATGATGGGAAAAGCCCGTGCACGCCACGGCTCGATCGTGATGACGGCTCCGTCTGGAAACCGCCGCATGTACAACTGACAGGTGGCCATGCCGCGGTCCGGGCCATGCGGGATTCCATTGATTACCAGGGAGCAACTTCCGCAGATGCCTTCACGGCAATCCTGCTCAAACGCCACAGGCTCTTCACCCTTGGCGATCAATCCCTGATTCACGCCATCGAGCATTTCTAAGAACGACATGCCGGAGCCGACGTCGTGAGCTTCATACGTCACAAACCGGCCTTTCTCCTCTGGACTCTTCTGGCGCCAAATTTTCAATGTGAACTTCATGACCCGCCACCAGGCTTTCTCTTACTCGTTCCTCTACTCCCGCTCACCCCTCACCGATTATCGGTAACTTCTCGTGGTCGGCTGCACGAATTCGAAGGCAAGGGGCTCCTTGTGCAAGATAGGTACTGCATGCTCTCGGTACTCCCATGCAGCAACATGCGCAAAACAGGTATCGTCGCGCGTTGGTTCACCGTCGGCCGTCTGATGCTCTTCGCGGAAATGTGCCCCGCACGACTCTTCCCGATGTAACGCATCGTGACAGAGCAGTTCAGCAAACTCGAGATAGTCAGCCACTCTCCCCGCATATTCCAGCTCCTGGTTGAAGGCTTCTCCTGATCCCGGAACCACGACATTCCGCCAAAATTCTTCCCGTAGGGCCGGGATCGACCGCAGTACCAGTTCAAGCCCTGCCTTGTTGCGAGACATGCCGCAGTGATCCCATAAGAATTTGCCGACTTCGCGATGAAATGAGGCCGCGGTTCGACGGCCTTTCGCATTCAGCAGGCGGCTGATCCTGCCCGTCACGCGCTGAAGCGCCGCGCGTGATTCCTTGTGATCTTCTCTAACCGGTGAGAGCTTCGCCGTCGCCAAATAATGACCGATCGTATAGGGCAGGATAAAATAACCATCGGCAAGTCCTTGCATCAAGGAGCTGGCGCCGAGCCGGTTGGCGCCATGATCCGCAAAATTTGCTTCTCCAATCACGAAAAGTCCCGGGATGGTACTCATAAGATTGTAATCAACCCAAAGCCCCCCCATCGTATAGTGTGGCGCCGGATATATCCGCATGGGGACCTGGTAGGCGTCTTCCCCTGTGATCCGGTTATACATGTCGAAGAGGTTGCCATAGCGCTCCTGGACTACATCCTGCCCCTGCCGTTCAATCACATCGGCAAAATCCAGGTACACGCCCTGACCTCCCGGGCCAACGCCATGGCCTTCGTCGCACACAGTCTTCACGGCACGGGACGCGATGTCTCGTGGCGCAAGATTGCCGAAACGGGGGTACCGGCGTTCCAGAAAATAGTCGCGTTCTTCGGCGGGTATGTCGCCAGGAGGCCGGTGATCCGCAGCCATCTTCGGCACCCACAACCGTCCGTCGTTGCGGAGCGATTCGGACATCAGGGTCAACTTGGCCTGGTGTTCGTCCCCCGGCGGGATCGCCGTGGGATGAATCTGCATAAAGCACGGATTCGCGAATGCGGCACCCTGTTTCCACGCCCGATACGTGGCCGTCACATTGCTGCCGCTCGCATTGGTCGACAGGTAGTACACGTTGCTGTAGCCGCCGGTCGCAAGAACCACGGCATGGGCCGTCTGGATACTCACCCGTCCCGTGACGAGATCACGCACCACGATTCCTCGGGCCTGACCGTCAATCACTATCAGATCGAGCATCTCGGTCCGAGGGTGCATCGTGACCTGTCCACGTTCAATCTGCCAGCAGAGCGCCGAATAGGCGCCCAAGAGCAGTTGCTGTCCGGTCTGTCCGCGACAGTAGAACGTCCGCGAGACTTGGACACCTCCAAACGATCGGTTGGCCAACTGCCCGCCATACTCACGGGCAAAAGGAATGCCGAGCGCCACACATTGATCGATAATTTGCGCACTGACCTGGGCAAGCCGATAGACATTCGCCTCTCGCGAACGAAAGTCTCCACCCTTGATCGTGTCGTAAAACAGTCGGGCCACACTGTCCCCGTCATCCTGATAGTTTTTTGCGGCATTGATCCCGCCTTGTGCCGCAATACTGTGCGCACGTCGCGGACTGTCATGAAAACAAAAGCACTCCACCTGATAGCCGAGCTGTCCCAAGGTCGAAGCCGCACTGGCTCCCGCAAGGCCGGTGCCGACAACGATGACGGTGATGTTCCGCTTGTTATTCGGACTCACTAATTTTTCGCTGAATCGATGTCGGTCCCATTTGGTTTCCAGCGGGCCGGCAGGAATCTTCGGATCAAGTTTCATCATCCGCGTACGATCCCCAAGAAGATGGCTAGGATGATGGCGACATTGCCAAGAACGACCAACAGCGCGACCGTGGGACCAGCGGCCTTGATGAGTCGGTTGAATGCCGCGCGTTCAAGCCCCAATGTCTGTAAACTGCTGGTGACGGCATGGTTCAGATGCAAGCCCAGCCCCAGCTGACCCATCAAGTAAAACGCCACGATAAATGGATTCTGAAAAGCGTGGACGATCTTCCCATAAACATCACGATGTCCTTCGGTGTCGAGGCGATCGACAGAAGAGGGATCGATGACGCCGGCCGTCAGATGTAACAAGTGGAATAGGATAAAGAGTAAGAGTACAAGGCCGGAGACGGCCATGGTGCGGGACGCAAACGGTGCTTGGCGATACTCGCGGACCGCATAGGCGACCGGGCGAGCACGACGATTTCGCAAGGTCAACTGGATCGCCAGGACGATGTGGAGTGCCGCAAGGCTCAGCAACCCGATCCGAGCGGTCCAGAGGAGGATCGGCATGTCGCGGAGCATCGCCGCATAGCCATTGAGCGCATGGGATCCTTCGAATACTTGTAGGTTCCCCAACATGTGAAAAATAACATAGATAACGAGCCCCAGCCCGCTTAGAGCCATGACGACTTTACGGCCGACTGAGGACTGGAAATGGTTAGACTGGCGTGCCATCTGCGATCATTATACACCGCTTGGATTCACGAAGACTCATGGGAACGTTGGAGAGGTGTCCTGAGGCACGACGATAAAGCGGCGTGGTGGTTCGCGCTCGTTGAGTGGTCGCAGGTACCAAAGATGTTATCGAGCGCCTGACGGTCCAGACCGTGGCGTCACACGCTTAACTTGGAGCTCCAGTTGCTCGGACGGATGCATCCCTGGGACCAGCACGGCGAGCGCCATGACACAATTCCGCCCACCTTCCTTTGCAGCATAGAGCGCCTTGTCCGCTTGATCGATCAGCTCCAAAGGCGTCCGTGCTCCGAACGCGATGGCCGACACCCCGATGCTCACCGTCAGTGTCAAACCAGACACCATTCGAAGCCGGCTGCCCGCCTCAGCCCCAACACGTATTCGCAAACGTTCCGCCAGATCCGTCGCTTCGGCCAGCGTCGTGCGAGGGAACATCAGCAGAACTCTTCTCCTCCATAGCGCCCGACCGTGTCCGTCAACCGCAACCCTGCGGAGAGACAATTGGCGACTGCTTGGATGGCTTGATCGCCGACGGCATGTCCATATCGATCATTCACACGCTTAAAGTTATCAATGTCGACCATCACACAACAGAGCTCGCTTCCGTGCTCGCGGCTCTCCGCAAACGCTTTCTCAAACAGCGCGTAGAACGCACGGCGGTTCAGACATCCGGTGAGCGGATCGCGTGAGGCCAAACGCTCCAACTCCCCATTTTGCCGTAAAATTTCTGTCTGTGCCGACTCAAGATTTACCACGGTTCGCATCAGGGCGCTGTTGATATTCGTGAGTTGCTGGTTCGCACGCTGGAGCTCCGCTGTGCGTTCCTCGACCAAGCGACTCAACTCATGCAGCTGTCCAACAGCCTTATTCGCCAAGTCCCATTTCCAGCAGAGCGCGGTAGCGAGCTGCAAGGCTTCAATGCCGTTAAATGGCTTCTGCAGAATCAGTAACTTGTCGGTTCTCCCTATCCGTTCTCTGATTTCTCCCCAAGGCTGATCGGAATAGGCCGTGCAGACGACCACCTGAAGGCCTGCGTCGACTTTCCAGAGCTGCTCGATGGTTTCGAGCCCATCCCAGCCCGGCGGCATCCTCATATCGACGAAGGCGACGGCATACGGTCTGCCCGCATTGTTCGCAGCCTGCACCAAGTCCGATGCCACCTGTCCTTGATCCGCACAATCAACCTGGAAGGGCTCATGAGCCTGAATCAGACTGGCGTCCCCAAATAAGGCCGAACGTGCCCTTTCAAGAGCCTCCGACTCTGTGTCGAATTGAAGAATGCTCCGGAAGTCGTCATGGATCGATGGGTTGTCGTCCACAACGAGAATGCGTCGATTGAGACTATCCGTCGACACTCGTCACAGCTCCCCTATCCTCACGAGGCTAGCAGGTTGTTGACAAACTCTATGACGACCCAGAGATGAAGCTTCGTGTACGGTCACAGACGGAACCCAAATGGCTCGCAGGCTGTTCAGAAAGGCCGTCCAGCAAGGCCGCAGTACGCGTAGAGGCGAATCGTACTCTCCGCCGTACGTTGAGCCCCTGAGAGCGTCGCGAGAACGCCGCTGGCGGACTTTGTCAACAGCCTGCTAGGCATTAGACCACCTTCGCCAACACCGTCTGGGTGGAAGGCTTTTGGAGTTGAATCGTGCACCAAAACGTCGATCCTTGCCCAAGAACACTGTCGACACCCACTATCCCCCCCATCATGTGCGCCAGTTGCTTGACAATGGCGAGCCCAAGTCCTGTCCCACCATACTTGCGCGTAGTACTGCCGTCAGCCTGTGTAAACGGCGTAAAGAGCTTGGCTTGGACGGCGGGCTCGATACCGATGCCTGTGTCCCGCACTTTCAGACAAAACGTTGTCGTATCGACAGTATCCTCAGCGACCGCCACGTGCAGGACGATTTCTCCTTGGGTCGTAAATTTGATGGCGTTGCCGATCAAGTTGGTCAAGATCTGCCGAATGCGCACCGGGTCACCGTCGTATTCCGGCAGGAGATTGTCAGCGAGCACGACCGTCAACCTCAGCCCCTTGCTCTCAATGGGGCCGGACAATAGTTCCAGGACATCCTTGACAAGCTGACGCAGATCGAACGCGATGCGTTCGAGCTTGAGTTTGCCTGATTCAATCCTCGAGATATCGAGGATATCATTGATGATCTGCAGCAAAGCCATTCCGGATTTGTGGAGCGTCTCGATGTACCGGCGTTGCTTGTCGTTCAAAGGCGTCCGCAGCAAGAGTTCGCTCATCCCGAGAATACCGTTCATGGGCGTGCGGATTTCGTGGCTCACGTTGGCAAGGAATTGCGATTTCGCGACGTTGGCGGCCTCAGCCGCTTCTAACCGTTGGCGCGCCTGACGCGCCAGCCTCCACTTGGTGGTTAGGGAGGCGGCCAATTGCGAGACCTCCACGGTGGAAAATGGTTTTTGCAGAATCAGGAGACGGTCGTCGCAGCCCAGTCGGCGAATGATGTCCTCCCAGGAATGGTCAGTGTAGGCCGTGCAGATGACCGTCTGAATCTCGGGATCAACCTCCCACATACGCTCGATGGTCTCCAGCCCATCCCATCCCGGAGGCATCCGCATGTCCACAAACGCCACCGCATAAGGCCGTCCCTCTCGGCGTGCCATTTGTACGAGGGCCAGCGCGGCTTGCCCCTGATCTGCATAATCCAGTTCAAACCGCACAAGAGCCTTCTGAAAAGATTCGCCCCCGAATAACGACGCGCGTGCTTCATCCAGCCCCTGTGTCTCCGTTCCCGGTTGAAGGATTTTGCGAAAGTCCTCGTGGATCGAGAGATTATCATCAATGACCAAGACTCGAAGATGCTGACTATGCTTGTCGGTATCCGTATTCATACAGCTCTCCCTGACTGCGCCAACAGGCAATGCTGCTTAGGCGGCGCGAGAACCAATGGCAGGTAACCACTGGTGGACCGCCTTCTGTATCTCTTTGAGCCCCACCGGCTTTGGCAGGAAACCGTCCATCCCGCCCGCGATGCAGGCAGTTTCGACAGTGCTCACTGCGTAACCTGACAATGCGAGAATCGTCACAGGCCTACCGTCCCCTCTCGTAAATCCTCGTCGACGAATTTCTGCTGTCGCAGTCAGTCCATCCATCTCCGGCATTTCGCAGTCCATGAGGACCAGGTCGTATGGGCGCCTCTCAAGCGCCTGAATCGCCTCTCGACCCGTACCCGCCGTATCGGCTGATTCCCCACAGAGCTCCAGCATGCGAAGAAAGACCTCTTGGTTCGTCGGATTATCTTCAGCCAAGAGGATACGCGCACGTGACCGTGGCTTGGAGGAATGGACGCCCGGGCTCCTATCTTGGTTCCTAGTGATCAATACGTCAGGCGTCGAGTGGTCATCCGCCTGCTTGCGCTCCAGCCCAGCTCTGTCGCTCGCGCTCACCTTCTCAAGACAGACCGTAAACCAAAATGTGGAACCGCTTCCTGGGGTACTGGTGAGACCGACGTCTCCACCCATCAAGGAGGCGAGTCGTTGAACAATCGCGAGTCCTAAACCCGTCCCTCCGTACCGCCTCGTCATCGATCCATCAACCTGAGCGAACGGATCGAAAATTTTCTGCTGCGCCTCCAGAGGAACACCGATTCCGGTATCGCACACCGATATTTTGAATAAGGTCTTCTCCTCGCGATCCTCGAGACGCTCAACATGAATCAGGATGCCCCCTCGTTCCGTAAATTTCATGGCATTGTTCACGAGGTTCATCAGAATCTGCCGAAGGCGCACGCCATCCCCCCGCCACACAGCAGGTAACTCGGGGTCGATCTGACATTCTAACGTAAGCCCCTTTTGTCGCGAGGGTTCCTGGAATAGACCGGCAACATCCTGCACAGTTGCAACCAGATCAAACCCCGTGATGTGGAGGTCCATCTTGTTCTCTTCAATCTTGGACAAGTCGAGTATGTCGTTGATGATCTGAAGCAACTGCTCGCCGGAACGATGGATGGTTTGGACGAAATGACGCTGCCGGTCGTTCAACGAGGTTGAGAGAAGCAGCTCGTTCATGCCGAGCATCGCGTTCATGGGCGTACGGATCTCATGGCTCATACGGGCTAAGAACTGTGACTTGGCCTGGTTGGCCTTATCCGCCGCCACCTTGGCCTCCTTAAGGGCCTCGACCATTTTCTGTAATTCATCGTGGCGCTGTTGAAGCTCAGCCGTCCGTGCAGCCACTTGCTGCTCGAGATGCTGGTTCGTCGCCTGGAGTTCTCGATTGCGGGCATTGACCTGTGCAACGAGACCTTCGATCTGCAGCCGGATGTCCCGTCCCAACTCCCACTTCCTGGTCAGCGATGCAGCAATCTGTTGGACTTCAATGGAATCAAACGGTTTCCGAAGGATGAGCAACCGGTCTCTCATCTCTAGCCGTGCGGCAATCTCCGCCCACGAATGATCTGAATAGGCCGTACAGATAACCACTTGAAGCCGTCCGTCCGCCTCCCAGAGCCGTTCGATCGTTTCCAAGCCGTCCCACCCTGGCGGCATCCTCATATCGACAAACGCCACCGCATACGGACGTCCTTCCCGGCGCGCCATCTCTACAAGGGCCAACGCCGCTTGTCCTTGATCCGCATAATCCAGCTCGAACCGGTCCAGGGCGTCGACAAGCGGCGTATCTCCGAACAGCGTCGCCCGTGCGCGATGGAGCCCCTCTTCCTCGGGTGACGCTTCAAGGATTCTGCGAAAATCCTCATGGATGGCCCGATTGTCGTCAACAACCAAGATTCGAAGGTTTTTACTGTTGGCGCCCATCATCCGTCATGTCCTTCTGTCTGCCAAGAGGAGGAGTATCATTACTCACAGCGTTAGGTCTGAGTTTCTTGTCTTCCTCCCGCCATGAACACATGCATATCATTGATGAGGGAAAGGAGATCCTGCGCACACCGTTGGAGTGTCGTGGCATGCTCACGCTGGCCGGGACTCAGCGGACTATCCAGCAGGAGCTGCACTTTCCTGACGAGTTCATTCATTGGGGTCAGAATTTCATGGCTCATAATCGCTAGAAATTCTTCCTTCTGACGGAAGGTCGCCTCAAGATCGTCCCGAGAAAGAGCTGGCAGTATGTCCGCAGCCCGACTGACAATATTTGCTTGCAGACGCTCATTCGCGTCCCGCAACTCAGCTGTTCGCTGGCTCACGCTGAACGCGAGACTATCAATCTGCAGCTTGACGGAGCGTGCCAGATTCCATTTCTTCGTCAGAGCGTTCGCGAGTTGAACAACCTCGATGCTGTTGAAGGGTTTCATCAGGACCAGCAGCTTGTCGGTGTCTCCGATACGACGACTCACATCTTCCCATGGATGATCAGAATATGCGGAACAAATCACGATTTGGATATCAGGATCGGCATACCACAGATGCTCGATGGTCTCGAGTCCATCCCATCCCGGCGGCATCCGCATGTCCACAAATGCCACCGCATACGGATTCCCTCTCTGATAAGCATTCTGAGCCAGACCGAATCCCTCTCGTCCCTGACTCGCGAAGTCCAGCTCATAGCGAATTTGTGATGGAAGCGTTGGAACCTCTCCAAACAAGGCTGCCCGAGCTTGAGCCAATGAATCGGAATCGGCCGGCGGCATCAGGATCTTACAGAAATCCTCATGGATGTTATCGTTATCGTCGATGACGAGAACGCGCCGATTGTCGGTAGCCTGATCGCTGTTCATGCTGCGGCTTCCACCACGACCAACGGGAGCTCCAGTGTGAACGTCGCACCACACCCCTCGCCCGCACTCTGCCCGTGCAACGTTCCGCCAAGATTTTTGGCAACAATGGCTGCGCTATGGAGCCCAAGTCCATGACCGGCCTTTCTCGTTGTAAAGCCTTGTGCAAACAGTCGAGGGAGATGCTCCGGTTTGACCCCGATGCCGGTATCGATCACCTCAAATTGAGTAAAGCCCTTAGCTGAAAGCACTCCGATGCGCAGCGTGAGACGGCGGGTGCCCCCCGAGTGTTCCACCATGGCGTTCTTCGCGTTGGTGATCAGGTTGACCAATACCTGCAAAACTTGGTGTCGATCCGTCATCATCATAGGGACTGGACTGTATTCCCGTACGAGTTGGATGTGGTATTTCTCCGGCTCAGGGAGCGCCATCACGGCCGCCTGTTCCATGAGATCTTCAGCGGACGCAGGCTCACGGATATTACCTGCGCGGGCAATATCTTGCTGTGACATGATCACTTGCTTGATGTGATCGACTTTCTTCACAAGCGAGTCGAGTTCACCTTGGATCGTCTGATGGCTTCCACTCAGAGACTCGGCCACCAAACCAAGATAGGCCGGGATCTGCTTGCCCTTCGGGTCGACCGTCAAGAATTCCTGTAGATTGTCCTGATGCTCGTTGAACATCGATGCGATCCGACAGACATCGCCCACCATCGGCTTTTTGAGCGCTTTGAGAAGCGTATCCGTCGACACATTAATGCTATTGAGGACGTTCCCGACATTATGCAGTACGCTGGACGCCACATCCGCCATACCCGCTTGGCGCGAGGCATTCATGAGTTGCTGGTACAGCTTTTCTTTTTCCGCCTCAGCTTTTTTCCGCTGATCCATCTCGACGTGCAAATTCGCATTCGTGGCCTCGAGTTCCTGATTCTTCTGTACAATTTGGACACGTGATGCCTCTAATTCACTGTTCGCATCCTTGAGTTGAGAATTGGCTCGATCCAGTTCGGTGACGTCGTGAAACGAGACGAGCGCCCCTCTGACAGTGGACCCGTCGTCTATAATCGGGACCGTATTGACGATGAATTTTCGCTGTTCCCCATCGGAGAGATTCATAATAAGCGGGATATTGTCGAGAGACTGCCGGTCCATAATGGCCCTGGTCCACGGATACACCATGAGCGAATCCGTCGGAGTCACCGACTTCCAGGCAAGCGTCCCGAGATCGGAGCCTATCAACGATGTCACGGGCTTATTCACAGCGCGACTGAACGAATCGTTTGTGAGGATGATCCGGTCTTGCGTATCGATCATCACCACACCTTGCGTCAGGGCATCAAGCGCCGCTTTCACACGTGTCGGAACAATGCCGGAGGGATCGAGCTGACGGAGCGTGCGCTTCATGAAAAGGAGGTACCCGATGAACCCCATTACACTCACAAACGCAAGGAAGCGTATCCGTGGATCGGAAAGAAAGCGGTCTATGCCTGAGCCTTCAGATTCGCGAAACGCCAATTGGAGCACACCCCATGGCTGTTCTCCGGAAAAGATCGGGACTTGAAGGGATTGAAGCGTCGATTGTTCACCCGGCGGCTGAACCCAAGCCTGTGCACGCGCGCCAACTTGTGCAACAATGCTGCCGTTTTTTTGAAGGAGCGCCAGTGACGAGATTTCGTGATTCCGCTTGGCCAGCGTCTCCATGGAAAATTGAATCGTTTCAATCTGATTCCGCTCCGCTAATGCGGAGTATTGAACAGCCAGGGCTTCGGCTAAATCGCGACGATATTCGAAGACCTGACGATCATGATTGGGCACGAGATCGACAAGTGAATAGCCGGCCAACATCACGCTGATTGTCAAGCTGACCAAGCCGAAACTGATCCACACTAAGGGGGTGACTTTCATACCTGCGTTCCGTTCACCTGCCTTTTCGCTTACCGTTTGATTCGTTCCGTGATGTCTTCAGTACTCGATCCAGGCCACGAAACTGCTTCTTCTCCTGCTCATCTTCCTCACGGATCTTCCGATCGCGTTTTCGGCGGGTGAGGAGTTCGCCACCCAGTACCGGCAACGGATCAAAATGCCTCCAAGCCGGCATCGAAACGAGGAAACTCGCAACCAGAGCGCCCGCGCAGATTCCAGGCCACAAATCCAGCGGATAAGGCCATCCCCGAGAATGAGGCGACTTGCCCGATGAGCTGAGCTTTATGTTCCTACTCCTGCACGCCGCGCTCAAGATCCTCGGCCAACCTGGTCAATCGTTCGACAAGTTTGTGACCCACAGCCAGTACCTTTTTCACCGGAAGCGAAAATGGTTCCGCCGGTCGCGCTGGAGGCTCCTGGATCCCGACGGTGGGCTGCTCTACCCTGGCAAAGGTGCGATTCGGGGTCATAGTTCTCGGGAGCGGATCGTTCGTTGCGCCTACCACGGACGCTTCTTTCACCGGCACCCCCAGGGCTATCAGAACTGGAGGCTGCTGTATTGGAGGCGGAACGATACCACCGCTGCCTCCAGACCTAGAGCCCGAACCTGAACCTGTGCCTCCAGACCCTCCTGTCCCGCCACCACCTCCGCCGCCACCACTGCCTCCACCTCCACCACCGGGCGGTGGGATAAACGGGGCAACCGTGAATGTCCCTTCGCCGATCAGGTGGATCGCGTCGATGCCCGTCCGCCCGACGAGTACCTCCGCCATCTGCTGCACGCCGTCGCGGGCAGGATCGAGGATGATCACTTCGACGTTGGGGCTGATGCCATCGAGCAGTTGTTGGTAGTCGCGCACGCTGGGAGAGAGAAACACGATTTCCTGACGGGCCGCTGACGTATCGTAGGCCGCCAGCGCATCGAATAAGGCTTGGTCGTTAGAGTTGAACTGTGGCTCACCTGTGGGTGCGGCAGCGGGTGGTGTGTCAGATGATGTCGCGTCATCGGCTGAGAGAGATGCTTCGGCTTGACTCTGGGCGAGTGGCTCGGTGGCAACGGTACCGAGCGTCGCCACACCCGCCCCATCGAACATGATCCGTGGTTCGAGCGCGAACCAGGAGGCGCTGTATGTGGGAAGGGGCGGACTCCCGTATACAGAAGTCGGCCGCCGTCCGCAGGCAGGCTTCACCTCGCCCTTCTTGCGTCTCCGTAGTATTTTCATGATGATAGGGAGAAGACCTCGGTTTTCGAGTTACCCAAGAATTTAGCAAGGCAGGTGCCAGTTGACGAAGTAAATTCCCCTTTCTTACAAGGCGCTTATACCGCGCCCTGCGGGGCAATTCATGGCGGGCAGCAGAATGTGACAAAGCATGCATTCTTGTCCGATATGTTGAAGAGAGGGGCCACCGCCAACTCCATGATTTTCCCAACAACCAGCGTGTCGATCGTGGCGCGGTGGTTTGCAGCAATGGTAGCTTGAAAATGCGCTCAGGCCAGGACATAGGCGCAACACCTGAGTTTGGGATCGGGTTTGGTTCCCGCCGCTGCACAGAAGGCTGCCACTCGCCGTTCGTGCGGTCAGACGTTCCCACCTAGCCTTGGAGACACAGCTCTGCCGTGTCTATCGACCAACGGTAAAGTTTTTACCTATCTTTGTACGAGCGTACCCACCTCTCATGGTTTGTCATCAGTTTTTCACTTTTGGGATATTTCTCTATCATTCTGACCCACATGATCACGCAATCAGCTCGGTACGGGTTCAGCCCATGGTCGCTGAATAACCTGCATGGGATAGGTACAACCGAGGAAACTCTGTTTTCCCTTTTTGGATATTGTATTTCTTGGTAACTTGCGTGGAACTAGGCGAGGGATCATTCCTTCTTAGTCGCGACGGGTTCATCCATCAGCAAGGAGATTCTCATGAAACAAACGGGACCAACAGGGAATTCAACGGGCTCGCCTGTCCCCAACCCTTCTCAGTCGACTCAGCTGGCCGGTGCCGCTCCGACGGTCCAGTTCGATGTGTCGAACCTGCAGAGTTCGTATGCGAACGTGTGCAATGTGTCTTCAACTCGCGAAGAAGTGGTGCTGGCTTTTGGTGTGAATAATGTGTGGGAGCGCGGACAGACGAACATCCAAGTTCAGCTGACCAACCGTATTGTGCTCAATCCCTTTACTGCAAAACGATTGGCCAACATGCTCACTTGTGTGGTGACCGAGTATGAGGCGAGATTCGGAACGTGACATGACGATGCTAAGTCACAAACCGATGCGGCATGAGGTGAGTTGGCGCGTTTACCTGGATGATGATACCATCCCCCAATGGGATCTTCTACTTATACCGACACTACCTGCAGGATCACTCAAGGAACGGAGCTGACCGGCTTCACCCTTTTTGAGTTACATGGATACCATTCGCGCAGTACCCGGTGTCTCGCTTCCCATGTGGTGCCATGTCACTCGCCGAATCTTTATTTTCTTACTGGACCATTTCTGGAAAAACACAGTTGTGCCTTTTTAGATACAGTTCCATTTCAGAACTTCATACATATTGCAAAGTAATAACAGCAACTTACAATTATTATTTGCAGGCATATGAATTGCTTAGCATTAAAGTGGACGACTGTGTTTAAGCATTTGTCTCTATGAGGGAGGATTTGTGCGTAATCAACAAACTTTGGCATCGGCAGTAACCTGTTCTGGTGTAGGACTCCATTCCGGCCAGTCGGCGTCTATTACGCTGCGGCCTGCTCCCTCTGACACCGGCGTGGTTTTTGTCAATCGCAAGACGAACGTTGATACGTATCTTTCAGCCTCCGTTAAGCATCGTGTCCCAACCGAATTGTGCACAGCCATCAGCGGCAATGGGTTCCAAGTTCAGACCATTGAGCATCTGCTCTCGGCACTCTCAGGCCTTCATGTCGACAATGTCTTCGTCGATGTATCGGCAAGCGAAGTTCCGGTCATGGATGGAAGCGCCGCGCCCTTCGTCCGGCTGATTCAATCCGTCGGTATTGTCCCCCAGAATCGGAAACAGCCGTTTCTTAAGATTATGGCACCGATCGAAGTGACCGAGGGTTCGAAGCGTGTTCGGATCGAACCGTCCCCCACCCCAAAGATCACCTACTCCATTCACTATGAACATCCCCTGATCAAGACGCAGACCTATGCCTATGATTGCTCCGCCAGCGCGTTTGAGAATGAGATCGCCGAAGCCAGGACATTTGGGTTTCTGTACGAGGTCCAAGCCTTGTGGGCTCGCGGGCTCGGCAAAGGCGGAACCCTGGACAACACCGTTGTCCTGTCGGATGATGGGGTCATCAACGAATCCGGCCTTCGATTCGGCGATGAGTTTGTTCGCCACAAAATCCTTGATCTGATCGGTGACTTTTCTCTTATGGGGATGCCCTTCATCGGTCACATCGTCGCAGACCGGTCAGGACATGCACTCCACACGCGGTTGGTCCAGCAGATCCTGGCCCAGCCAGAGAAGTGGGTGCTTCTCAACGCAGACCCCTCAGGAGAAGGGAAGCGATCAATGGCACACGCGCTTCACCTTCATCCAGCTGTCGCACTTCAGGCTTCTTAGTAGTCTGCAGAGATTATTATCCGGCTGATTGCTGATCTTCTGGCAGGTCGCGCTCTTTATTCCAACACATCACAGTATGGTACGCCGGGAGTGAGTGGCCTCACCCCCGGCGCATCACATTATAGCGGGGATTACTTCTTCTTCTTCTTTGCTGCTTTCTTTGTCGCCAAGAGTCTCACCCCCCTTCGCCGTATCACGTTAGGCCCGTTAACTGATCGCTACACCGCCTGAATCAACATATCGTCTAACGCCTCGAACGTGTTGGGACCGACTTTCCTAAACCGCTTGTCCCGCTTGAGCGACGTGGCAATCGATGTCAGCGGCGTTTTCCCTTTGATCTGCAACCCGCCTTCGATGAGGCGCTGCACCAATTCCTTCGCATGCATGGAGCGGTTTGATTCACGGAGGATCTCATAGGCTGCTTGCGGGACGCTTTTCCCAACGTACTTACTTCGGCCAAGCAAAATTTCTCGTGATTGATCGGTCACGTCCATAACCTGTGGAGACCGAATACCCTTGGAGTCATCTGCGGGAATAATTTGGTTGGAGAGACTGGCAAGCTTGGCCTTGTCGGCCTCGACGCGGTAGAGAGTTTCAGCAAGTTCGAGATACTTCTTAATCGTCGCAATTTCATCATCCAAACGACGACGCTTCTTCTCCAGGTCCTGGAACCGACTCTTGTAGGCGTTAATCCGTTGATCTAGCCCAACGAGAATGTCTCTTAATTCCTCCACAAGCACCTCTCGTAAAGCATGCTTGCTTTATAGCATTGCTTCTAATCTCTGTCAAGTTTCTTGATTCAAATAATATGTTCGCTCAATAAACATACTCTTGCACACATGTAACCCTTGCCTGTGCATTGTAGGGAAGGCTTGTTTCTGTGAAAAGCACCGTTACCCGCTCGATTACATACAGGGCATGCTACAATCCGGCGTGCCGATTCTTCATGACCACCCGTCCCACGACATCCTGCTCGACACGGCGATTGCCGCCGGCAAAGAAGCGGGCGCCCTCCTCCGAACCTATGCGAGTTCTGGGTTCCGCATCGAGTATAAGAATCCGATCAATCTAGTGACGGACGCGGACCGTGCCGCTGAACAGTGTGTCATCGACCATATCCGGGCTCGCTTCCCCACCCATCGATTCCTGGCCGAGGAGCGTGGCCGTATTGAGGAGGTCCCGTCACCCTATCTCTGGGTGATCGACCCACTCGACGGCACCACGAATTTTGCTCACGGCTACCCCACCTACTGCGTCTCTATCGGCCTTGAGTATGAGGGGCGCTGTATTCTTGGCGTGATTGTTGACCCCTCGCGGGACGAACTCTTCACAGCCATTAAACATCGTGGCGCGCAGTTGAACGGTCACCCCATCCACGTATCCAAGACGGCGACACTCAACAGCAGCCTGCTGGTGACAGGCTTCGCGTACGACATCCGAGACACACCGCGCAACAACCTGGATCATTTTTCCAAGTTTGCCATGAAGGCACAGGGACTTCGGCGAACGGGTTCTGCGGCATTGGATCTCTGCTATGTGGCGGCAGGGCGCTTCGACGGGTTCTGGGAAGTCCAGCTCAATCCCTGGGATATGGCGGCTGGATCAGTCATTGTGAAAGAAGCCGGTGGACGGCTGACCGATTTCAGCGGAAAGGATCTCTCCATCTACGGACAGGAGCTGGTCGCGAGCAATGGCCAGATCCACGAGGCGATGCTCCAGGTTCTCAAGCAAGATGCTCCACGGACATGAACGCACGATAGAGGTGTAGCCTCGTGAAGCTCCCCCACCAATGTACAACTCGAGTGTGGATACGGTATGCTGCAAATATCGATCAACAGGAGTCTTCGCATGGCGCGTGCCGTCCCTCCACCAGAACAACCGAATAACAGTCTTTCCGGTGATCAACCCGTTGATCCAGCCTGGGACGTGGAATTGCTCCGCGTGCTCGTCAGCCGAAAAGGGATACAAGTCGAAGCCCAATGGGCGATCCACCCTCAGCTGAAGCAGGACTTGTTGCCTGCCGAATGGCAGGAAGTGAAAGATCTCATGACACAGGTGACCGACATCGTCGGCAATCGCTTCTCCGAAGCTCTGGCGAATGTCGAGCCTATCCCTCCGGGACATGCCTGATCGCTTTATCGCGCGACTTCTTTCTTCTCCACATCATCGAATCACATAGGAGGTTCCTCATGGACTCGTATTACCATTCGCATGATCTTGGCAAGTTTGCTGACATCGGAAAGGGCAACAAAGCACTGTGGGAGAAGTTCAAGAGCTACTACGACGCGGTGTTTGTGGAGGGCGCGTTGACGGAGCGAGAGAAGGCGCTCATTGCCCTGGCCGTCGCCCATACCGTGCAATGTCCCTACTGCATCGACGCCTACACGCAGGCGTCGCTGGAAAAGGGATCAAATGTAGAAGAAATGACCGAGGCGGTGCACGTCGCTTGCGCCATCCGCGGCGGCGCATCACTTGTCCATGGCGTCCAGATGCGGAACGTGGCGGAGAAGCTGTCGATGTAGGAGGTGAGTTGACAGGTATTTCTTAGGAGGCGCGATGACTCAACTCCATCAAGTTGAGATCAGCCAATAAGAGCTGATTGGGATTTTTACAGTTGTCCCTGGTTCAACCGGCAAGGAGGATTCTTAATCCCTCATTTCAGGACTTCGTCTGGGAACAGCGCGGTGATGAGAGATCGCGCCTCTGGTAACAACGGCTTCACCTCTTCGAGTTCCAAACCGGTGCTACCCAGAGTCGGATACCGTTCAGCCATGTAGAAGGCAGAGGCTTGTTCGCAGAGGCCACGAAACGGTCGAATCGCGTCATCATGGGCTGCAGCTTCATCAAGTAAGCTCTGAAGCGTGTGCACCTTCTTCAGCTTCCAGCCTTTCCCCAAGAGATACGCCTTGAGAAATTTCTCCAAGGCCTGTTGAAGAAAGAGCCCCGCCCCTTCGGCATCGCCATCGTCCAACATGACATGAATTCGATGCCAGTCCTGTCGTCCGACAACCCGCCAGTCTTCAGGGTACAAAGAATCGCGGCGTGAGGTCACAAGTCCACCCCTGTCTCCACCACCTCCGCAATAAATTGATCGCCGCGGGCTAACCGGGCCTGCAATTCCTGTGGGCTCAAGACAATCGGCGCCAGCGGCAACCCATAGCTGATTTCGCGCACAACGCGAAGCACCGAGGCCGAACGCTCGTAAAAACGCTCGCCGGTGTCGGCGATCACCAGCAGATCGATATCGCTATGCTCAGTGGCTGTGTCGTGTGCCATCGACCCAAAGAGGATGACACGCACAGCACCATAATTCTGGCGCAATCGATCCGCAATGGTTTTCAACCGATCCCTATCGACGGTCGTAGAAATCGACGGGGCCATACTGCCTCCTTCATCTATCCAGCTGTCTTTCCTGAGCGGGCGAAACACCGAGGGCCTTAGCCAGGATGCTTCTTCAAGCCGCTAGCTGCACCTCGATCTCAGGGGTGCCCAGTCTCCCGTAGCAAGTACCTTGAGAGCATATTAGTGCGCAACAGCAAACGCCTGCAACCGGATAGCAATTTTCCACTCGTCAGAGGCTCAGCGCGAACGGATGTTGTTCGGCATGCGCGACTCGATCCGCTCTCCCAGCACAAACCGATGAGATCGTGGAAACTTGCCCAAGTGGTTGATGAGCCAGCGCAGCACATCGTAGGCCTTGGTCACGGCCATAGGAAGGGTTCCGGCAGATTCCTCGGTCATGATGACCCCGGATTACAACTCGTTGATCACACAAAGAGAAGAGACGATAACGAAGACCCGGAGAAAAGGAAACAGGGTCAAAGCGTATAGACTATTTTATGTCCTGGGCAAGGCGAAAACCGATGGTATTGTCTCGATCGTCAGCCAGGCCAGGCTTGTCGTAGCGCCGGGACCAGACGTTGAACTCCTTCCTCTCCCTTCTGTCATCCCAGGAACCACCCCGGATCACCCGCAAACCTTTCTTTTTGTCATACCAGTCCGCACACCATTCCCAGACATTCCCGACCATGTCATAGCACCCGTAGGGACTGACCCCAGTAGCATAATCGGTTACCGGTGTCGTATGGGAAACGCGCGCATGGGCACTATTGCATTTCCCCTTGTCGAACTCGTCTCCCCAAGGATATTCGCGTCCATCCTCCTGGCCACGAGCAGCCTTTTCCCACTCCTGCTCGGTCGGCAGGCGTTTCCCAGCCCATTTTGCATATGCCTCTGCTTCAAAGTAGCTGACTCCAACAACGGGATGATCGGCCTTGTTCCATTGAGGATCATCCCAGTATTGAGGATCTGTGACGTTATTTGTTGTTTTCCACTTCCACCCATCATCTGACCAGTATTGCTGATCTTGATAACCACCGGCCGAGGTCATGGTCGATCGTCTCGCGGGTTTTCCGGTCGCCATACAAGAACGGTCCCTTCGGCACTTTCACCATCTCAAAGGGAGGTTCCTGTCTGGGTGTATTTTGGCTCCGAAAGCTTGACTGACGCCCAGTTGATTCCCCTCGCGATGATTCCTCTTCTGCCGCCCTCGCGGCTTTCCCCTCTATCACCCGTGCAGGCTTCTCCTCCGGCACTATTCCATACTTCTCTATGAACCCCGACAAGGGTCGCTCTTCCGCTATTGGAGAAGGCCTTTCTTTCCTATCCTCAACCATAGGCTCGACAGTCTTAGATACTGCCGTAGGCTGATCGACTGGATTCCACATCCCTTTTTACAGAAATCCTATTAGCCGATCCATGTCTCGATGAAAATCGGGATCAGGGCGCATGACGAGGCCATTCCGGTAAGACAACTCTTGCAGACTGGCCAGGAGCCGATCCACCAGCGGGATCGCGGCCCCGCTCACCAGCACCGGAATGATTGGAATGTCCCGTTTGAGGGCCGATTCGACCTCAATGCGGACAAAATCCCCTGGGTCCTCGAGTCTCGACTTGCCCTTACTGCCGCGTTTTTTGATCCAATCCCGCCCGATGACTACCAGGAACACCTAGCACTTACTCACCTGCGTATCGAGATACTTCCGAAAATCAACACCAAACGGAATCGAATCGACATCCTTAAAGACGGCCCCTGCCCCAAACTCTTGACGGAGTCGGTCGTAGATCCGCCCCGTGACATCGGCACTATCCTCGCGACGATAGGAAATGAAGATCCTGCTCATACTCCTAGGCAAGTTCGAACGCACGGCGCCACGCATCACGCCAGACGGTTTCGCTTCCAGTCGCTCGGACTCTGATTCCACCTCAGCGGCTCGAGAGAGCGTCGCACGGTTTACCGTGATGAGGTATGTCTTATTACTACCATTCGAGGCAATCACGATGATTTCTATTTCGGTACTCGATCCGGCAGGGGCTAGAGTTATGGAACGGGCTTGCCCCGCACTAGTTCCCTGTCCATTGATCGTCATACTGGAATTGATATCTTGAAGTGTTGGAGTCACGGTGACGCTTGTAACGTTGCTACCAACGTTCACCGTATAGGAAGTCCTGCTGGCACTAAAGGAAGGCGAGAGCCTCCCAGATGAGACGGACAAACTCTGCAAGTTATGGTTCCCGCCAAGTGCTGCCCGGGACACGTTCACCACGTAGGTCTTTTGACTGCCCTCGGATGCGGTCACCCAGATCGTCACACAGGTGGTTGTCCCAGGCCCGCTCAGTTGAATGGTTGCTTGGCCAGTGGCGCCGCCCACCCCAGCCGATACATCACCCGATATCACGGCATTCGGATCGGCCTTGGTTGCCGCTACTGTGACGCTGGTGACGGCACTGCCGACGTTTGCCATATATTGTGTTGTGCTTGCAGTAAACACCGGGCTGATGGAACCAGGAGGCGTCACCGTCAATGCTGACAGGTTGTTATTCTCGCTAACGACAGCACGAGAGACGTTTACTGTGTAGGTCTTCTGAGTGCCATTGGGTGCGGTCACCTCAATATTAATTAAGGCATTTGACCCTGCTCCGTTCAACGCTATGGTTCGGGGTTGTCCGGAGGTGGAGGCCTGCCCATTCACGGTGATCGTTGCGTTGGGATCCTGCCGCGTAGGCGTGACCGTGGCACTGGTCACGGTGCTTGCCACATCCACGGTATAGCTCAGTGTGTTCGCACTAAAGGCAGGAGTCAGAGTACCTGACGACACGGTTAACGCTGACAAGTTGTTGTTGCCTGACGGGACTGCTCGGTTTACCGTGATGCGGTAGGTTTTCGAACTTCCGTTCGGAGGGGTGACAGTAATCACCGCGAGTGTGGTTGTCCCTGGTCCGTTGAGTGGAAGAGTCGCTTGGCCGGTTGCTGTTCCTGACCCAGCTGTCGCATTCCCCGACAGCACGGCATTCGAATCAGCCTTGGTTGCCGAGACATTCACGCTGGTCACCTCACTCGCCACCTTCACTGTGTAGTCCGCGGTGCTCGCAGCAAAGCTTGGAACCAAGGTGCCCGGCGACAGGGTCAACGCCGACAAGTTATTGTTCCCACTAATAAGGACAGCTTGAACCGCACCCTGCAGCGGTTTGCTCTCAGGTTCGGACGTCGGCTTCGCTGACGATGTTGGAGTGGCCTGGCTCTGCGTCACGGGAACGCCGATGACCCCGGCCAGATCGTCAATAAATTGGTCAAAGCCGGAATGCTCCTGATCCGGTTGCCAGTCCATCAAGTGCGCGGCCTGTAGATGCTCAAACTCCAGTGGGATCTCAACCACGTCCAGCAGCATCACGGGGAATAAGATGTTTCGCCGCAGGCCACTCCGCGATTCATTCTTCACCCAGGTACTTTTGACCGAGGTCTTAGTCCCCACCACAACAACGGATCTCGCGGCTTTCAGAGCTTCATGAATGACGTCATCGAAAGACTTGCCAGCAGGAATCCGCCGATCCCACCAGACCGACCACCCCTTCCGTTCCAAGGCTCGCGCCAGGGCTTGGACGCGGCCCTTATCTTCGCTGGAATAACTGATGAAGATGTCACTCATGGCTGGTTCTAAAACGATACGGCTTCATCTGAACGACCCACAACCGCTTGTCACAGAGGCCCGTTTGTGGTGAGCCAGTCGAACCATGAAGGGACTTCCGGAACGCTACTCAGGACCAGGAAGGGCCCAAGTGTAACGATCTCACGTAAAGCTGTCTAGCAGCTGTTTTGAGGAGTGAGGCTGTGCTTCGACAGGCTCAGCACGAGCGGATGGTTACAAATACGGATTCTCTGGAATCGCCAGCGTGAAGTATTTTCCCCGCTCTTCGTACAAGACCCGCTGTGCTGTGAGGTCGTTGAGGATGGGCAAGAGGATTTCATCACCGCACTCAGTTCGCCCCGCCGCTGCAGATCGGATCTGCTCCACGCTCTTTGCCGACTCATTGCAAATTTCGATGACCAGCACCGCTAAGCCTTCATACCGCCGACGAGTCGGAGCCGTTGGATTCCGGCCATCGTAGACGGTCACATAGTTCGGTGCCTTCGAGTAATACAGAAACGGCCGATCCCCTGACTTATGCATCCGTTGCCAGCCCTCGATTGCAGCAACCAGCTCTTGATACAGGTGAGGATCGACTGGCCAATTGTCGAGTTCATACTCAAAATCGTAGGCGATCTTCTTCAGATCGACCTGCCGTGCGTCGTAGACATACTCATAGGCCATCCCCGGTCCCGTAATCCGGATGCCGTACTCGTGCGGCCTAGTGAAGTAGGGGCTGAAGCGCTGCAGCCAGAACTTGCCGGTCGCTTCGGGCGGCTGCAGGTGCAGCAGGGAGGGAATCAGGTCGAGCTGACGCTGATAGTCCTCATTGGTCTCGCCTGGAAATCCCAGCAAAATATTCCATGATACCATCACGTGATAGTAGAGGCTCCACTTGAGGCAGATGATGTTCTGCATCGGCGTGACGCCCTTGTCCATGGCACGCAGCTGATTGAGGCTCAAACTTTCCAGGCCCGGCTGCATGCACTTCACCCCGCCGGCGGCCAAGGTCTTGATCTGGCGTTTCTGCAGATTGCTCTTGGTTTCGATAAAGACATCCAAGTCGCAGTGATCCTCCGCCAACTTGCCGAAGAGATTGTCGATATAGGCCATGTCGATGATGTTATCGACGAGGCGAAACCGGACAGCATCGTAGCGCTGTGAGAGGTCGGCCATTTCTTGTAACACCTGCCCAGGCGCCTTGGCTCGGAACTTCATGCTCTGGGCATTGAGTCCACAAAAAGTACAGTGATGTTTCTCGCCCCACCAACAGCCACGAGAACCCTCATACAATAGGATTCGATCGAGACCTTGCGCCGTCTGCCCGAGTTCAGTAAGTAACGCATAGTAGTCGTCATAATCGGGAGGGCCGGTCTTTGCGAAATCGGAGAAGAGTGATTCATTCCGTGTGAGCTTGATCTTGTCGCCCTGACGGTACGTCACCCCATTCGGATAGTCCACTGTTTTACTGGCCAGAACCTGGCGAACGAACGGCAAGAAACTTTCTTCTCCCTCACCGACCACCACGTGATCGATGAAGGGAAACGCCCGGAAGTACTCCAGCCCCATCTCGCCGTCGAAGTTGGCTCCACCGAAGACAATCGTCACATCTGGGTACAAGTCCTTGATGAGCTTGGCCATGGTCAGGCTCGCGACGTTCTGATCGAACGTCGAGGTAAACCCGACCAACTTATACTGTCCCCAATTGATGGCGGTGAGGGCCCAAGTGAGAAATTGCGGCGCGATGCGGGTCGCCATCTCTTCGAAGTAGCCAATCGGTTTGCTGCACTCTTGGGACAGCTGTTCAAAGACCGGCTTGAATATGCGTGGGTACTCCGCGCGTTTCGGATTGTCTTGAAACAGGAGGAAGGAGAACAGCCACTCGCCGAAGAGCGCGCGTTTCTCACAAATGCTTTCGTGCAATTCGACGCCGATCAGGTGGGCAAACCGGACGTTCATATGATGACAATCAACAGGAATGCCGTTGGATTTCAGGAGCGCAGAGAGCGTGCCGAGCTGAATCGAGGGATACTTGGCGTAGCTGAACGGCATGTTGACGAGCGCAACTCTCGCTTCATCGCTCATCTAACGCCTCTTAAGTTACGTCCATCAAATTTCGTTACGCTGCCGTTCGCCCTAAGCTAGTCGAAGGGCGTGCACCTTCAAGGAATTCGTTCTTGGTTCGACAGGCTCACCACGAACGAACCTCTGAGACTCTATGCTAAGCGGCCCGAAAGGGCTCAAATTCACGGTCCGCCTTGGCCGCCAGATAAAAGTCGCTCTCGGTCAGGCCGTTGATCTTGTGCGTCCAGATCTCGACCTTTACCTTGCCCCAAGCCAGATACAGATCGGGATGATGGCCTTCGGCCTCGGCCACCGCACCGACCTTGTTCACAAAAGCCAGCGGCTGAGCAAAGTCCTTGAAGGTGTACAGCCGTTCGAGATGCCCCTGTCCGTTGAGTGCCCACCCCCGGCCCAGTTCTTTGAGCAACGCCTGTGCGCGATCATTCGGCACCGGCGGCACCCCGCCACGACAGGGAATACATTTATTGTCGGCCAAGCTCATAACATCCTCCTTGCGAGCAAAACGAATGAATCATTCTAAAGGGGCGTTGAGTTGAAGGGCAAGGTGGTCTCTTCGGCGAGCCCGTCCTGAGCCAATCGAAGGACTCAGGATAGATTTATCGACGGGCTCAGGGCGATACCATTCAACGTTCATTCGGAACATCCTGCACGCAGCGAAAACCTCGGCCGGTTGCGCCTTCGTCCGCCAGGGCAAACATGCGCACCTGATAATCGAGGTCGCCGACAGCATCATGAATGCCGAGAGCCTGAAGACTTCCACGAATCACCTTCCGGGTCTGGTCCTTCGGCGGCGTGGGGCTCCATCGAGCCTCTTGGTACGTGGTGGCCGTCCACTCGTACACCTGGTCGTTCAAGATCCGGCCCTGCGCGTCATGCGCCGCTTTTTCCCACTCATCTTCCGTCGGTAGCCGCTTGCGAGCCCATCGGCAGTAGGCGACGGCATCATGCCACGTGACGTCCTGTACTGGTCCATTGGGATCGAGCGAAGTAGATTGCTCCATCAGGTCGGGAGGAGGCGTCACGCCACTGGATTCAACAAATCGGCGGTAGCGCGCGTTCGTGACCAAGGTTTTTTCGACATACAGATCGTCCGCCAGATGCAGGGATCGCGCGGTGCCTTGAACCTCTTCCGCCCGTCCCCCGATAAAAACCTCCACCATCTTGGTCGGGATGCGTCCGGACCGAATCAGCACCATAGGCATTCCATCCACACCGATTTTCTCCTGCGGCACCATCGAGTCGCTGGCACGTGGCTCGATATGCCAGCCATTCAACGCCACCGCAAGGATCGATGCCGGCACCGCATAACCCAACCGTCCTCTGGTGTCACTCACGACACCGATCACCTGCCCGTTCAGTAACAGTGGTCCACCGGAATGGCCTTCCTCAACCAGAGCCTGAAACGCGAGGGTCGGCCCGTTCATCCCACTAAGACTCCCCGTGGAGACAGTCCAGGGTGGTAACGTCCGTGGAAAGCCTATGAAGGTGAGCGCCTCTCCACCAACTACCTTTGTTGTCAGATCCAGCGGTAACGCCACTACACCGTCTGGAATCGGCCCAGCCACACGCAGGGTGGCGAGCCCCTGTGGATCTCCGCCTTCAATCCCGACCACTTGAGCTACGAACGGCTGCTGGAGGTTGAGGATAAACGTCACGGTGGGTTTGGGATCTCCTTCCACCACATGCGCCGCCGTGACGATGTAGGCGGCGTCCTTGTCAACACGTACGACAAATCCCGTCCCAACCTTGGATTGCTGCCCTTCAGCCTGAGCGGTGATCTTCACCACCCCGCGTTTCAGATCGCCACTGCCCTGTGACAAGAGAAGATGTGGAAACAGGAGGGTGGACAGTAGGTAGAAAGCTACGGAGTGGAAGGCAATTCTTACGACAAGTATGCCGCTGACAGACTTTTTCAACATCCTGTGCTATTGCCGTTCCAGCGCAAAAGACCCGGCATTGCCATTATTGCAGGTCACCGTACCCTGGATAGTTTTTCCACCGTCGCCGACTTCTGAGGTAAAATCGCAAGCCACACCCTGGAAGGTCTGCGACGCGAGGCGTCCGGCGAACACATTGCCCTGCGTACGGCCTTGCATGACGCCGGCATCGCCATGATTGTCGGCATAGGTGCCGGTGACCTGGTCGCCGTTTTGTTGATAGACCGTCTGGATGATGGATGTGCCTCCCAAGAGGGTCATGGAAAGACCCTGGTACGTTCCGGATACCAGACCTCTTGCCGTCGGCTGGACCACGACCGGTTCCGGTTCTTCTTCACTTGATCGTGGCGGAAGCTGCCTCGCTTCCTCCAAGAGCCGTACACCCCATCCCTCTAACGCAAAACGCGCCACGACGGCAGGCACCGCGGTGTTAAACTTTGCGCCCACCTGCGTCACAATGCCGACGACGCTGCCTTGGAACAGCACTGGCCCTCCCGAATTGCCTTCGTCGGCTGTACCGGAAAAGGAGAGCGCGCTCCCGCGCCGACCAGAAAGGGTGCCCGTCGTCACGGTCCACATGGAACCTTCCGCGCGTGGGAAGCCGATCAAGGTGATGGGTTCACCGCCGCTGACAGATGCCGCCTGGTCGAGGGGCAGGGCCACAAGATCGGAGGGAATCTTGCCTTCGACCAAGAGCGCAGCCAATCCAGCCGGGTTTCCTCCTTCTAGCCCCAGCACGCGAGCGCGATACGAGCGGTGCGGCGCTACGTAGAAGAACACGTTGGGATGCTGGTCGCCTTCGATGACATGTGAAGCCGTGACGATATAGACATGGTCTTCATCCAACTTCACCACCACTCCCGAGCCGACGCGATTTTTGCCATCCACCTGCGCGGTAATTTTCACGACCCCTTTTTTCACGCGGACCATGTCATTGGCCCAGAGCGCAGAGGGAAAGGCCACCGCCAGCAGAAGCAGCATGCACAAGGCCCAACTACAGCACGCGTGAAAGGTTTCGAACGTTGACGATGCGCGATTCAGCATGGTGACTTTGCAGATCCGGAGAAAAGGAAACAGCGTCAAAGCGAAAAGGTTATTTCGGAACGTCCTGGGCGCAACGGAACCCGATAGCGGCGCCCCAGATCAACGGTGTGTCCCTGCCACGGTATGCAGACCGCAACTCTCTCGGTCCATTGAACCAGGACCCACCGCGGACGACACGATATTCCCCAGCCGAGGGTCCTTTCGGATTGCGCACCGAGCTCTTGCCATAATAGTTGCTGTCATACCAGTCCGCCACCCATTCCCACACATTGCCGGCCATATTGTAAGCACCGTAGGGACTTCTCCCGTTCTCAAGTAATCCAAAGTTGATCAGCACCCCATAGTCCATTGAATCGCGGCACCCAAAATTCGCCAATGTTTTACTGGGTTCTGCATTGCCCCAGGGATAGAGCCGCTGGTCGATTCCTCGCGCTGCCTTCTCCCACTCGGCCTCTGCGAACACGGCGCGCACCTTCAACGCTTGAACTCCTTCCAAAGCCGATAGGCCCCAAGGCTGGTCGTGAACACCGCGGAGACAATCGCTACAAACACCGCGAGCCGCGCATTATGCCACAAGGCATCCAACGCGGTCAGGCTGTGGAGAATCGGAATCTCGCCTCTCTTCGTACGGACCTGTTTGACCAGCCCATAGCCGACCACATTCATGCCTCCACCGTCAGACCGCAATGTGACGCGCTCAATCTCGAATTTGTCCAGCCGCTCTAGGCCAATGGCCTCACCCTCTTTGAGTGGCACGATGCCGAGGTGCGGATAATTCGGGAAGCTGATCGTCCCCTGTCCGGTCAGCGCGCTGACCCGCTCGCCGGATGGATCTTGCTTGGTCAGATCCATCGTGACCACGGGAATGCCGCTGAAGAACGACGTTGACTGGCCTGACACAAAGGTGGGCGAGAGGATCAGACCACCCGATAGGGCGGTGATTGCGATCCAGGACGCCTGCTCCGGTAATGTGATGCGATAAGTCAGCTCGTCTTGGTTCCCGAAGGGCGATGCGATGTCGCGCAGCTCCACCTGATCCGCGATCAACTTGAAGGGCTTATGAATCGACAGTGTGAGCGTGTCCTGACCCGTGACCTGAAGCGTAACTCCCTCTTTCTTTCCGCCATATATCTCTCGCGCTGCCAGCGTCACGTGTGTGCCTGGCGCCACCGCCATTGGGTCGAGATGGATGGTCTCCGATTCAGCAGCATTCAGTCCCTCGACTGTCACTCTCGGATGCCGGGTTTGATCCTTAGCCCCCAATGTGACCTTGGCGCCATCGACCTTCAAACGCTTCCAAGCTGAGGGTGGAAAGTCATCCGTCTTGACCCGATACTGCAATGGATTAGCGACCTCAATTGTGACCGGTTCAAAGGCAAGGGTGGAGAACTTCTCGATGGCAACCGACTGCACATCGAACCCACTCAACATCGTCTTGCCTTGTTCACTCGCCGCGACTTCGAATTCCATACGCTCTGTGGTCAGCTCCACCTGGACCCTTGCCGGAATCGACCATAGCATGAGCCCAATTGCGACGACCGCCGCCAGAATGGCTGGGGTGCTGACAAGCCAGATCGGAGGAACTCTTTTCCACCAAGGCTTCGGCCCGAACTCAATTCGCTTCGGCGGACTCTTGACGAGTCGTTCAATATCTTTGAGCAGTTGGACAAACCCTGCATGCTCGACGCCTGCGTCCCAATCCACCAACGATTGAAAGGTCCGCTGGCTGAAGCCCAACGGGATCTCGCTCTCGTTGATCTTAATGGGGAGATACTTGTCTTGCTTCTTGGCTTCAGACGCTTCCGCTTGGACCCACTCAGACTCGACGGATTGTTCAGACCACACGACAATCGCACATTTGGCGGTGCCAAGTTCTTGTCGGATCACCTGGTTGAACGATCCACCGGTCGGAATGTTGCGATCCCACCAGACAGACCAGCCGTGCGACTCTAACGTCTTCGCGAATCGTTCGACCCAGGGGCGATCTTTGCTGGAATAGCTGATGAAGATGTCGCTCATCGGTCATGCCCGGTGGGCTGTCGTCCACTACCTGGCCGTAGGCTTATGCAGAAACTGCACGGTTTGGTGCAGGGGCTGATTGGTATCGAGGAAATAACCGCCACAGACCAGAGTATACTGCCCTTCCTGTGCGCCTACAGCATCCCATCGCACGGTGAACGGCCGGCCGCCAGGAAGCCGGCGGAACGCTTGTGTCATCAGCTCGGTTGACTCTTTCCCTCGAAGAACCTTGCAGGAGAGCCGTGCATCCCCATTTGTCTTCATCGTGAACAGATAGCCGCCGATCTTGTCGGGCGGCCGCGCGTGATAGAGGACCGCCGGCGCGATCTCTTCGTTCTCCGCGGGCGTTTCTTTCCCCAAGCGAATCAACACCCCCAACTCATACGGGTTGAGCTTTTGATCCAATTGCCGCAACACCGGCCCGGTCGGCCAGCTGTATTCATTCACCGACTTCGTTTGCCAGCCCTTTGCCGGTTTCACCTTGTCGAGCCAATAATAGAGCCGGTAATCCTGTTCGCGAACGGTGAGATGGACTGGAGCTTGGTTTTGAAGATAGAACCCGACCCGGAGTTGATCAGGCAGTTGCGTAGAAGGCTCCTGATAGTCGGCCAGAACGGAGATGACCTCGATGTCGTAGCCGGAGACCGGTTTGGGTTTGACTCCTTCGAAGCGATCGCCACGGTTTTGATAATCCAGGTTGGCATCTGCCCAGAGCGGCAGGGACACCAGAAAGACCACCAAGACAAGCCAGGTTGCGCGAAGCTTGAGTGCCACAATAAGGTCCCCGGATTGCCAACCGATCTGCTACGTCGACCCGAATTCGGCGGCAGTATAGCCCAGGGGCCTACGTGAATCTAGCTATGGATGGGGCAAGCAACCGGCGTGCAGATGCGGAGATCACTGGTAGGAAACCGGCTAGTCAACTTCGTCCGAGGCGCCACCAGATTTCGCCAGATCGTCCATCTTGATTTTATCCGGATTGAATTTGGCTGCCGCCTGCGTCATGCGATCGAGTGCATCATCGAACGACAACGCCGGTGCATCTTTGGGACGAAACCGAATGGGATTCACCCGGGCGACAACGAAGCTCTTCAGGTAGGGGCTGGTCAGCCCTTTGGCCTTGAGGGCTTCGACTTGTTTGACGATCACGTCATCCAACGCTAAGAGGGTTTTCGCGTGCTGTTGCCGAATGCCCAATGCCGACTGCAGCGGCTTCTTCAGAAATTCCTCCACCCGCTTCAACACCGGATGATAGGCACCGCCGCTGAATCGTGGACGCTCTTCGTAACAGAGACCGAGCGTAATGAACGCCGGCTCCTCGAACTCCAGCGCGTATTGCTCTTCCGTCGCCTCGTCGAGGTGAGCCAGCTCCTTGTACATGCGGATGACTTCCAGCCCCTTCTCGCGCAGGTTATGAGCTTTCTCCGTATTCAACGCGAGGATCTGATAGGCGGCGGCAGCTTCTGGAACCACGATCGCAATGATGCTCTTCGCTCCGAGCGTCCGCATGGCCGACAGGCGATGGTTGCCATTCGGTGTCCAATACTTTGCTTGATGGTCGGGTTTTGCGATGCGCACTGCGATGATCGGATCGAGAAATCGACCGATTTTCCCGATGACCCCTTCCAACTTTCGGACGTGCGTGTCGGAGAGATTTCGTTGATAGGGTGTCGGCTCAACCAGGTCGATCGGCAAGGCGGCCTGGACCAGCCACTGTCCCCCATATGGGTCACGATAGACTGAGAGAACTTTCCCTCCATCCGCCTCGATCAGCTGATGCAACTCGGCCACGGCACCAGGCGGTGCAGCGGCTTGCAATTCACCGGCAGCCAGGCCAGTCGAGGCTCCAACCGGTTTCCGACGCCGTCTCGTTCCCTTGGGCAACGGGTTTCTTTTCAATTTCTTTTCAGCCACTGCGATATGGTAGGACAGAGCCATGACAAAAGAAAGCCCTACGAGCACGATCCTTCGCATCGGACATCGAGGCGCCTGCGGACACGCACCGGAAAATACGTTGGCCTCCATTGAGCAGGCCATCGTACTCCGATGCGCCTTGACTGAAGTAGATATTCAACGAACGTCAGACGATGAGCTAGTCCTGCTGCATGACGAGCGGGTCGACCGCACAACGAACGGTCGTGGGCGCGTTGCTGACCTGACACTTTCAGATATTCGAACGCTGGATGCCGGCGGCGGCGAGAGCCCTCCGACGTTAGACGACGTGCTCAAAGCCGCGAGCGGTCGAATCGGCTTGATTTTGGAGCTGAAGACCGGGGGATCAGCTTACGATGTCTGCGCGATTGTCCGTGGCAGCGGCTTCACTCAACCTGTGATCTATGCCTCATTCCTACAGGAAGAGCTCCAACATGTCCGACGGGCGAATCCACACGCACAGACCATGATCCTCTTTACGAGGCTGCCTGCCAATCCAGGGATCGTAGCCGTCAGGCTTCACGCCACCCACGTAGGTTTGCGCCTGGATACCGTGACCGAACCACTCGTGAATGCTCTACACAACCAAGGCCTGATCGTGTTCGCCTACACCGCCAATCAGCCTGCCCAAGTCAGCAAGATGAAGATGCTCGGCGTGGATGGGATTATCTCCGACTTTCCGGACCTTGTCTGAAAAGCCACGCAACCATCTACCTTGAAGAAGGCTCCTGAAATAGCACGGGCGACCTTGCACTACGGTGGGAGGTCGCCCGCGATCGGCGCTTAGGACGCCGGAATATGATGCTCTCAGTTGTTGCGGCCCAGAAGACCCACACGATACAAGTCGTCCAAGGTTTCCAGTCGGGGAAGACCTCGTCAGTTCCGGGTACCTGTGTTCCTCTTGCTTCCGAAGGGCTCTCCACTCATATGGCTCTGGCCCTCATGTATGAGGGCCATACGTGCCATTCTGGCACAGCCAGCGAAGAATCGGCTAGCAAGACCGACGAGAAACCCACCCGTGAATCGGTGGGCCTGATGGGCCAGGTGGCGTCGTGTCGTCCATTTCCACCCTCCTCTCGCGATGAACTCACCGAGAGACCTGGATGGCAGCCGCGCGGTCTACCCGATCTCTCGAACTTCCGTTACAAGATGGGCCGCACTGTCCTCACTACGCCCATTA
The DNA here is from genome assembly GCA_001464735.1 of Nitrospira sp. Ga0074138. Taxonomy (GTDB): domain Bacteria; phylum Nitrospirota; class Nitrospiria; order Nitrospirales; family Nitrospiraceae; genus Nitrospira_D. Next base: position 36,047 of record LNDU01000029.1, read on the forward strand.
GGAGACCTTGTCAAGAGTGATCTGACTCTTCTTGGCACCGATGCGTAACACAGAGCAGATGCCGACCAACACAAGATCTTCAAGCGGAGAATACCATCGCAAAGGCAGAGAGAAGAACACGCCGTAGCACCCACAGTTTGGAAGATCAAGGCCGCGGAACAGGGTCATGATGAGCCCCACGGCATAGAGACCGTTCAACATCAGGGCAAGAAACGCACCGGTCGGGAGCTGCCAACCGGAAAGGATCCATGCTGCCAGTACCCACTCGACTGCAATGATCATGAGCGCCACCGGCCAGAGAGACCAGCTGGGGAACAGCCTGTAGGTAACCAAGATATCGACGAACCCAGGCAGATCCAGTGATTTTCCTAAAGCTGAGGCCAGGAGCACTCCCCCGATCAACAGGCGGCAACACCATGTCACGACGGTCCAATTCATATGGGAGACTCCCGCATAAAGAATCAGGAGGAGCGCGGTGCTTCTGCCGCACTCCTCCTTTTTTCATGCCTCACCCGTGATTGAGCAAAAATGGCTGCACGGACCAATCAATGTCGCGCTGACGCCCCGCTACACGATCCTAAGCTTGGTGAAATCTACACCTTCTGGTGCCGGGGGCGTCTTGAGGTTCATCTCTTCCAACGCATCAACGACACACTCAGCCACGATAAGATTGCGGTACCACTTCCGATTGGCCGGCACGACATACCACGGCGTCCGCTCGGTACTCGTGGCCGAGAGGACCTCTTCGAAGGCTTTCTGATACTCATCCCACAACTTGCGCTCCTCAAGATCGCCAGAACTCCATTTCCAGCGCTTCTCCGGATCGGCGATGCGGGCCTCCAACCGTTTTTTCTGCTCTTCCTTCGAGATATGGAGAAAGAACTTGAGCACGGTCGTGCCGTTCTCAGTCAGCAGCTCCTCGAATTCTTTGATCTGGTCCAAGCGGCACTTCGCAACTTTCTCGGACACCCATCCATGCACCCGTGTAATCAGGACGTCCTCATAATGCGATCGGTTAAAGATCCCAATGTAGCCTTTGGGAGGAACTTCGCGGTGAATGCGCCACAAAAAATCACGAGCCAATTCATCCTTGGAGGGAGCCTTGAAAGCCGCAACTTTGCAGCCCTGCGGGTTGATGCCGGACATCACGCTCTTGATGGTCCCATCCTTTCCGCTTGTATCCATCCCCTGCAGGACGATAAGAAGCGATCGAGTCGCGTTGGCATACAGACGCTCTTGGAGTCCATCGAGCCCGGCGATGAATTTGGCCGTTTCCGCTTTTGCCTTTTCTTTACCTTGGTCGCTCTTCTTGTACTCCCCGGTGTCGTCCGGATCGTACTGTTTCAATGAAAGCTTGGCGCCGGACTTCACACGGTACCGTTTCATGAGTTCCTCCCTGTCTCAGCGCAGAAGACGCCCCATCGTTGGTGATTGGAGGGCACACTGCACATACCCGCGTATGTTCCTAGAATCGGATGAACCGGGTGTGGAGCCTATGGTTGTCTTGGAGCATCCTGGGCACAGCGGAAGCCGACATTAGGATCCTGCTCGGTCGGATCACCCTTCGTGCGAAACGAAGACCGTAGCCGATATGGCGTATTGATGTAGGATCCACCGCGCTGGACTTTGGCCGTCCCTTCGCTGGGTCCACGTGGATTGATCGCGGGACTGTTGATGAAACTGGAATAAAAATCCTCGGCGTACCAGTCCATCACCCATTCGTAGAGATTGCCGGCTAGATCCTGCACGCCGTACGGACTTTGCCCCATGTGGTGATTGCCGATGACGGACACGGTCTCCGCACCGCCTTCCTTCAACCCATAGACCGCGTGGACTGGAGTCGGCGGATCGTTTCCCCACGGATAGGTCCGTTCATCGGTCCCGCGTGCCGCCTTTTCCCATTCAGCCTCTGCGGGTAGCCGTTTCCCCAGCCAAAGACAATAGCCCATCGCATCCATCCAGTTCACCCAACGGACAGGACGCTCGGCATGAATCACAGGCGTCTCCTTGTCCGCGAATCCCCATGGAGGTTCGCTCTGAATAGCTTCAACGTACTTGGCGAATCGTCCGTTCGTCACCTCAAATTTGTCGATGTAGAAAGCATTGAGGTAGACCCGGTGCGTAGGGGCTTCGTCTTCATCTCCTTTGTCGCTTCCCATCACAAACTCACCGGCCGACACCAAGACCATCGGTGCTCCATCTTTCCCAATCAGTTCAGGAGCGGCCGTGGACAGCACAGCCAGCTGGTGCATAGCGCCACCGTTGGTCGGCGACTTGCTCCTCTCTCCAGCTTTGTGCTCGCCATTGGCGCCGGGAAGTTTCGCCGGAATGGGAGGAAGATCAGGCTTGAGGGAAGTTGACGGGACGGACTCAGACTTCGAGGTCCGACTTTCTGTCGCCGCTGCAAGCCCTGTCTGTAGAAGGAGGGTCAGGGCACCAGTCATACACGCGGTAACAATTCGTTGGACATTCATACGTTGGCCTCGGCTGATACTAAGGTACCGAAAACGTAAGGCCAAAATCCAGCCCACCTCGATCTGGCTGCTCTATGGCCCGAAGCCCGACGGCGGCAGCCCGTTGAACATGATAGCCGATGATTGCGTGCGAGAGTTGCACTTACCGATCGTCCAGTGTAGCGTAGGCATCAGCATGCCGGTCTCGATTGCGTTCGCCATTCAGAAGTACCTCCATCTTGGCACTTGTACCCTGCTCGTCGCGCTGTCCATCGGCGTCTCCGGCTGTGGTGGTCCTTGGCGCGATACCTATTTCAAGAAGGGGGTCGGTCGACTGTCACAGGAGGAGATTCGAGAGCGACTAGGGCCCCCGCACACGGCCAAGACCCCGGCTCTTGGCGGGGATAGTCACTGGACCTATCGGTTCGCACTCAGCGAGCAAGACCTCACCACATTGAACGCCTCATTCGTCGCTGACGCTTCCCACTCGGTCACCAGCTTGATGGGCAAGGGGGTAGAAACCGCCAAACCCACGTTGTATTGCTATCGGTACACGTTGACGTTCGCTGAAGACAAGACCCTGAAGAACTGGAAACGTGAGGAATGCGTTCCGGGTACCCGCGAAACACTGACCGCCAAATAGAGGAGGATCGTGCCCCCAAGCGAGTGGTTTTCCATCGACAGCTCGGTCACACTGGATGGACTCAAGTCGCTGATTCTGTTGCTGTTCTTGATTAGCGTCAGAGCGCTGGCCGTCCGATGGATCGCCGGCAATCCGACGCTCTCGATGGAGTCGAAACGTCGGTGGGTGGTGACGACCCGGAATTCCGTCGTCTTCGCGTTTCTTATCGGCCTGGTGATCATCTGGGCCCATGAACTCCAGGCCTTTGCCGTGTCGCTCGTCGCGTTGGCGGCGGCAATGGTCTTGGCGACAAAAGAGCTGATCCTCTGTTGGAGCGGCGCGGCGCTGCGAGTGGGCGGCAAGGTCTATGCCGTCGGTGATCGGATTCAAATCGCCGGCCACCGCGGTGTGGTACTGGACCACGATATCTTTGCGACGAAGTTATTGGAGATCGGTCCCGGGCAATCCGCACACTTGTACACCGGCCGGGTCGCCGTATTTCCCAATAGCCTGCTATTCACGAATGCCTTGATCAAAGAGAATCCAGACCAGGAGTATGGCCTCTATACACTCGTGGTGCCGATCAAGGCCGATGACGACTGGCAGAAGGCTGAACGCACTCTCGTGGAGGCTGCCAAGGCCGAGTGTGCGCCGTTCATGGAGGAAGCCGTCCGGCAAATGAAACTGCTGGAGCAGGCCAATCTGCTGGAAGCACCGTCACCGGAACCACGCATCACCATCCAATTACCCGATTCCGGGAAAATCCATTTAGTACTCCGGTTCCCAGCCCCAGATCGGGGACGTTCCCGCATTGAGCAAGCCATCCTCCGTCGATATCTTATCGGAACGGCCACATCCAACTGACCGGCTCAGAGAGTTTCTGCCCCAATACATGAAGAGGGCTTCCTTCGTCGCCGAAGGAAGCCCTCTGATGACCTCATGCGATCAGATGACCGTCTTACTTCGGAAATGACTTCGGCGCGGAGACATGTTGCCACCCTTCCCCGTTGAGCGTACGGAGAAACGCCACCAGGTCATGCTTTTCCTCATCCGTCAGCTCAAGGGGGATAACGAGATTGTCCTGGTGGGGATTCTTGACACCACCTTTGTTGTAGAAATCCACGACTTCTTCAAGCGTCTTGAAACGCCCATCGTGCATGTACGGAGCGCTTCGCGCGATCTCCCGCAAGGTGGGGGTCTTAAATGCACCGAGTTCCTCAGCGTTCTGCGTGACCATGTATCGACCAAGATCCACTTTATTGTCGTCCCAGCCGATGCCGAGGTTGTGAAATTTCTCGTCGGTGAAATTGAACCCGGAGTGGCACTTAGTGCAACGTGCCTTATCCCTGAACAGGATGAGGCCCTTCTGCGCGGCTTCCGGAATGGCCCCCGCTTCCCCTCCCTGATCGAAACGGTCCGCAGGGCTGTTGCCGGACAAAACAGTGCGCTGAAAGCTGGCAATGGCCATGCCGACCCTTTCCGTCGTGATGGTGTCATCCCCGAAGACTTGCTTGAAGAGTTTCCGGTAGCCTGGGATTTTCATCATCTTCGCATTCATGACATCGTAGTTGGCAAAGCCGTGCTCGATCGGATTCGTAAACGGACCGACCGATTGAGCTTCCAATGTCGGGGCCCGGCCGTCCCAAAATTGTGTGCTGCTGAACACCCGGTTGAAGGACGCTGGTGCGCTGCGACCACCCTTCTGGCCTCGGATGCCGGCAGAGACTGGCTTGCCATCCGTGAACGCGAATTTCGCCATATGGCAATTCGCGCAGGCGATGGTGTTGTCCTGCGACAACCGCTTGTCAAAAAACAGCAACCGGCCTAACTCGACCTTCTCCTTCGTCAACGGATTATCGGCCGGAATGACCACAGCAGTCTCTTCGAGACCGAAAGGAATCTTGAGCTTGTACTCCTCTGCTTGTGCGTCGCCGAAAGAAACTCCACACAACAGTCCAACCACCATACACACCCACGCAGATATTGAAACCGTTAGCATTCGCCTCGTCATATTCATCTCCTTCCTTCTATTGGCTATCTCTGTGACTTTGGACTTCCTCAGCGAACTCCCCGCTTTATCGTTCATTCCCTCTGGATCCTTCTCAAGCGGATCGACTGTGCGCGGAAACCACTATCTCTCTCAGATTATTCCAGCAGGCTCCGGAGCATCCACGCCGTCTTCTCATGCACCTGCATACGCTGAGTTAGGAGATCGATCGTCACTTGATCGGAAGCCTTTTCGGCCGTCACAAAGACTTTCCGTGCCGTTCGTACCAGCGCTTCCTGCCCTTCAACCAGTTGGAAAATCATATCTTCCGCTTTGGGCACACCCGTGGCTTCAGCGATAGATGACAGCTTCGAAAACTGGGCGTAACTCCCCGGCGCAGGATGCCCCAGCGCCCGGATGCGTTCCGCCACCAGGTCAACCGCCAATGCCAGCTCGTTGTAGTGCTGTTCGAACATCAGGTGGAGCGTCTGAAACATCGGCCCCGTGACATTCCAATGGAAGTTATGCGTCTTGAGATAAAGGGTGTACGTATCAGCCAGCATCTTGGATAACCCTTCGGCAATCGCCTTTCGCTGAGCCGGTTCGATCCCGAGATCGATCTGCGGACCGTTGTGGGCTCTTGCCTTCGTTGAACTGCGAGTTTTCGCCATGGTGTCCCTCCTACGGTCCGGCCAAGTCCGGGCTTGTCATATCATGACTTGGCCTATCGTCTCAATTGGGTCCTATCGGACAAGACCACAAATCCGATATGGCCATATTCTACCAAGAAGTCTGATTATCAACATTCACTCTGCTCTCAGGACCTCCTCCTTGATACGTCTGCGTCAGTGATCACTCGCGTGCTGGAGTGAAAGATAACCTGGTCTTTATTATTAGTCCAATTGATAATTTATTGTACCTATATAAGAATAAATTATGATAAAAGTCGATCGATGACACTGACGGAATTGCAGTACATCGTGGTCGTGGCGCAGGAACGGCATTTCGGCCGCGCTGCGGAACGAGCATTCGTGACCCAACCGGCATTGAGTCTCGCGATCAAAAAGCTGGAAGATGAATTGGGTACGATGATTTTCGAACGACGCCGGAGCCGAATCGAACTGACTCCGCTCGGCGAGCAAATCGTCCATCAAGCGCAGCGTGTACTAGAAGAAGCGGAACACATCAAACTCATCGCGGCACAAGGCAAAGATCAACTGAATGGACTGCTGCGGTTCGGGGTCATCGCCACCGTCGGGCCTTATATCCTGCCAGATCTAATCCCGACTCTTCACAAGCGCGCGCCGGCGATGCCGCTCGAAATCGAAGAGAGCTTAACGGCCAATCTGACCGCGATGCTCAAGAACGGGAAATTAGATGTGATCATGGTGGCCCTGCCGTTTGAAGAGCTGGGCATTCACACTCAAGCCCTCTACGACGAGCCGTTCAAAGCAGTGGTCCCAGTTGGGCATCGGTGGGAGCACAAAAAGCAGATCGACGCGCGGAAACTCGACGGCGAAAAGGTGTTACTGCTTCATGCCGGGCACTGTTTTCGCCAGCAGGTGTTGAATGCTTGCCCAGAACTGAGCCGATCCGATGCGGAAGGTCTACAGGGAAATTCTCTCGAAACGATTCGCCAGATGGTCGCCTCGGGGTTAGGCGTCACCGTGTTACCCTGCAGTGCCCTCACGAAGAAGTACGCAAATAAGCGATTGATCGCCATCGACCTGGCAAAACCGGTACCGGGGCGTCGAATCGGACTCGCGTGGCGCCGTGGGTTTACACGACCACAAGTGATCGACGTGATCCGAGACGCAATCCGTGGGCTGAAGATGCCGGGATTGAGTATGGTGCCAGGCGAACACCGGTCGGCATGACACCTCTCAGCGTTTCTTCTGGGCGCTTGTTGCGCCAGATGACTTTTGTTAGGATGCCGCCGACTGAGCTGAAGCACGTCTTTGATGAAAATCGCCACGTTCAACGTCAATTCATTGCGCAAACGCTTGTCGATCGTGCTGGAATGGCTCGATCGGCACAAACCGGATGTGCTGTGCCTTCAGGAAACCAAAGTCCAGGATAGCGAGTTTCCCTTGCTCGCGCTGGCACCCAGCGGGTATGTAACGACTTTTCGCGGGATGAAATCCTATAACGGGGTGGCAATTCTCAGCCGAAAGAAGCCGGAAGCAGTGTTCTACGGATTCGACGATGGAGGAGACCCTGAGGACGCTCGCTTGCTGAGGGTGATCATCGATGGGATTCCCATCGTGAACACCTACGTGCCGCAGGGGTTCGAAATCGACTCGCCAAAGTATGCCTACAAGCTCGCCTGGTACGAACGACTACGGAACTATTTCAACGCACACCTTTCACCGCAGGCCCCGGCGATCTGGTGCGGAGATATGAATGTAGCCCCACGCCCCATGGACGTCCACGGTCCAGAGAAACATCTGAACCATGTCTGCTATCACGAAGCCGCACGTAAGGCATATGAACAGACGGTGGCATGGGGATTTCAAGATGTCTTCGTGAAACTCTACCCGACACGTCAACAATATACATTCTGGGACTACCGTGCGCCGAGCTCACTTGCGGCCAACAAAGGGTGGCGTATCGATCATATGATGGCCACCGCGCCACTCGCGGATACATGCGTGAAGGCGGATGTGGACGTCGAGCCGCGGAGAGCGAAAGAACCGTCAGACCACACCTTTTTGTGGGCTGAGTTTTCGATCTGACCATGCGCGCGACATCCACTCCAACCATGCCGATCGATCCCGCTGTCTTGAGGCTGACTGGAATGGGACTCCCCTCCTAGGCCGCCTTGGCTCGCATGTGGTTGCTGCGATTCTGCTCGATCAAGGGATCAATGATCAGCCCACAATTGAGACAGCGCAGAATAACAGTGCTGGACGAGACCGCTGGTTGACGCTCTTGGATCATCAGGCCTTTACATTTTAGACAAGTCATGAGCTCCCTCCTGCTGAGATAAATGATGATAATCACATCACATATGCACGAGAGCTACAGTAGCATCGTGAGATTAACCCCAAGTTAACAGCCAGTTAAAAATCTCTAATGTCGAGTTCTCATTATTTGACTTTTCAGCACGTTACACTTCGTGCCTGCCGATGTGAATGTTCAACTCTCCGCGAGGAAGTCACGGACTCAGCTGCGAAGTCCGGAATTGGAAGTGGTTTAGAAACACTCGATGAAGAATCCAACACCATCCCCCGATAAAACATCCACGGCGGATGTGGCAATTATTGGCGGAGGAGCGGCTGGCCTTGCCGCTGCCATCACAGCGAAAGAACACAGCCAAGACGCAAGGATCTACCTGCTCGATGGGGCTAGGTCATTGGGGGCCAAAATTCTGGTCTCAGGCGGAGGACGTTGCAACGTCACGCATGATGGCGTAACACCGAAGGACTTTTTTGGCAATCGGCACATCGTCCGCAACATTCTCGCGGCATTTTCCGTCGAACAGACGATCGCGTGGTTTACCTCACTCGGTGTTGAACTGAAACGCGAAGACACCGGCAAGATGTTTCCTACCACCAACAAGGCACGCACTGTTCTTAATGCACTGCTCGCGCGTGCGCGGGATTCGGGTGTCACGGTATGCCCGGATCATCGTGTGAGCGAAGTCACTCGGTCTGAATTCGGCTTTCAAGTTGAGCATAGGTATGGCCTGCTCCATGCCGCCCGACTCATCCTCGCCACCGGTGGTCAGTCGTTGCCGAAAACAGGTAGCGATGGATTCGGGTATCGGCTGGCCCGCTTTCTCGGCCATCAGGTAACACCGACTGTCCCCGCGTTAGTACCGCTCCTGTTGCACCGTTCCATGTTTCACACGACACTCTCAGGCCTCTCGCAGGAAGTAACGCTGACAACTCTGGTGGATGGCCGAGAAGTCGATCAACGCACTGGGAGCCTACTCTGGACCCATTTCGGAATTAGCGGCCCCGTCGTCATGGACGCCAGCCGCTTCTGGACCCTTGCAACGAATCGAGGCACGCGTGTGGATCTCTATGGCAACTTCGTGCCGGATCGATCATCTGAGGCATTGAAGGGATGGTTTATCAGACAGACCGTTGAACATCCGAAGCGCTCGCTCGTACGAACCCTCTCGTTACTGGTCCCAGATCGCTTTGCCGAGTCACTCTGCCGTCATTGTTCTTGCGACCCGCAGCACATCGTGGCTCAGGTTGCGCGTACCAACCGAGAGCGGTTATTGAACGCTCTGACCAGGTTTCAATTTCCGATTGAGGGCGACCGCGGATGGAACTTTGCTGAAGTCACGGCCGGCGGTGTGCCCTTGGAAGAAATCGACTATCGCACGATGGAATCAAAACTGCTTCCCGGACTCTATCTTGCCGGGGAGCTGCTGGATTGCGACGGCCGAATCGGAGGGTTCAACTTTCAATGGGCTTGGACGACTGGATGGCTGGCTGGGCGGTCAGCAACCAAGAGTCTGTTTACGAAAAAACCATCCTCAGGAAACCCATAATCCCCAAGTTCGTTCACTCTTCCGTTCGCCACGGCCTTACTATTTCCAAGATCACCACACGCCTGCCTCTGCCTCCGAACAAGCCTTGGCTCTAGGAAGAGTCTGATACGAAGTTGCTCCTTCCTTCATAGACGGCTCATTGGGGGATAACATCGTCACCTGGAGCTTTTCTTCAGCAAAGACCTCATCGTTGGTCCGCAAGACACCTTCACGATTCAACATCTTGGCAGCATTTGTGCGCGAAACGATCGGGGGATACTGTCTGAACTGATCCGCCGAGACATAAGGAACCTGGATGGTCACGGGACGGCGCTTAACGTAGATGAATTCGCGCAGATTGTCGTCAATAGGCGTCTTCAAGGTGACCACTACCGAGCTCTCCATGGGAAGAGTTGCAATCGAGAGGACATACAACGGCTTCACATTGGGCGGCGCCTCTTTCTGTCCAGTGACCACAAGATTTTGAGCCGTCAAGAGTTGCGTCGACTGATTAATGGCGGGAGACCGAACACCGACCTGTAAATTCGTGATGTCGCGATCCGACACATTTTCGAGCAACAGCTTGAGGAGCACCCAGGCGTGAGGATCGGGGACTTTGGCCCGACCATTCGGCACCGATTGTTCCTCTCGACGGATGCTGCAATCAGATACCAGATTGCGTCGCTCAAAGAAATAAAGCGTATTCATCCCCTGTGGCTGAATGCCCCGTTCATACGTATAGAAGGACACGCCGACATGAATCATCGTTGGTCTGAACCAGTTCACAACCGTCGGGAGGACAAAGGGGACAAAGGCAGCAAACAGCCCAAGAATGGCAACCTTACTGAGGAGGCTTTGTCGCCAGAACCAATTCCAGCACTTCGTCAACCACGCCATGGAAACCTTACCCGATATTCTCGGTCTTGCATGTGCCAACCATACGCCCTTGGAGGAACTCCAGACAAGAGCAAGACTTTTCCTTGACTGTCGCCGTTCCAAGTCGCCATGCTGATCGTGAATCGGAATAAGAGGATCAATGTCGGAGAAGCAGTCTCAAGAAGCTCACGAGACGGATCGGCGGATCACCATCCGCTGGAAAGGGATGCTTGCACTCAGCATCGTCTTCATTGCGCTGGGGTTCTTTGTGGAGTGGTCCCCTCCGCAGGAAGCCAGCGTACCGAACACGTCATCTTTCCTGATCATCCTCGGTGGGCTCCTCGGTGCGGTTGGACTCCTAACTGCACTTCGGGGAGGGTAGATGCATATACACGGAGAGGCAGGCCCCTGCGTCTAGGGGAGATCGGATAGGACTACCGACTTCCCGCCTGGGACTGAACTGCGCTCACGCCATACGGGCTGAAGAAGGCCAGCACCTTGTCACCCACCTTAAACTGGCCGCCGAGTTGGGTCTGTGGCGTGAGGTTCAGAATATGGAGCTGCCCTTTTTCGTCTCGAATAACCATCGTTCCAGGAATACCGACCGTCATCGAGACAACTTCTCCTTGAACAGGCGGAAGTGCGAGGGCGGAATTAGGTAGACTGACTAAGGTGATGGCCAGAAGTAGGAAACCGGTTAGTGCACTGTTTATAAACCGCTGCATGGCGACATTTCCTTTTCTCATATGGTAACAGCAGTCTCTGCGGTCACATCATGATTGTCAGCTGATTGCCAGTATGGATTTGTGGCGCTGACCGCCTTCCGTCATTGTATCAGGATGCCTGTTACCTAGGTATACGGCGGTTGAGTAAGAAGCGCGGCAGTTCGCAACACATATAATTCCCCCTTAACCGTCGAGGTGACTCCAGATCTCACGCGATCCCACGTACGACTCTTGGTCATGCTTGTCCCCCTGCCGGTCAGTGTGACGAATCCTGGCCAAATTCACCATCGTGGCCTTTTCACTGATCCCATAGATAGAAAGTGCGCCATTCCACCTGTGTCGCCCAAAACCCAGTGACTCCCAGGTTACGTGACATGGGTTATGCACTTAGAATTAGACCCCCCTCCTTCGTGGTAGATATTTCGAGGGATGCGCTCGCTTACTCTCTCCGCTACGCTTGATCTATCAGCCTGGATGGACACAAGCGGAAGGAGCAGCCATGACTAATAGGACGAATCCCGTACGACGCCATAGTCGGTTCCCGGTCAGCTGGCCAGTCCTGTATGGAAATAACGTCTTTTTCGCAGAAGGGACCGTCTTGGATTTAACCGCTCTGGGCTGGCGAGTGGTTGGATCGATGCCGGTGGTACCCGGTATGCAGTTGACCCTGCAGGTATCCATCCCCGAACGGTCCGCACCGCTGTGTGTCTATCGTGCGACCGTGCTGTGGGTACAAGATCATGAGTTTGCGATTGAAGCCCACGAGATGGCACCGATCGATCAAGCCTGGGTCGACGAATTTCTCCAGCACAAACTCGGGCTCATGTGGATGTCACGAACTGCCGATCATAAGCCCTCACTTCAAGCCAGAGACAAGACACCCCATGGTGAGACCACCCTGCCACAACCTCCTGTTCCTTCCATAGAAGATATCCTGCGTCGCCTCATTGCAATTGAAACCGGTTCGGCTGATATGCCTGCCGAACCGCGGTGGGATAGTGACTCGAAGTTTCAGGAGACCGAGACACATATCCTCTGCAACCGCCGACCCAAGAAGATCTTGCGCGAAGCACACCGCATTCTTCGACGCATGGTTGCTCTCAACGCTGATCGTGTCCGAACCGGCAGAAATCTGATTGTGGGCAATTAGCCCTTCAGGAGCAGAGACCTAACCGACAGTACCTCAACAACCTAGTCGACGAGAAGGGGAAGCCCCCGGATGGCCGTCGGCTTCCCCGTGAAGAAACTCAGCGCCTCAGGGTTTGAGCGACCATCCATTGCTTCACAAGCATCCGACCTCTTTACTTCTGCCTAGTGCCGCGTTGATACCTTATGCTTAGCTCGTCGATAGGTTCCCACAGAGACCAGGGCCATCGTCATCAATCTCACAGATAAATTTATCGTACTGGATTTGCCAGTCAAGTCGTACTTGTGAGGATTTCTCTGAATGTTGGATGGCATTGGCAATAAGCTCCTTAAAGATCGTAAATAAAGCTGGATTGGGATAGATCAGATCGAGCGACTGCGCAGTGCCTTCCGCTACACGGATTTGCCGTCTCTGGATAGCACTTCCGAATCTCATCGAGTACTTGCATGGGCTTCGTAACAAACGGGTCACCAGCTGGCCATCCATACCCGCGATATTCCATCCCCATGCGCATCATGCTCTCGACACGGTCAAGGATAGTGGGAATGCTGGCTATCCAGCTTGTCACATGCTGGGCATGGTCAGGACTGTCGGCATGCCGAGTGACAGCTTCCGTCAACGCACGAATTGAGACGAGAGTGGAGAAAAGCTCATGCCCGAACCCGCCAAACGCACGCACTGATTGCGATTCGAAACAGCGTTCGGAGCTGTTTCTCGGACAACTGAACTTGATCTACGGATCTGGAGGATCTCATATAGGAACCGCTGCTGAACAATGGATCAACTTATACCGCATCCTCCATAGCTCCTAGAGAACTGGATTTTTTCATCACCTTCCGCCTTGCTTCTTCTCTCATTCTCGAGAGTGGGACCCGCCACAAAAGCCTACCCACGCTATGAAGAGGTTGGCCAGATTCCTCACTCACACCACCTACCAGAAGGATGGCTGCGCCCTACCAGTGTGGTGTTGGATCTTGTGACTGTTTGGGCAAGATGGACGCGTGAGGTATCGGGGTATTCGTAAGCCCTCCCAGTGGAAGGGGCGGATCGTTGATGTTCATAAAATCGCAACAAGGTACTCATCACACGGGGTCCAAAGGTGGCCCGAGCCACCCCGGTCGAAGTGGGATCGGTATCGTCTTGGTGCTGTGCGCATTGTGGCTGATCTTGGCGCTACTAGGCTGCTCCTCAGTACGGGAGTCCGTATAGCTATCCTGCACGGGACGAAGCCCACGCCCGCACGATGGCCTAGAGTATGGAATGTCTGCGATAACCAAGCACTGGGGGCGGATGAAAACAAGGATGGAGGCCCATATCTACCCCTTCGGGGGGCTCATTAGAGATATGCGGCTTAGTCCAGCGAAGGGGGCGAGGGTAAGTCTCCGGGCTTCACTTTCGAGGCCTACGGGTCAGGCCGCTTCCGGTCTTGGGGCTGAACCACGGGATACGGCTGGTATCAGGCAGTTTCTCGGTCTTTTTGTCGAACCCCTTGAAGCCTCTGCCTTTGCGCTTCGCGACGAGACGGGGCTTGGAGTGCTGTGTCGGTATACTCCAAGTATATCAATCGGGAAATACCCGCCGAGGGGTGGAGAAAGCAGGGTCTTGGCAAGATTCGTCAAGGCTTCGTGTCTGGCCCGTACCGCTCGCTGAAACGCCCCGTGTTCACCGTACCGCTTAATCGAGAATTTCTTCATTCTCGCCTTACCGCCTCCGATCGGCCATTGTGCCAACCAGTACCGCCGGGACCAGATCCGACCCTGTGACGTTTCAACGGCCTCGATTCTGGTGACCCTTGACACGCCGGAACGGTTGTTTGTCTTTCTTTTTGTGCAGAGTTCTTGCCGTGTCAACGGTCGCAGGGAGGCTAATAGAGTGTCGCGGTACACCTTGGCCGCAGTGAGGGCCTTGCGCTTCCAGCCATGGACTAAGTCTGCAAAGTGCTGATGGTAGATCCGGCCTCGTCGTTGGACGGTCACCACCCAAGCGTGTGTTCGAGACTTCGCGCTGTCAATGCGATAGATGTGCATGATGGCCACAGGCTCCACGCCAGAGATCACGTCTCTTCCGCTGCAAGAACCTTACGGAAAAATTCTCTCTTCGACGGTGATGTCCCAATACTTCGACACTTGAATGCGCTTGCCGGGATTCTGAAGGATCTTCTTAATCGCTTTCGCGTCTATGAATCGCCGCAACTCCTCACAAGACATCTGATCGGCGAAGAACTCCTCGTGCACAACCAGGAGCCAAGACAGCTTGTGATCGTCAGTGTGAAAGGTAAATGTCGGTCTGATCTTCTGATCGAACTTCACGTCTCTGAATTGCGTTTCGAGACATGCCTGTATGGTCTGCACTTTCATCGGATCAATTCCACCTGGACGACTGTTCATACCTATCTCCTTCCTGTTCCATACGTCATCTGTGAGGCTGGCCCGGGCAGAGTCGGTTTGCGGCCTCCACCACCAGCGTTGAGGGCTCGGCTAGTGCAGCAACTCGTATTGAACCGCGGTGAGTAAAGCAGGAAGATCCAGGGGTTTCGCAAAGGTCTGCCGAGCCCCCATGAGTCTGGCTTTCTGGAGTTCGTCTGCGGAGTGGCCGCTCATGGCGATGACCTTCACATTCAAAAACGCCCGGGTCAATTCCAACAGGACTTCCAGGCCGTTCATCTCCGGCATCTCCAGATCCGTGATGACCAGATCCACGGGCTGCGCGTGGAATCGCTCGAGGCCCTGCCGGCCATTGGGAGCCTCGCAGACCTGATACCCGGCCTCTGTCAGCACCTGGGCCAGCAGCATGCGTATGGACGCATGATCCTCAATGATCAGGATGGTGGCTACCCTCATCGCCTTGCCCCTTCTCACAGTAGAAGAACGCGTTGCCAGCCTCGTTAGGCGGCAAGCGGCTCACCTGACTCTGATTCCCATGGCAATTCAACGGTCTCCTCAACCGTCGCGGCGTGGGGACTGACCGCGATCGGCCTCGCTTGGAGCTGACGATGGCACTGCAGAACCGCATCATCTCGATGGCCACAATTGACGCATCGCCACGACCGGCTCCACATTTCGCCATAGCCCCCTGCCATATCGATCATCTGTTCCTCCAGCATCAACCCCTTACAGCGTGTACAGCTCATCGCAGCTCTCCCTCTGGTGATTAGTGATGGCGTCGCGTCTGAGATCAACCGTATCAGGGATGGCAGTTCAGGCTAGATGCGAACGAGGTACATCGGAAGGGGGGGTACCTAGAGTGAGGAACGAGGGATGAAATCCAGAGTCAACCTCTGGCCTGAACTAGTGGGGATTATACCGGTCTACATCCTATGTTTATCCCCAGTATGGAATCCCCTTAGGCTTTGCTAGGGTTCGAGGAGATATTACAGAGCTTGAAAGAAGCCAGACTTTTCTTTAGACGCAAAGGAGGACGCGACTGGGAAGGCGATACCATCGTGGGGGCTCACCACAAGGGGGCGCTGCTCACCCATGTCGAGCGCAAAAGCCTGTTTACCACCATCTCGAAACTGCCCCGTTCGACGGCGACGGCGGCTCACGCGCCACGGTGCGTCGGCTGACGCCACTGCGCGACCACGTCCATACGATCACCTACGACAACGGCAAAGAGTTTGCCAGGCACCGACACACTGCGCACCACCTGCAGGCTCACATCTTCTTTGCCAGGCCTTATCACGCGTGGGAACGCGGGGTGAATGAGAACACAAATGGCCTGATTCGAGACTTCTTCTCAAAGGGGACGGACTTCACTACAATTCACCCGGCGACGGTGGCCAAAGTTGAACGTCTGCTCAACCGTTGGCCCAGAAAATCGCTCGGCTTTCAAACGCCCAACGAGGTCTTTCACGCGCTGGCCAGAGGCGGCTGAACGTTGTGCACTGGAGAGTTGAATCTGCGGTAGATTAACTGCGGACTAAGAAGTCGATGGGTTTGAAAGTGCCGTTGTTGGAGCCTTCAGCAGAGCAGGCGGTTAAGCCGCATACCATATCCATCTCAGCTCGGAGTGCGATGTGGTCCCCGGCCTTCGACTTAGGCACACCGACCGTCAGCATCCCCTGCGGGTCAACCGTGACGTTCATGAATATGTTGAACGTCGTTGAGATATCGGCGGCCGAGATGCCGTGCTCCTTCAGGGACAGAAAGAGGTTCTCAAAACAGCTCGGATGATGACCCTTGTGTTTGTAAAGGATCTCAAACATCTCTTGGCTGCACGGCGTCAGGAGGAAATCATGCAGGCCGACGGTATCCTCAATAATGGTGAACATGGGTTTGCTGTTGTTCGCATAGAGAATGTTGTTCGTCGTCAGGTAGATTCCGCTCGCATAGTCTAGGGAACGCCCTGATGACAGCCGGCAATTAGGATCGTGCTCATCGACTGCAAATAGATCAGCTACCTGTTCGCCAAGAGGATCAACTACCTGCAGGATCTGTTTCCGTTTGATTTTGAATGAGCGACCATTCTGTGGCGGAATGCGGATCATCTGTGAGTAAGTCATCTTGTGTCATTCTTTCGTGGGTGGAAGGGGCACGTCCAATTAGCCGGGACGGCGCGTCCGGAATACTGACGTGCCTCCGAGTTTTCACCAAAGGCCTCCAGCATCGGGTTGATTGATCCCTGGAATGTCTTATCCCGGACTCGGATTGTCTGCTTCATGGTTTCAAATTTTCCGCGCGCGCGCAGGCGGTCAAACTGCTCGTGTAAGTTGAACACCATCGTGGGATACGGGCGGGTTCGAGCCTGCCGCGAGGCTTTAGGGTGCATGCCGATAACATACATCGCTCGCCCACCTATGCTGAACGAAAACCGATGGCTCCTAGGATCGGAGTCAACACTCTTGTCCCAAGAAAAGAAATTGGAATCAAGGGAGTGCATGGCCTGAAGTTGATTCCACAGGAGGTCTTCGAAATGCTGTTCTGACTGAATTGCCGGTCCATGGAACATTGCGATGAAGGTAATGAAATGGTCATCGATGCCTGGGAATTCATGGCAAAATTCGTACAGATCATGACACACGGCACGTACGGCACTGTCACCGGATAGCTCCGGGTATAAGCCGAAACGATAACTCTTTTGGCTGAATGCCGAGATCGCGCCTGTGCACGGGAAAAACTGGCCCAAGATCTGATGTCTTAGCTGGCCATGCGCATCAGTGAGCTCTCTGTCGACGGTACGTGTAGGCGATCTGATGATTTTGTCATCCGTGAATGCCGCATAGCTTGAAAATTTCTGGGCCACCGGATCGGCTGACAAAGGGTTCCACAGGCGATTATTGCTGCTGTCGGTTATGTGGTTTTCAGTGGACGGCATGTGAGGGAAATCTGGTTGCATGGTGAAACTCCGTTGATATCTTGAGTCAAGCAGCAACTGCTCACTGATACCAGGATAGGCATCCTCCGTCCCGCGATTGTTTTCTAAGGGATTGTTCCGCTTCCGAACACGGCCCTGGTGACCAATCCTGTATGTCGGGTCCAAGTTGTATATGCCGGGAGTTGTCCCTCTGCAAAGACTTGTCAGCCTGCGAGTAGACTACTTGCACGTACCTAGGTTTTTGCCTGCCTCACAGGTGACTAGCTTCCGACACTCTAGGCGTAACGGCAATAGTGCGTTGGGTTAGGGGAGCCATGCTTTGGTATGCCGAAGTTATACGTGTCAACGGTACACACCCACATGATTAATTGAAGAAATTGTCCGGGACGACGGAGTCGCGGGGGGGCGGCAATCCGGAGGAATACTTTCTCAGGCTTCCCGTGCCGTTCCCTAACGGCAGAGAACACGGGAAAACAGCCAGCCAAGACCGTGGGTATTTGGGTATTATGGTTCTACTAGACGACTATGAGCGGTAAGAAGCAGGGCAGATGGTCTAACTATGAAAAGCTGTTTCAATCGCTGATGGTTGATTCGAATGAGGAATAGAGATGTTGTAGAAAACGACTTCCGTCATTATTTAACATTGGCAACCCACATCCTGTTGCAGCAGGTAATGTCCTCTCCTGAAGTGTAGCGCATCAATCCAACCGGTCTGGGGAAATCCCTCACGGGGCTATTATCCTTTTCTCATGAGTTCTCACTCCACGTGCAACACGAGCGGCATGCCAGGGCTGAGGTATTGCATTGCAAAAGAGAGCCTATCGACACATGGGTGTAGACGAACGAGGAATCTTGAGTCTGGGGCTGGCAAGGGTCAAACATTGCTGACGCTGGCATTGGTATTGGGACGACCCCCAGCACCATGAGCTGTGAAACAGGCCCGGAACACAAAGCCTATGCGAGGCCTCCATCTTTTGGTGGATATATATTGTGGTCGCTATACATTATAAAAAAATCGTTCAAGTTATATACACGCCCCCCAACTTGTCTGTGTGCCCAGTGCAAAAACTCTATGTGGAGGCTAATGGTAGCACGATGGAACACATTGCCCAACCAACAAGGACAACAGCCCTTCGAGACAAGTTGCGAGACACCTGGTTGCAGGATCTCGTCATCCACTATCGGGCCATTAAACGCCGGGTGATGCGACGGTCCGAAGGCGAGACCTTTCTGTTGCGCCGATATGCACGGATCCACGGCAAATCTCTTAACCTAACAAATCCTCAGACCTTTACGGAGAAGCTGTTCTGGCGCATGGTGACCTGGAATCGGGGAGACATGCCCTCACGGTTTCGGGAGCTGGCTGATAAGTATGCGGTGCGGGGCCATGTCGCGAGCAGAGTGGGCGAGGAATACTTAGTCAAGCTCTTATGGCACGGGGACGATCCGCGTGCGATTCCGTTTGACCGGTTGCCAGCAGAGTATGTGATCAAGCCCAGCCATGCGGCGGGGCAAGTGATCATCGTCAGAAATGAGGCGGATCGTGAAGATATCATCCGTCAAGTGTCGGGGTGGTTGGCCAGCAACTATTATTGGCATGGACGCGAAGCACAATACTACGGGATTCCACCTCGGATTCTGATCGAGGAATGCCTGACCAATGAAGATGGAAGTCCGCCGCTCGACTATAAATTCTACTGTTTTAACGGCATGCCTGATCAGATTATTGTGCGCAATCATACGCACGACATTCATCCAATTTTCGACACGACATGGAATCTACTTGACCTTGTCGTTTCAAAATGCACAGTACGGTCGCTGGTGCCAAAGCCGGATAATCTGAAGGAGATGCTTGCGCTCGCCGCGAGGCTGTCGGACGGGTTCGGATTCGTCCGCGTCGACTTATACAACGTCCAGGGGCGAGTCTATTTTGGTGAGCTGACTTTTACTCCTGCGGCGGGGATAATAAAATATACTCCTGAAAGTTGGGATTTGAAGCATGGGCAGAAATGGGATCTGTCCTTAGACGTGAAAGCTAGAACGTGATCCAACTGGCAGGAAGCATCCTCCCCTTCACGAAAATGGCGAGGACGGTAACGCACCGGGATGAGGCAAGGAGAGATCCTCAACCTGCAGTGGCAGGATGTGGATTTCATACGCGGGACGCTCATCGTGATGAAGAGCAAGAACGGCACACGCCGCACGATTCCATTGAACAGCACGGTGTTTGCGTTGCTCGCCGCCAAGCAAGCTGCGACAGGCGCATCATCCGGGCCGGTGTTCAAAAGTCCGCTGGGTAATACCCTTCAAGTGCGGTTCTTGGTGCGAGAGTTTTGTGAGGCAAGGGATCGGGCCGGGATTCCCGATTTCCGTTTTCACGACATACGGCACACGTTTGCCACGCGACTCGTGCAACGTGGGATCGATTTGTACAAGGTCCAACGTCTCCTCGGTCACAAGACCGGGACTATGACACAGCGCTATGCCCATCATTCGCCTGAGAGTTTGAGGGACGGCGTGAACGTGCTCGATGCTTGCAAACATGCCACATCTGGCATACCATGAGATGACCTAGCCACGGAGTGCGATGAAACCGGTTCATTTTGTTGGAACGTCACGGGAGGATCTTCGCGAGCTTCCGGAGACGGTGCAGGAAACAGCCGGATTTCAGCTCTTCAAAGTCCAACAAGGCAAAGATCCGGATGATTGGAAGCCGATAACGACGGTCGGACCTGGCGTCCAGGAACTCCGGGTTCGGGATGAGAGCGGGGCCTATCGAGTCTTCTATGTAGCGAAGTTCCAAGAAGCGGTCTATGTGCTCCATGTGTTTGAGAAACGCTCACAGAAAACAGTGAGGACTGATCTCGAGCTCGGCAAGACTCGATATGCCGATCTCCTCAGGTGGAGAAGGGAGAAAGGGCTATGACACGCGCAACCGTGACGAAAGGGAGTGGAAATATCTTCCGGGATCTGGGGTTTTCGGACGAGCGATCGGCCGAACTCCTTCTCAAATGCAGTTTACTGCAAGCCCTTCAGGACACGATTCGGCGCCACGCGTGGAAGCAGGTGGAGGCGGCCACGCGCCTCGGGATCGATCAGGCCAAAGTGTCCAAGCTCCTCTCGGGACAGATCGCCGGGTTCTCGGTTGAACGTTTGGTGCATTTCCTCTCCTTACTAGGCCAAGATGTGGAAGTCACCGTGCGTCAGGCTCCGCGCGGACAGCGATACGGCACGGTCCGGTCGAAGGTCACGAGACGATCGCGTACGGTCGCGAGAGCTCGGTCGGAGAACGTATCATGATCCACAAGGGTATGCGGGCGATTCACCCAGGAGAATTCTACTGGAAGAGTTCATGAAGCCGTCAGACCCGCCGATTAATGCCAATACTCTCGCCAAAGCCCTCGAAGTTCCGGCGAATCGGATCACGGCCATCATCAAAGGGCAGCATGGCATCACGGGAGATACGGCGGTGAGGTTGGCGACCTTCTTCAATACAACTGCTGAATTCTGGATGAATCTCCAGAAGACCTATGAGCTGCGGCTTGCCGAACAAGCATTGCCGGTGAGGGTCAGGAAGCATATCGAGCAACGCAGAGAAGCACTCGCGACTGCCTGATAAGGGGATACTCCGTTTCTGACCCGCCGCCATTTTCGCCCTACCAATTATCGTCTGTGTCATAGAATCCCTGTGAAGGAAGGAAGCTCCCGGAGGGCCGGAAGCTTCCCAATGAAGCGGCTCAACGCTTCAAGGCATGAGTGGCGATCCACTCTTTGGCCTCGAACGCCACATTCATCAGCGCCTCCAGATCGTTGACACCGAACGAGGTACCGTTACGCCAGGCACCGGACTGATCCTTGAATGGGCGAAAAAAGGTGGGTGTGAAGAACGGGCGCTTCTCGCTGACATTCTCCCAGATCGTCGCCTTGATGTTGCCAGATCGCAGAGTGGTGGCCGGTCGTTTGGATTGTACTGCTCGGTTCATGCCCTCTTTTAGGGGTTTTACCAGTACCGGACCGACACATAAACGCGATAGCATGCACACAGAACAGGGCAGTGGAAATATTTTGGGAGGGTAGCGGAAACGCTATCAGGAACAGAATATAAAAATTGCACTGTTCGACGAAGCTCCGTCCTTGAAAAAGGGCGGGGCTTTCTTTTTGACGTTCCCCCGCCGAGTGAACCGCTTTCCTCTTGAAAATAGCTGTTTCACAAGCCTATCGAACCGCGCCGATGAAGAAAGCAGCACGTATCGCCGTTTTAGGAGAGGTGCGAAGCGTCAGCACGCCTCACCGCAGCAACGACGTCTGCTTAGGTGGTGATGGGAAGAGGTGCCTCTTGTGCGATAGCAGAATCTAATTGGTCTACCGCCATTCGCTATCATCCGGAAGGCTGGGTTCCCCGCTGAGAACCAGAGCCGTAAGTTATCTGGAGCAGCCGCCCGGATGTTTGCAGAGACAAGCATTTCCCTGTTTGTCGGCGGTGCGGCATTCGTCCGAGCAGAATTCTTGTCCCGCTGGAGCGGAACATTTACACCGAGGATGCGCGCATTTATTCTCAGCCATGATTCCCTCTCGAAGCGAGCTACTGTGAGTACGCGTCCGTACCGTGCACACGCTCTTCCCCTCCTCAGGACTCAATTATCCCGCTGCAACGTCGTCGTATGGCCATTGTCGGTCACATAGGCTTTGACCATATCGCCCGCCACTACCTTATCCAGTTTGGTGCTCTTATCGACATGGATCCTATGCTGCTTCCCGTCGTTATCTTTTATCGAGTAGAACTCTCCCTCGATACTCATCAATGTCCCTTTGATCGTATCTTTGGTCAGACGCTCTTTGATGGTGGGACTGGCTTCTTTCTCAGTCATCGCATCCGCTGCATAGGTCACACCGATTCCGAAACTTAATAGTCCCGCTACAAGCATTGAAATTAATCCTGTTTTCATAAGGGCCTCCTTGGTTGCTGTCATCGTCGCATGGAACCACCGAATCGTGAACCGGGAAAAACCCTGGAGAGGCGCAGGCAAGCTTATTTCGTGCGGAGTCGGCTTCACGTCGGAGAAGGCAAAAGTTGAGGAACTCTTCCAGAGAGCAAGGGACGGCAGCCGCTGAGTGATAATGTAGACACCGCGCCCGCGCCGTGCCGGTCGGAGGGCACCGTCGCTTACGCTTCAGAGCTTCCGCGACCCTGCCGAAGCTTCTGTTCATGTCCTAGGGGTTTTGCCAGTACCGGCTCGACATATAACGCGATAACTTGCAAACAGGATAGGGCAGCGGAAACGCTACCAGGAACGATATATAAAAATTGCACTGTTCGCCAAGGAGATGAGACCATGCCTGGACCAGCAAACATCATCACCTACGTTATTCTGGGCGGGTTCGCCCTGGCTCTCATTGTGTGGGCGATGATGAATACGGGATATACACCGCCGGGTCAGTGAAAATCTTCTAAGCTCCAAGACCCGTCTGCTTCCAACTGCCGAGCTTGCCTGTTTCATAAGTGGTAAGTTATGCCACGTCACCGTACCCTATTGTCATCCATTCCCGGCCTGGTTTCGTACGCGCTTGGTATTCTTAAGCAGATCGACGAGGCTGGATTCTAAGAGTCCCCCCGACCACCTACCGCAGGACACTCAGCAAGAGCAATCAGCCGCAAATAGTGAGGATTCGTGATGCCAGTAGGTCATCATGGATCATGGTGTCAGGGTGTTTTGGCACCAAGTCGGCACCAAACCATCGTCCACAATCCCCGAATTAGGTATCCCACATTCTCTGTCGTGCCTCACTGACCAGATGGTTGGCCTGGGCTTGAACCGTCTGCATGCTGCCTTCTACGACGGTGAGCGATTGTTTGCACATCACTCGGTCGTTCGGTCTGATACCACTCCACCTTTGCGACTTCCTATGAGGGGGGCTCCTCCGAAGTTGATCGCGAAAATTTGTCGCCCATTTCATGCGGTCTTCGAGAGAAGCACGCAATCGGTACAGCGCCAACAGGCCTTCAACAATACTGATGATTTTCGAGGTCGTCGTGGTTCCGTGAAGAAAACCCAGGGCGCCATGTTCTATGGCTTGCCGCACGTCAGCTACCTCCTTTCGCTCTGTCGTGACAATAAAGGGCGAGCAAGGATGGTAAAGCCGATTGAGACGGAGCAAGGAATAGCCATCGAGTGACGCAATGCGCTGAGGACAGATGACGACGTGGTAGGAGTTCAAACGAATAGACTTCACGGCTTCTTTCAACGAAGAACAGCTATCCACCATAGCGGCTGGAAGGCATCGCTGGATTATCGCGCAGAGCGCCGGAGCAGGTTCAATGAGCAGGATTGAGGATGACGGGGCGCAAACAGGCATAGAGGCCTCCTTGTCTCAGAGGGGCGGGCAAGGCCATCCATGAGACCGCAGGCAGCTGCACGAGGTGACTAGATTAATTGTCCGCCTTGGCGGAGGTATATGCAATGGGGAATACCCTAGTCAGCTCAATACAGAGCGGCGCCCGTTGATTGTGTATAGGCGGGGACAGAGAGGCATTCCCAAGATATTGACCTGCGATTGCCGAGTTCCCATAATCTCTTGAAACAACATTGCCCTAGATGGTCCTACTCCCTATGGCTCCCGAGTAGTAGGCATCTATGACCACCGAAGATGATGCGGCAAGAAACTTCTACGCGTATTGTGATTTCCTTCCTTCGCCAAGCGACCCATTGCATCTTTTCATGCTCCTGAAAGATGCTCGCAAGATTGTCTCCTGCGCTTCCTCATCACCCGACACCCACAATCGGAAGCACGAGAGTCGGGGAGAGAAGCCCCCGGAGGGCCGGAGGCTTCCCATAGGAACCGCTCAGCGCTTCAGTGTGTGAGCGGTCATCCACTCCTTCGCTTCAAACGCGACATTCATGAGCGCCTCCAGGTCGTTGAGACCGAATGAAGTGCCATTGCGCCAGGAACCGGTCTGATCCTTGAACGGCCGTGAAAAGGTCGTCGCGAAGAACGGTCCTTTCCCGCTCACATTCTGCCAGATCGTCGCTTTGATGTTCCCACATCGCAGCGTCGTTGCCGGTCGCTTGGATTGTTGGTTGGTCGCCATGGTGTTTCCTCCTTGTGTTGAACTGTAGGTGACTCTCTCACGGGAGGAGGAGAGGCACCGCACAGGTCACGGAGGAAACAGGAGGCAGAGGCCGGAACCGGCGGGCCGGAGAGGGACACGCAGCGGGAGTGACAGAACACTGGCGCGAGCGAGGCGCCTCGAAGGTGTAAGCCGGTCGGCCATCGCCGCTGGCGACCAGAAACAGCCGAAGTCCGAAAAAAGGAGTGGGGTCAAATAAACTTCGGGGCAGATCTTGTTTGGTACATCACAAACGTTGAGCTGTCCGTCCGATACAGATTGCCTTACCGAGTATGCCGCGTATGACTACCACGGAGTGACATACTACACGGTAATTGCTGTTCACCGCGCTCTGGCGTCACGCTGTGCAGCAGTAAGCACCTGCACGAGCGCCGGAATATCAGAACGCCTGACTGTGGACGGATCTCGCGATATCAGCTGTACGACCTCGCTCAAGCCCGCTTGCTTGACCTCGGTCGTCAGGTACTGACCTACAGAGTCGTCCTGCAGCGCTTGAATGAGCGCGATGCGCGCTGCGCCAGTCGGGTCGCCGCTACCTGTCAGTGTATTCAAAGCGTGCTCCATCTGCTCAGCCCGACGTTGCGAAGCTCCTCCGGACTCGATCACCCGAAACTGCGCACCGTCCGACGCCAGACCCCACCCTTCCGTTCCTTGCACCAGAACATCGTAGACGCCGGACTCCAGGCCGCGAGGCACAACAATGTCGACCGTACAGCTACGCCGATCCGTTCTCGTAACTTGGGCCTGTTTGAGTATACCGTTTCTCGCAAGCGCGACACCTCTGATATCCCCGCTGACGAGTGCGCAGTCACCTAACTGCAAAGTCGTGCGGGTTGTCTGGGTAGCGGTTCCCGATCCAACGGTGATCTGGACGACAGGCGGCACATCGAGTGCAATGGTCTGTCGTGGAAACACCACACTAAACGCCGTGACCTGAATTGTGGCGCTCGTACGTCCGGGATCAGCCCGGAACGTCTGTATGTAGCTGCCATTGAGCTGGTCTTCGAGCACCCCGCCCGGAGTCAGTCCAGAAACCTGCACGCTGATCTGATCGGTCAAGCCCGGCCCCATATATCCGCCGGATTGATCGCGTGGCGTGAATACAAGCCTGATACCTCGTCCTCCGCCCGTCATGACCCGAATTGGTGTTGTCCGTTCATCGACCTTGGGCGGAACGTAAGCGGATGTGACGGATTCCCTCGTGAAGAGATCACAATCCTCGGTGGTACCTTCTGTCCGGGCGGTCAATACATAATGCCCTGGGAACCGAGTTGACGGGAATATGCCGGCATACGTTCCCAGCACCGTGGTTTCCGGAATCGCAACTCCAGGGAATGTCACCCTGGCAATCGGATCCTTATTCAATCGGCGCGTGAGTGCCATGGTCATGCGTTGTACTTGCGAGATCGGCTCGCCCGCGACCGTAGCGGGAGTCGCGTTGATTTCAGACTGCGTGATGCCGGCTGACGCCAGGACGTTGCCAAGGCTCGCGATGGGTGCATCCACTTTCGCGATCACGTTGGCACCACTGATCGGCCCGCTGGCCCCTCGTACCTGTGTCCGTACCCGGATGGGTTCGCCGAGATCGAAGATGCCATCGGCAGATGGCTCGATAGTCGTGGCTTCAAGAATCTCGGATTCCGTGATGGCCGTCGCAGCAAAACGGATCGGAACCCCTGTCGGATTTTTGACCCGCATCGTCCATTTGCCTGCATGCAGCTGATTGGCGCCGACGCGCAGGGGCAGGCTCACCTGGATGACCGTATAAGCTGGAGCACTGATCCGTGTAATCGCGTCGCCAAACTGGCCGAGGTTACCATTGTGCAAGACCACCCCTTCAGGTGAGATCAGTTCTAGTGTGGGATCGAATGCCGGATTATCCCAGGTAAGAACGAATGTGACGGTCCGGTCCGGTCCAGAGACATTGATGGGAACCTCTCTGACCTGCGAAGGAGGAACAGTATCAACAGGATCAACAATCACTTCGGCACTAATCGCATTGGCGAGCGCATTCACAAAGAACTTGTCCAGCTCGAGTGGGGATTGTGTGACATGGAAAAATCCCTGCGCTCCCACATTGCTGAGCGCTTGCAAGAGTCCAATATCGAGACCCGACAGCCCTTCGCCTCCTTCGGTCCCAAAACCGACCGAGAAGACCTTAACGTTCTCGTTGTTGAAGCGCTGTAGAAACGAAGCTTCAGAAGGGTTTCCACCGGCCGTCCTCATGCCATCGGAGAAAAACAGCACGACTTTCCGTCTATCCGTGCTCGTCGGAATGAGATCAAGCGCTCGTTCCAACGCAGCGCGGATATTAGTGCTTCCGTTGGCCGTCATGGCCCCAACTGCTGCTTTGGCACCAGCAATGTCGCCCGCACCGAAGGACTTCACGGAACCCGATCCATCGCTGAAGTCGGTCGACGCAGATCCCGCGAAGCTGACCTCGCCGAGGCGGTCCCCTGCGTCGCGACGGAGCATGTCGATGAAGAGGTTGGCCGAAACCTGAAGCATTTGGAGCTTCGTCTGCGTGCCTGCGGTCACGGGTACCGACGCACTCATGCTCCCGCTCCGATCCATCACCATGACCACGTCTATAATCCGTCCCACCTGAATAGCGAGGAGATTGACGTCGTTGTGTTCGAGCACCGCGTCGCCACTATCGGCGCGAACGAGCAGAAAGACGTCCTCCGAAATGAGATCATCGATGGTCGCTGAGGGATTCCCCAGCAGCGCCTGAGCGTCCGCCGCGGAAATGGTCACGGTGCTGGTCCGCGTGGCTTCGGCACCGCCCGCCAGTGGGGCGAAGGCAGCGGCAGTCGTATCTGTCAATGCGACGTCATTGCCGAGTGCAAAGTCGCGCGAGAGAAACACCTGGTGAGTGAAACCCACGCCGGTGTCAACACTGCTGGTGTTCGCCACCTTCCAGTTGAACGTGATCGGTGTGCCGAACGCCGCCATTGCCACCCGATCCTGACTTGAAGGCACGAGCTCTGGCAGCGCGGGATACGGGAAGCCGACCAGGGCGAAGGATTGAGCATTTTCGCGCACGTTGAATCCGATGACGCGTGCCTTCCAGTGCCCGAACTGCGTCGGATCATTGGGGAGGTTCACGAACACCTGTTCCACATTATTCAGGTGATCCTTCCCTGTCGCCGCAACCCAGACACCGCCCGCCGCCACCGCGTTCTGCGGAACGTAGTCGATCGAGACCGGTCCGACTGCTTGCGGTACCGTTGGACATCCCGGAGGAGCCGTCCCTTGCGCACAGACGTACTGCCAGGTAAATGATGGGTTGGTGATCGGCGCAATCGAGGCCTGGACTTGAATCGCCGTGCCAGGCGGCTGGGCATTGTCCGCCAGCGGATTACCAGCCGCATCTAGTGTTGTGTGCCCGAGCCTCCAGGGATAGAAGATCGTTCCATTCGGTGCGACGAGTTCGAGATCGAGATCATTCACCAGCATCGGGCTCGTCGCCGGATTGAGCGTCGTCGCTTCAAAGTCATCCCATGCGAGGGTGACGGTGAGTGGGCCGCCCTGATTCACGACAAAGTCATATTCTCTGACAATCCCCTGGGAAATCGAACCTTGAATCATCTGGTTCGCCTGCGCACGACCGGAGACCGTGCGGGCGTTCGTGAGCATAGCCGCCGCCGCATTGATGTTGGCGGTCCCCCACCCGGTGGCGTAGTCGGGACCTGCCGTGGCGGCAACTTGCCCGAGACCATCGGTGCCGTTGGCCTGATTGGAATCTCCATCCATCTCCGGGCTGTTCACGCCCCGAACGTTCGCCTGCTGCACATCTGTGGCGGTCTGGATTAACAGCGCCCGTAACAGCGCCGGCAGCGGCGGGTTGGCGTCGAGGGTGGCTCCAATCGGAGCATTGTAGGTGTTTTGCCACAGCTCAAGCAGCTGAGCGACGCCACCCGTAATCGACGGCGTGGCCATCGACGTCCCGTTGCACGATACGTAGCCGTTCGTGAGATTGGTGCCATTCGCCACGCACGAACCGTCCCCGTTGGAGCCCGTGGAAATGATACTCGTGCCCAGCGCCAGGAGATCCGGTTTGATACGTCCGTCATAGGCGGGCCCAAGGCTGCTGCCTGGCGCGAGTGCCACCGCGGCAGCCCCAGCGAGGGAACTTTGATTGCCGACCACGAGGGTATTCTTGTTCTGCTTGGTGAGGGCAAAGTAGCCTGTTTGGCCGGCGATCGTGGTGGTGGAATTGAGGGTGCCGCCATTGGCTGGCCGCTGGTTGTTCGGAAGTTGGCCGTGATTGCCTGCCGACGCGACCAGCAGTCGTGGCGGAACCACGGTTCCCCCGCTCGTCGCGCCGCCGCGTATTAAGCTGTCGATGCGGCTATTTTCGGCGTCATAGTCGCCATCGAACGACCACGACTGTGAGCGGTTGGCAACATCTAAGGAGTTCGCTTGAATCGCCGTCAGCATGTTCCCGACGTTGTCGAGGTCACCAGACGAAATCAGTCCAGCCTGTGGCGCTGATCCTCGCCATTGAAAGGCTGTGCCGCCATTGGCCGTGCCGGCCGCGTTGGTGCCATTGCTCAGGCCACCGCTTCCTGCGATCGTGCCGGCGACATGCGTACCGTGGCTTCCGACTCCCGCTGCCGCAATCGTGGCAGCCACAGTGAGGTCGGGATGGGCGGCAATGCCTGTGTCATGCACGCCGACGGTGATGCCCAAGCCCGACGCGCCACCATAGGTAATGGTGTTCATGTTGATGGTTGCATTTTGCAACGCGTTGGAATTGATGACGGCCCGGCTGTTGTCGTTATCCGGCATCGCCGGCGCTGGGCCAGGATCAATGGACTCCACTTCGTCATAGGCGGCTAAGGTGCGCAGGCGGCTTTCTGGAAGCGTGACCCGGCGCTGCACGTCGCTGAGGTGATCGAACGACGTGGCTTCGGCGGCTAGAATCGCTTGGATACG
This sequence comes from Nitrospira sp. Ga0074138, assembly GCA_001464735.1. GTDB lineage: Bacteria > Nitrospirota > Nitrospiria > Nitrospirales > Nitrospiraceae > Nitrospira_D. The sequence continues at coordinate 65,723 of LNDU01000029.1, forward strand.
GGCCATACTGACATCGGCAAAAAACGTCACCGTTAGGTTCAGCGCTCCCGGACTCTGGACCACCATGTTCGTGACGACATCGAGCGGCGAGGAGACGGTGTACCGTGCGTAATTTCCAACCAGAATGTTTGGCTCGATCTTATCCTCTGGGTCCAACGGAATGACGCTGGACACTAACGCGCTCGTCGCCGGATTGAATCGGCGTTCGATCCGGGCCAGGGCGTGGCGTCCAGGGAGATGTTTCAAGAGCTTGAGCCCTTCGCGCTCAAGTTGCACATTTTCCTTGCAATTGCAGGCCTTGTTGAGCGTGACAATCCCATGCAGCTGTCCCGATGGTGCCGCAGTCAGTCGTGAAAGCAGGTCAAACTGGAGCGAAGCTGAAGGCCACAGAGCGCCAGAGCGCATGGCGAGTCGCTCTCTGCGGAATAACTCGTCGCGCGCGTCATTGACGGGAGTCGTGATCTCAAGAAGGCCTCGGGCATCTTGACTGGCAGGGTCGCGCAGGACAACCCGCCATGAAACCCCCCGCGCCAGATCATCAGGCGACACATCGTAGGTCAGTTGCAACGGCGAAGAGCCGGTGACGTGCGCATATGGTGCAACAGGATCAGAAAGTAAGAGCCGTCTGCGCCCTTGCAACTCCATGTGGAGTTGCGAACTCGAACCGGTCCATGTAGCGACCACCACGATCTTTCCAGTGGCCGACACATTGAACTGTGTGAACGCGACGGACTGCGAGCCTGATACCCAGAAATTGTTGGACGTGGTGACGGGCTGAGTGGGCACGACTGGAAGCAAGGGCGGCGCCGTGCTACCCGGAGTCAGCGGCGCGCAGGAAGACAGTACAACGACAAGGAATGACATGGATAAGAGCCGAAGCCAGTTCATGTCCACCTCCGTTATGGCCGCCTTACTAACACAGCCATCAGGGGTGGTCAATCATAATTCTAAGTTGATTTACTTACTTAAGTATTAATCATCCTGGAACGCGTAGCGGTTCATCCCCACTCGTGCGGGGAACACCCGGTGCGCCATTCACCGGACTGATCCTTGAATGGCCGCGAAAAGGTCGTGGCGAAGAACGGTCCGTTCTCGCTGACATTCTGCCAGATCGTCGCCTTGATGTTGCCACATCGCAGCGTGGTCGCCGGTCGTTTGGATGAGTGGTTGGTCGCCATGGTATTTCCTCCTTATGTGAAGTGAAGGTGACTCTCTCACGGAGGAAAGAGAGTCACCGTACAGTTCACAGAGGAAACAGGAGGCAGAGGCCGGAACCGGCGGACCAAAGAGGGATAAGCAGCGGGAGTGACAGTCCTACTGGCGCCAGCGGTGCGCCTCGCAGGCGTAAGCCGGTCGGCCCTGCCGGAGGCGACCAGAACTATTAAACGAGACAGGGAGGCGTATGAGAGGCCTCGCCTTAAAAGTTCGAAAGAAGGGGTTTTGACAAGTGCTCGCTATTGCAACGGTTTCCCCATTATCTGCTGCAATATTGAGAGGTTAGTGCCTTCCATTGATTCCATGCGTTCCCGTCTCTTTCCTTCCTTTCCTGCAGGGTTTTGTCACAAAATTCACCACAGGGTTAGTACGTATAAAAGGTGAGGGAGTGGGTTGGTGTTATGGTTTTCACCGCTCTCTTCAACGCCGCGGCTGAATTCTGGATAAATCTGAAAAAGACGTATGAACTACGCCTTGCCAACAATTGACCTTCCCCCGATTTCATAGACACCTGTATCCTGCATAAGGAGGAGTGTAATGAGATGAATGGCATGATCACCAAGCCCCAACGGCGATACACGGAATCCTTAAAGAAGAGGCAGTCCGTTGGTCCGTGAGTCAGGGCAGCCTGTCTCCCAGGTGGCCCGGGACCATGGCATCGTGGACCATCTGCTCTACCGTTGGCGCGGCTACAGGGGACATCTCACATCGGGGATTTGTGGATAATCAAATCCTGGCTTGAGACTCCCTTTAGAGCGTTGACCCTCGGGTCACTCTGTTGACGAACGTTCTGGCACAATTGTGATCTTAACCCCCAGAAGGCTTGTCCCTATGAGAAACCCGTCACAAATCACGTCCCGACCCACATATTGCTCTAACTCTACGTCGCCAAAAACGGGGCCGGTCTTTCGACGCAGAATGTAACGACCGTTGTCGGTCTCCAGGAAGACCGCTTCACGTTCGCTCTTGCTGCCTTGGGCATAGAAGCCACGCGTCACACGACCTCTGACGCCCTTCACTGGAAGAGGCTGTGATCCATTCATAGCTCTCGGTCACCGCTGATGATAGATCCGGTAGCCCACAATGCGTCCGTTTATTTCTTTGGCCACCACCGCGACTCCGCGTTTAACTTTGTCGATCTGACCGTCACGTGGCGTCCCTACCGTCACGAAGTAACGGGAAGGAGACGCCCCCACTTTCCCTGCTCCGCGCTTCGGAGCTGGTGCTCCCTTTACCGCAAAGGCAGAGAACGACTGACTGGAGTCCAGCCCCGCTTGCTTGGCGATATTGGCGAGTGCTTGCTTTGTGACCGACGATACTTTTTGTACCGGCATCCGTTGAGACGCCGTGGGCTTGGTCTTTGACAGAAAGGCTCCAACCTCTCCGAGCTTCGCGCGTCGCTCAGCTCGAAAGAATCGCTCGGCCTGGCTGGTGTCCACCCCTTTCGGCACAGTCGTCGGCGTACTCCGCAACACCGGATGCAAGCTTGGATCGCCCAGCAAACAAAACTGCGCCAGCGTCTTCAAATCAACAGGATCCATTTGGGCGGTACCCTGCACGAACTGCTGGCGCGCCGCCAGGGCCGCGCGTCCGAGCGAGGCACCCTCTAACACATTGAGCAAGAAATACTGGCAGATCAGATCGGCTGCGCCATTGGAGTCCGCCGGACCATAGGCGATCGTGGTGCTACCCAAATACCCGTAGGCCCCTTGTCGCAGATAGCTCTGACAAATCGGCAGATCAATCCCCAGGGTCGTCGCATCGTATAATTCTGCCCCGTAGCAACACTCTACGGCTGCTACCGTCCCATCTACAATCTTTCCCTCGGTCGCCTTGGTCGTGAGCGCGGTGGGGTAGCTCTTTCCACGCTGACCCAAGAACTCCGGCGACGCCGGGCCTCCATGACAATTGATAAAGTGCGCACGGTTCTCCAGGCGGCCATGGGTTTTGTCAGGACCGGCAGGAGGAGCGAGGAGGAGGTCGGTCGCTTGGCCAAAAATATTGTTGAGACTTAAACGGGTGGAGCCTCGCCACTCCTCAGCTGACAGCCCAAAGTAGCCAGTATAAGTGTCCGGCTCCCGGCGTTGCGCAGTGGCTGCGGTTTTCAACAGTGCTACCAGATAAGACGGCTCGGCAGCACTCACCAGATCCGGCACCCGCCCTACCACACGCGTCGGGCCGACAAATCGGGCTGGGTCTCTGGCGTACGGAGCCTCACAGGCATACGGGACATCGCCCCACGCTCGTGTATCATCGTCACCATCCGTCGGATCATACACAGGGTTATCGAGATCCTGGTGAGGGACCACATCCGGCGCGCCAAGAATCATCAGGTAATCCGGAAGCAGTGCGGTGAAGACGGCGTCGATCGCCTGCTTATTTTCACGAGGGTCCGTTGCGTTCAGGACCGGCTTGCCACCCAACTTCTTCATGGTTTTGGCATCGTCGAGGTACACGACTCGGTTTTTCATACCTCGCTTTTTGTCTGCCGCTGATAAGGCACGCATGGTCTGGCGAATCTTTGCCGTTCCTTGACGGCCATACTTTTTCATCAAGGCGCTGCGATTGGTGACGATCACCTTGTCATCCATGGTCTCCCCCTCTCTTGATGTAGATGCTACCCTTCCTCATTTCGGTGAATGGACTCCACCGATAACAGGCTGGTCAGTAGAGCTCCGCAAGACCCGTTCGGATCGGCTCAGGCATGTTGGGCTGAGTCGCAATCTCCAAGAGAAAATTAGCATCGTCGGCCACGGTGAGCGGATCGAGCGCGATCGGCTGGAGTAGTTGCGACAGTGGCACGGCTGCCGCACGCGATGACACACGCTTAGGCCCCGTGAAATCGCGTGGGCCGTTGAAGGGGAGTCGTGGGCGCTGGTCCACGCCAGTGGCCTGAATCTCATCAAGCGCGAGCGACCACACCACCGGTTCCGGTGCATCGAGCGTCCGCCGGGCAGATTTCTTCGGCTTCGGTTTTTCGAGTTCCCGTGCCAACCTCGGGAGGTCACGAAACGCCCTCTTGAGTGTGCTACTGGCCGTACGCAGAGACACCGGCGCCACGTCAGGATCACCGGTCTCTTGCTGAAGAAACAATCGTCTCGTCTGTCCACCCACCCGCACCGTCTCCCCTGTAGTGACAAACGACTTCATCAATCTCGGCAGGCCGTAGCGAGCCACCCCGTTAATCATGACCAAACTAATCGCGGTTTCCTTTGCCCGAATCAGCGCGTCATAGGGGTCGCCCTCTTGATCAGCAATGACGAGGAGATCGGCACGTTTGCCAGTTTCGAGGGTCCCGAGGGCCTCGTGCCACTTGAGAATCTTCGCAGCCTCCCGTGTCGCCATGGCTACCACTTCGCGTGCGCTGAAGAGTCCGTTTAATTTGTGCTGGGAATAGAGCCAGGCGACCTTCAACTCTCCCAACAGGTTCTTACTGCCGGACGGTGACCAATCACTGCCGAGACTGATGCGGACACCCGCCTGCTTGGCTGCATCCACCCGCGCGGTGTCTCCATAGAGGAGTAGGTTGCTGAGCGGCGACCATACGATGGATCCCCCGTGTTGCGCGAGTACGCCGAAATCCTCGGGCAACAGCCCCGCAGCGTGAATGCCTGTGAACCGATCGTTGAGCGCCCACTGGTTCGGTGCGACCTCAAGCGCACGAAAATGTTTGCGGGCAATCGAGTCGAGTTGTCCAGGTTTGGTAATGCCCTCGCTCAGGTGCAGGAGATAGCAACTGTCCTCCTTCTTGAGCCGAGCGAGGAAGGACGTAGCGCCTTTCGCGTCCACGTCCGCAATGCGCCCTTGAGCCTCGGACAATGCGGGGTCATCGGTTTGTTCGACGTTGCGCACAATCCCTCGGTAGTACCGTTGCACGCCCGCATTGCTGCTCAGCATAATCCCCTGGGTCGTGGTGACTCCTCCCAACAGGCATTTACATTCAACATAGCGGACAAGCGGTGCGAGCAGCGCGGCTTTCCCCCGAGCATCTCGGTAGGTCCCCACCACCGTCATCGGACCGCTGATGAGCTTTCGGTAATCGGGGTGATCGGGCCACTGGCCGCGGTGTTGGAACAACTTCGGCACCGGGCTCCAGAGCGGGAGCGCGTTATAGCTGAGATGGTTGTGTAGTTCGATGAGGCCGGGAAAGAGCGTCCCGCCGGTCTCCACCACCGGCACTGTCTCGAATCCAGGTGGCGGCGGTTGCCTGCGGTCTTGCACCGCCACGATGGTTCCCTGCTCAATAAACAGGACCGCATCGGGCTTTACCGTCCAGGCATCATCCATCGTGACGACGCGTCCGGCCAGGGCGAGCTTCGGCCCTGCGAGCGGGTCGATCGGCCCACGTCTCTTTGCAGCCTTGGCGACCTTTGGCGTGAGGCCTTGCGCTGCCGGCAGAGGACCTAGAAGCGGATACCAGCGACGAGCGCCATCGGTCATATGATCACCCCTTTAGGCACGGTGAGGGTAATGTTGCGACGTTTCGCAAGGTCGTCAACGCCAGCCCGCTTCGCCCATCCGTCTTGCTCATGCATCCAGGCGGGCAGACCGGCAGGATAATCGAACTCGGGAATCCCCACTCGGTCACCGTCCACCCAGTTCTCTCCGTACAACGCGAGCGCCGTGGGCACATCGGGATGGTGCACGCTTGGCGAGAGGACCTGTAGGGCGGCGTTCCAGTTCTGCAGCATCTTCTTGGTCGCGGCAAGCAGTTTGACCTTCGCCCCCTTCGATGAACTTTCCGGCTGGGTCGGATGCGTTACCGCCGCATAGGCGACGGACACGGACTGCCCCGTCGGGGTCGCTCGCCAGAATTGCCAGGCCTCATCGGCAGCACCTCCGAGGGCGAGGACGGCTTCGATCTGATGTCCCACCAGCAAGGCTTCCAACCACTGATTGCGATACTCGATGAGCGCGGGATTCTTCCGCGTCTTGGCTTTGACGCTGCCGTACACACTGTAGAGATAGGCGTTGATGAACACATAACTCCGAGTGATCCCGAGTTTCGCCAAAAATCCCTGGACCCGACGGCCTGCTTCTCCCACCAAAATACGGCGCACAATCGTTTCATGTTGCGCCGGGTCTTGCCCGATCACCAGGACGCGCGCGGACCCATCGAGGCGACCTCGGTGAAAGATGGGTCCCCACTCCAGACGAAACTGTCCCGGCGGATACACAGACTCGCCCGGATAGCGCTCACATAAGCCCTTGAAGAGTTCCTCTCCATATCCTGGATCGAATGAGTGAGTCATCGCTCTGTACCTCCTCCTAATACTTCGGTAACCGGTGCATGTCTCGTACCGAGCACCCTACGCAGTAGCCCTGCCTCCGTATTTTCACGGAATTCTTGAGAAATCAATGGGGCATCTTACGCCAAAGTGCGATCTCGAGGGAGATATAGATACAGACTGTATCTGAAAATGGACACTAGGCGGTTGCATGTCTTTCCCTTGATGTCTCCTGCAAAGGTCCCTTCAGGAAGCTAGGGAAGCCCCAGGAGGGCCTGAGGCTTCCCTCTGAAGCCGCTCAACGCTTTAGGACATGAGCGGCGATCCACTCTTTGGCCTCAAAGGCGACATTCATGAGCGCCTCGAGGTCGTTGAGACCAAATGAGGTGCCGTTGCGCCATTCTCCAGTTCGTAAAGCATAGTTTTAAGGCCGGTGATTGGATTAGCTAGTGAATCTCTAGTCCCCGCAGACCATCCATGACCTTATCGGCTATGGCTGCATAGCCTTGCCCATTGGGATGAAACGTTCCGCTCATCCAATCATCTCTCCGATCATCCGGCCACTGGCTCATTGCTGAATCATTACTGGTTCGAATCATCCGAGCATGGTTGCTGTATGCATTCCACTGACTGAGTTGGGCCGGTTTCAGCAACCTGCTCCCGTAGTCCCCTGTAGAATCAGCACACCATCCCGCACCTTTCATGACGGATGATACGTCAACAAACTTCCAGCGACTTTTATGAGCAGCCGATGTAACCGCCTTGTTCAATTCGGGAATCACAGCCGCGTTGATTATATCCATTTCACCGTCATTCTTTTTTGTGGTTGTAAGATTGAGTTGCCATCCCCAAGGTTTGTATTGAGAAGGAATAGCTATCTTTGCAACACTCCATTCATTTTCAACGTTGTCGCCAGATGTATGGCCACATAGTTGCGATCCCGAAGAGTCTGTCAAAGGATTTGGGTAGTTAGGGATGACGACCTTCTCGTCTTTAACACCAAGAAGGTTTTCAATGACATAAGCCAATGCATTATACCGATACTGTAAGTCGGTGATTCTGGTTACCGCTGATAGTTCTCCATTAAGACACCCAAAGTCAGCAATATTTATCGGACAAACTACACGTTGCCTTTTCCGTGCACCACTTACTACAAGATCTCCTAAAGCCTTATAGTGTGAATCCTTTGGCAAAAGAGCCCACGCGATCAAGGGGCCAAAACCCATATCATTACCGCCGACCTGAAGAAGCACGAGATCAGGCTTGATCAAATCGGACGAAGAGCATTTGAGGAGCGCGGTTGTATCGATCCGACCAAGTTGAGCTTTCCCCCATGAAATATCCCTAAAGAACGAGCGAATGGTTGTGACCTCCATAGGGGATAGAGGATCAGCCGATTTTAGACATAGAAGATGAACCGCTGCAGATATTTGAGATAACGGAACGTCGCACTCTTTGCTGATCGGCCTATTACGTAATGGGTGTTTTCCTAATTGTATGCAGTTGCTGGTACGAGGCATACCTAGGGCAAATCTTTGAGGAGTTAAAAGGCCGTCAACAACTTCTGCTCCTGCGCAAGCGAGATGAACAAAGCTGACAATTTCATGGGGATTTTGTTGCGCGATCCTTAATGCAGCCATCGATTGCCATGAGAAAAACGATCGATTGCAACGATTGGAGTACCAAGTTGCCGGAGACTTGACCCACCCTTGAATATGATTTCTCTGGTTATGTCCAAGCACAATTTTATCTACGTTCCATTGGTCTTTTATGCCATTTTTCCACTCGGTCGGCTGATCCGGTGATCCTTCGCCAGCCCCATAGCTATCACCAAGTCCCAGAATGACCTTAAGTTTTGGAGAAAACTCATTAGGAGCGCTGGAAGCAATTACTAGCCCATTCTTCCGAATCGTAAGAGTACCCTCCCGTGGTAACAAGGCCTCGCTATTAAGTGTGGACGTACAAGAACCGTGTGCTATAAGTTCCTCGTCGATGAAGGCCTGGCACGAACCTGGTGGGATCTCATCAGCTGGGCCGTCCGTCAGTAGTCGGATTTTTACATAGAGATGCTTGGGCATCTTGACAAACTGTTTGTCATAACCTGGATTATTGTGAATCGGGTCTTCGATCCACGGCCCAGTCTCCTGAGTAGTGTACGGCGAAATGCCTTTCCCATTTTTTGATGCAGTTTCGGAAACTCGACGGGCTAGCCACTCAGTGAGAGATCGGTCTTCGGCGTGAGGGGCAAAGGTTTCAAACAGCAAACTGGACTCTTTAGGGTAATCCTTAGCAACGTAGTCGAATGCGCGAAAGCGATTTCCTATCTCCCATTCAACCGAGAATGCATCAACGGTGTAATTGAATCCCCAGAGGCTTAGTACAGCAAGATTTATCCAAACGACTCGAAGCGAGAATAACATGGTGCCACTCCGATCATGTGACGGTAATGAGGCGATTTCACTTCATCTTCGATTAGGGAGGAACCTAGTGTTTCGACTTGAACTCATCAATTCCTCTTCGGAATAGAGAAGAATGCATCTACGAACTAGATCTGTACGAACCAGATCCTCCTATATTGATTCAATAATAAATATAGAGACCCACTGAATCTAGGACTTCGCTCTCTTCTTATTGACCTCTGCCGAAGAAAGCATTATTGGATGAGCCGGGGAATCTTTGAAGGAGGAGTCAGTGACTAAACCCATATGTTTTGTGGCTATGCGGATAGGGGACAAGGAAACGGATCTTCTCTATAGGCGTGTGATGAAGCCAACAATTCGTCGTGTCGGCTTGGTTCCCAGGCGTATTGATCACATCATGCACAACGGAAGGATTGACCAGAGAATTCAAAAGGAACTGACTTCATGCCATGTCATGGTAGGTGATTTGACCTTTGCTCGTCCCTCAGTCTATTGGGAGGCAGGGTTTGGTGAAGGACGAGGAATTCCGGTAATTTATACATGCAGAACGGATCACTTCAGGGCACGTCCCCATGATGACCTTGGAAACTTTAAGGTGCACTTCGATCTTCACACGCAAAAAATTCTTCCTTGGAATTCGAAGCATGATAAAAAATTCGCTGCTAATTTAGAAAAACAGCTACGTTTCGTCCTTCGACCTCTTCAACAGGAACGGGCAAGAAATCAGGAATTTAAAAGGGAAGAAGAGGCCTTTTTGTCACTTAGCACAATTGATCAGATAAATGCCCTCTGGCAGCTCACACTTCCTCTCGTTAAGAAGGCCAGCTTCGTGATCCGCGAGTCAGAGTTCGATGTCGAGTCTTTCGGGGCAACTGCGGGCAAGAAAGTCTTGAACCCTACCTATAACCAGTCGCCATTTTTGGTTCGAGACAGTCTGAAAAGTGTACTCACGGGGAGAGTCTTAATAGTTACAAAATTTGGAAGCCGTGATCTCAAGGAGTTAAATCAGGCTTGCTATTATCCGATGGACAGAAAGCGTGCAAAGAAAGCTTTTCAAAATGGAAAGGTCGTCAGTGACCATCACATACTCATCAGCTTCACTCCTGTCTCATCAAAACTTATTGGCGAAAGATTACGCGACTTTCGTCGTATCACTGGAGATGGATGCTCCTCATGGTTCACGAGCCGAGCCTCGCCGATCTCCGATAAACCAACTAGGCCTCATGAGTGTTGGCTCCACGTCATAGATACGGTTCGCTCAGTTCGACAGGCAGGAGATAGAATCGCTCAGCTTCTAAGAAAGTTCAAGCGAGTTTCTGTTCAACAACATCCCAGTAGCAGCTGATTCTACCCCTATGGATCTTAGTGATGTCTGCCTGGTTGACGCCCTACACTGTGGGGATTCTGATACGCTTGGCCGCCCTCATAAATACGCCTCACTTTCGCCCCAAAACTCGATAAGGGCCTACGTCTTTCAGACTTATCGTCGCTTCCCCATCTTCATCCCGTCTGAAGTACGAGATTCGGCTTCGTGATGGCTACGGGGGGCAATCTTCCCCCTCAACACTGGCGATGTCTGGTCACTGCACATGACCTTGCCGATGAACAGGCAACTCTCAGTCACAACTGGTACTGTTCGATGGGTGCGAGGCGGTGACGATGGCGGTGAAACGCTGGTCCTGGACGGATAGGCACAAGCGTGTCTCGGGAAATAAATCAAAGTGCAAATAAAGGCTACACGAGTCCTATGTGGTGGCGTGAGATGCGCACATGCGATTACGGCCCATCCTTGAGAAGCGCCAATTGGTGCGACGCCTTTTCAGCTTCCTCACTTTTCGGGTACAGAACGATCACTTGTTTAAAGGCAGAGGACGCCCGTTTTGTATTCCTCATTGCAAGATATGCATAACCTTTTCTGAGGATTGCACGGGGAATCTTTTCGCTGTCGGGATAGTCGGTCTCTAATTTATCGAATGCAACAATCGCTTGCTGAAAATCTTTCTTGCCAAAATATGACTCCCCTACCCAAAATTGCACGTTTGGCACAAGGTTCGAGTTGGGGAATTCATCGAGAAATCCTGAGAGTCCTTGCACAGCCCCGTCCAAATCCCCATCCCGAAACAATTCCAACAACCGGTCATAGCGAACCCTATCAGGGGAATCAGTGCCCATTTTTGTTGATTCGGGCGCAAGAGTTTCTTTCGGGGATATGCTGGTCACCACCTTGGCCGAATTTTCTGAACTTGTAGACATACCTGTCGGGGACCATTTCCCAGATTCCGGTGTGGTTTCCTTCTGGCTAAGTTGAAGGCTCACGAATGCCACAACAATTCCAATGAGGGCAATCAGGCCAAATCCACCTAGAATGTAGGATCGAGACCGATCCGTTGTCGTCCGTGTCGGAGGGGGTAAAGCGGCTCCTTCATCTTTAACCTGCACTACCCTTCGTTGTTGGGGATCAACTTCTGATGTGCGAACCGCTGGCTCAGTACACACCTGTCCCAGTCCTTCGAATTTGAGATAACCCCGCTCCTCTGGTGGGATTCCGCCACTCGGGATACACTGAGAACCGGTGAGAACAGTTGGGACTTCCACTTGAAGCGGCTGTATGCCTTGCGAAGGGTCAGACCCGGATGAGGAACGCCTTGAAGCAACGGACTCCTGACCTAGTTGCTTGACTTCTAAATGTGCTACACCAACAGTGTCTTTAACCGCACCCTCAATGTGCTGACCTGACTCGGACGGAAGGTGTTCCTGGTCTCGTTGTAGTTGTCCCTTCAAATGCTCAATGAGCCGATCCATGTCTCGATGAAAATCGGGATCTGGGCGGACGACTATGCCGTTCCGATACGAGAGCCCTTGCAGGCTGGTCGGCAGGCGATCGACCGAAGGGACGGAGGCCCCTTCGACCAACACGGGAATGACCGGAATCTGGCGTTTCAATGCAGCCTCGATTTCGAGACGGACGAAGTCGCCAGGATCGGCCAAGCGGGACTTGCCTTTATGTCCCTGCGGCCTCATCCAGTGTCGCCCGATGACGGCGATAAACACATCGCACTTAGCCACTTGTTGATCCAAGTAGGTGCGAAAGTCGATGCCCAAGGGAATGGAATCCACATCCTTGAACACGGCTGTGCGCCCAAATTGCTGAGTGAGGCGATCATAGACGCGTCCGGTGACATGGGCACTATCCTCACGCCGATAGGAGATCAGAATTTTACTCATGGCTGGAACTGGCTCGCCCTACCACCACTTTTGCGACGCGAGTCTATCCCTACGGAACAATTCGGTCAATCCCGTGGAATGACAGGGGGGCACTTCCAAAGCTCATCTGATTCCTAGTCAGGGGACTAGTAGAGATTCTTTGCCCAGTGCGGAATTTGCAATCAAGCAGCTTTAGATTTGACAGCACAAAGCAGCTTAACAACCTCGGGGAACTGGACCTTCTCTAGAGCCTCCTGGATCGTCTTCATAGCAATCAGATCCTTGTGCACATAATCAGCGTGGACCGTCCCGGCTGAATGGCCGGTGATGACCTCGGCGATGTTGACCGGTACGGCGGCGCTGTGTAGGGCCGTGGCCATTCCCCTCCTAAAGCTGTGAATCACCAACCGAGGATCGGTAAGGCCTACCCCCGTCACCAACCGGCCAAACCATTTTCCAACAGGGTCACCGTAGCCGTTGTTGCCTTTACGGTCCAACTGTGGGAATAGCCGTTTGTGCCCCGCCTTCTTGATCGATTGAACGTACTGTAGGAACCCCAACTTCACGAGACTGGAATGAATGGGCACCTTCCGTCTACTCGCTTCATTCTTCAAGGTTTGGTCCGGCTCCTCATCAGTGATGGTGATAGCCTGAATACCCTCCACTTCCACAAGGTCTTTCAGGTACAGCTGTGCGGCTTCTTCGCGGCGGCACCCCTGAAACAAGAGGAGCAGTACAAGCCAATATCGCTCAGGTCGCTCTGTCCTTTGTGCCAGAAATTCCCTTGAGCCAACCACGGCCAACAGCTCGTCGGTGGTGAACGGTCGCCTTCGGACCACTTCTTTCTTGGCTTGCCGTTTACTAGGTGCTAAGTCCCTGGCTGGCGACAGACTACCTTCGGGGAGATAGTCATGTGTAATAGACCACCGAAAGAACGTCTCTAAATTCGAGAGATGCTTGATACAAGTGACAAGGGTCAACTTCCGGGCAACCTGCAAACTTTCCTTGTAGCGTACACAATCGGCCCTGGTGACCGTGCCTATCGGTCTATCTCCCCCGAGCAGTTCAATGAACCTCAAGAATTCGGCCTTCAGTGGGTCAGCCGTTCTGGGAGGACGGGGGTTAGCCACAAGATACTTTTCGAGCACCACGGTCAACAGAAGACTTGGTGCTACTTCCTCTACCGGCTCAACGCTACTCCGTACCGTCTCCTTATACTCGCCGTCCCACCGATCAGCTTCGGTTTGTGCATACTCGATCTTGGCCCGTAAGAGGCGACGGCAAAGGCGGGTAAAGTCAACGCTGGCATGATCCAAGGCTGGAAGACCGGCAGCCTGTACCAGCTCATCAGCTTCCGTTGTCACCGTTCGATAGTCACCCTCGGTCAAAGCTTCACTGGCACCATCTAACAGTTCCGAAAGACCAAGATCTATGTCTTCCCTAACCGCCTCCGTAATGCGCCCCTGCATAGCTCTTTCGTCTTCAGCGTTCTCTAGTGCTTCCTCTAGCCAACGAGAGACAAGGGCTTCAATTTGGTTCTTGGTCATGCGTCTGCCATGTTGTCTCAGGGTGCGAAAAAGGCGCTGTGCCGAGGCCTCAAGCTGCAATGAGCGGTAGGTAGCGTCTTCCCTCTCGACCGTCCCCAGAGAACGCCACACTTCCCGCTTCCCCTGGAAGTAAATTCTCAGCCTCTTGGGGATGGTGATTCGAGTATAGACAGATCGTCGATTATTGCGAGCGAACGTAGCCAACCAGCACCCTCCGAACGTAGCCACGGCGTAGCCATGGTCATTCTCTCGGCAAGTGCGTGATTGAATCACCGCTTTTTATGCAGTGTTTTGGCTTGTACTAAGTAGTTTATGGGGTGGATGACGGGTTTCGAACCCGCGACCTCCGGATCCACAATCCGGCGCTCTAACCAACTGAGCTACACCCACCATGAAGGGAAATGCGCACAATGCAACCGATGCGGTAAGGGGGGATCTTAGCAAAGACACTGGAGTGGCCGCAACCCGCTAGGGGATGTCGCCAACCGTCAAGAGTCACGCGGTGATCGACGGTTGGAGCTCCACATTACCTCCCACCGTCGACGATTGACCGATGATACCTACCCTCGTGCATCAAAGGCCGCCTGCATCTCTGCGGTGATGGCCGCCACCGTTGCTGCCGGGTCTTCCGCATCGCGAATAGGCCGGCCGATCACAAGATAATCTGCGCCGGACGCGATCGTCTGTGTGGGTGTCGTGGCCCGTGCATGGTCGTCGACTCCCTTGCCGGCCGGCCGGACTCCCGGCGTGACCACCACAAAGTCTGGCCCGACTTTCTGTCGGATAGCCGCTGCTTCTTCACCGGAGGCCACCACCCCGTCGCAGCCGACTTCTGAAGCGAGCGCTGCCCTGGCTGTAACCAGATCTTGGACCGTCCGCTGTATTCCCATTTCCCGGAGATCCTGACTGTCGAAGTTCGTCAGCACAGTCACGGCGAGCAGCTTCAGTGCCGAACCCTCCCGCCCCTGCACGGCCGCCATGAGCGCCTTGCGGTTCGCGTGGATGGTTAAAAACTCCACTCCCATGTCTGCAACCCGACTCGTCGCGCGGCGAACTGTCTCTTCGATGTCGAGAAATTTGAGGTCGAGAAACACCCGCATGCCCCGCTCCACAATCCGCTTCACCATCTCGGGACCTGCTGCGGTGTACAGCTCAAGGCCGACCTTGACGAACGAAATATGCCCCTGGAGCCGGTCTAAGAGCCGGTCTGCTTCCGCCGCTGAGGGCACATCCAATGCAAAGATGAGTCGGTCACGTGCCGCAGTCTTCACCATACGCGTACTCCTTCTTGAGTGCCGATCCTTGACGACCGGCGAGATACTATGATACTAGTCACATTCTTTTTCACAGGAGTGATCGATGCCTCAGATTCATAAATCGACGATTCGACGTGCGCGTCAAGCTGAGCGACGGCATGAGCGCAACCGGGCCACGATGAACGCGGTGAAGACGATCATCAAGAAGGTTCAGTCCGCCGTAGCCGGGAAAAAGGCTGACGAGGCCAAAACCACCTTGCTGGAAGCCACCTCGGCGATCGGGAAAGCCGTTTCGAAAGGTGCGCTTCATCCTAATACCGCATCTCGCCGAATTTCTCGCCTGGCGTTGCACGTCAACGGGCTGTCCGGCTCTTAATCGTCCGGACGTTCGACAGCACCCGTCCAGGAACCCGCTTCGGTGACGCCGGAGGACGATTCGGCGTTTCACCGTGTGGGCTTGCGGTATCTTCACACAGTTTCAAGAGTAGACGCTCCAGCACCATTCGTGGCCGACTGCCGCTGCCCCCTTTCAGCCTCCCATCGGTGTCCAGAAAAAGACCTAGCGCGGCTTGAAGATGTCGCTCGGAAAACCGATCGAGAAAGGAGCGGACCTTCAACGGGTCCATGCGTAAGCTCCTCGCTGCCTCATTTTCACGACCGCCATTGGCCAGCAACTCTTTGATCTTCCAGAGACGGCGATACTGCCACGCAAGCGAGCCAAGGATCCGAAGCGGGGCTTCTCCTGCTTCTAGATTCCGCGCCACAATGGAAAGCGCCTGTCCACGACGACCCTCCGCGATAGCCAACGTCAAGTCGAACACAGAGGCTCCCGGCTCCATCCCACGCAACAGATGCACATCGGCGGCGGTCACCGCCTGATCGGCCGGCACATAGGAAGCCAGCTTCTCCAGTTCTCTCCGTAAGCCATAGAGTGATGCGCCGCAAGCCTCCTGCAGCACGTAGGCCGCTGCTTCCTCTAAGCGAAGCCCGACCCGTTCCGCTTCACGGGCAATCCAAGAAGGCAGCTGCGCCTCGCGGAGGGGTGAGCAATCGACCATGCATGCCGCGCGCGCCAGGGCTTGTGAAAATTTCAGCCGACCATCCAGCTTCGGGCTTACGAAGACCAGCGTCGTGGAGTCCACCGGATTGTTCACACTGTCGAGCAGCAGCTCGCTTTCTCGAGCGGTCAGTTTTTCTGCCGCCTTCACCACGACGACGCGACGCTCCGCGAAGACCGGCACAACCGCCACACTGTTCCGAATATCGGTTCCGCTCGCGTCATCCCCATAAAACAGTTCGTAATTGAATTCATCTCCTTCGCCGCCAAGGGCCGCGCGCTTGATGGCAGCAAGCGCAGAATCCCGCAGAAGGTCTTCTTCCCCCACGATGAGGTACAGAGACCCAGGCGCCTGCTGTTTCAGCGCCACCTCTAGTTGCACAGGGCTCATGGTCGATGCCATTGGTCCAGACCTTCGATCTTAGTGGGACACAGAAGCGGGCGCAGACGCATGCTTCGTGAGCGCTCCCATCTCGAGCTGTAATAAAAAGCGCGCCGCCAGATCAGCCGCCACAAAGCGACCCGCCTGCTCAACCGCGCGGTTCTGCAGGGCCCGATTAAACTGGAGATCGGGCGTAATGAAGAACTCCGACGACCCTTTGACAACTTGGCTCCACACCACTTTTCTTGACCGTGCGTCTTCAACCCGAGCCAAGACGACCACCTCAGTCCTACTTTCCAACGTTGCCGTCGAGGAAAAACTGAGCGTCGGCACGATCACCGAAAGGATTTGCCCGGTTAACACAAGATCCGCCGCTTCAGAATCAGACACGACCTGCGCCCCGCTGCCGGCAGAAAATTCTTCGCGGAGATAGTTGGTGTAGCGCGTTTCAAGATTCGGCTCGAAGCTACCATTGACCAATGTCCGGATGATGAGGCGCGGCGGAGTCTCTTGGGAAGCGGTCGCAGAGGCTCCTCCGATAGTTGGGCCAGCTCCCTCCACTCGAAACTGGTACCCACAGGCGGTCAATAGAGTCATCACCGTGAGGCACCCGATGGCCAAGAGCGGTGTACGGAGTCCGACGTGTCGAGTGCGCGAACCAAGCATGTCCTCACACAACGAAGTTAAGCAACTTCTTTTCGACGTAGATCACCTTTTTTGATTCTTTACCTTGGATCCACTCCGCCGCCTCTGCGCGAGCCAGTCGTTCGATCTCATCACGCGACGCGCCGACGGGAACATCGATTTTCGCTCGAAGCCGACCATTGACCTGAACCGGGATAATCATGCGCTCGCTCAGCGTCATCGCTGGATCGAAGGTCGGCCAAGGCTGTTGCGACACACTGGGTTGGTGTCCCAGCAAGTCCCAGAGTTCCTCGGCAACATGCGGCGCGAACGGCGAGAGCAGCAAGACGAACGGCTCGATCACCGATCGAGACCGTTGCTGCGCCTTCGTCATCTCATTCGTGAAAATCATCATCTGCGAGATCGCCGTGTTGAACCGGAGGGCCTCGATGTCCTCGGTAACCTTCTTGATGGTTTGATGAAGCAACCGTTGGTGATCAAGGCTCGGTTCGGCTGAGACGACCGCGTTTGAGAGCCGGCCTTGTTCATCGACCATCAGCCGCCAGACTCGTTCCAAGAAACGGGTCACGCCTTCCACACCCCTGGTACTCCAGGGTTTCATCGCTTCGAGCGGGCCCATGAACATTTCATAGAGCCGTACGGCATCTGCACCGAACTGATCGATCATGTCGTCCGGGTTCACCACATTCCCCCGCGACTTCGACATCTTCTGATTGTCTTCTCCCAGGACTATACCCTGATGTACCAACTTCAGGAACGGTTCAGGAGTGCTCACGACGCCGATATCGAACAGAACTTTATGCCAGAATCGAGCATACAACAGATGCAGAACGGCATGTTCGCTTCCCCCGATGTACAGGTCCACGGGCATCCAATAGCGCTCTTTTTCCGGGTCTACAACCTGTGTTGAATTCTTGGGGTCGATGAATCGCAAGTAGTACCAGCAAGACCCGGCCCACTGCGGCATGGTGTTGGTCTCGCGCCGAGCCGGCTTGTTGGTGGTAGGATCGGTTGTGACGAGCCACTGGTCCAAGTTCGCCAATGGGCTCTCTCCTGTGCCGGATGGTTTAAAGTTATTGGATTCCGGCAACACGAGGGGAAGTTGCTCTTCCGGAAGCGGGCTCGCTTCTCGATTGATCCACACAATTGGAAACGGCTCCCCCCAATAGCGCTGGCGGGCAAAGAGCCAGTCCCGGAGTTTGTAGTTGACCGCTCGCGTGCCCTGCCCTTGCTTCGTCAACCAATCAGTGATCTTCGGAATCGCCTCGGAAGGCGTGAGACCGTTGATTGAGAAAGTGCCATCGCCCGTGGAGGAATTCACAACCTTCCCGCAATCCGTATCGGTGAAGGCCGCTTCCTGAACATTCCCGCCTGATATAACCTCACGAATCGACAACGCGTATTGTTGCGCAAAAGCCCAGTCTCGCTCGTCATGCGCCGGCACGGCCATGATGGCGCCTGTTCCATAACTCATCAGTACATAGTCTGCGATCCAAATCGGCAACCGTTCCTGGTTCACTGGATTGATCGCATAGCCGCCGGTGAAGACACCGGTCTTTTCTTTTTCGAGCTCTTGCCTTTGCAGATCACTCTTATTCGCCGCCGCCTTCCGATAGGCTGCAACCGGCTCTTTCTGTTCCACGCTTGTGATCATATCCACCAGCGGATGTTCCGGTGCCAGAACCATATAGGTCGCGCCGAACAGCGTGTCCGGTCTGGTCGTGAACACTCGGACCGCGCCGTTCTGATTGGCCAAAGCAAAATTGACCTCCGCGCCGATCGAACGGCCAATCCAATTCTTTTGCATCTCCAACGTACTGGAAGGCCAGTCGACCAGTGTCAAGTCTTCAAGCAACCGATCAGCGTAGGCCGTGATCTTGAGCACCCATTGACGCATCGGCTTGCGGACGACATCGAAGCCACCGACTTCACTCTTGCCATCGACGATCTCTTCATTCGCCAGCACCGTGCCGAGCGCCGGACACCAGTTCACAGGGACTTCCGCTACGTAGGCCAATCCTCGTTCGAAGAGCTTGAGGAAAATCCATTGCGTCCACCGATAGTACTGCGGGTCGGTGGTGCTCAGTTCTCGCTCCCAGTCATACGAGAGCCCCACACGCTTCATCTGGCGCTTAAAGGTGGCGATGTTTTGGGCCGTGGTGATCGCGGGATGAATCCCTGTTTTCACCGCATACTGTTCAGCCGGCAGACCAAACGCATCCCAGCCCATCGGATGCAGAACGTTGAACCCACGCATCCGTTTATATCGAGAGACGATATCGGTCGCAGTGTACCCTTCCAGATGCCCGACGTGGAGTCCGGACCCGGACGGGTAGGGAAACATATCCAGGCAATAGAACTTTGGCCTTGAGAGGTCATCGGAGGCTTTAAATGGGCGGTGCTGTTCCCAATAAGCCTGCCACTTCGCTTCGATGGCGTGATGGTCGTAGGTCTTACTCATGATCCAGAGGATATGTATGATCGACGGGCTTGCAGACCCGCACAAGGACAGAGGACTGTATCATAGACCGTATGGAGCAACAAGAATGCGGAATGAGGAAAGACGCCCGGTAAGAAACCGGCCAGCTGACCAGAGTCGTGGTCAGCCACCGGATATTCGAGCAGGTCTAGAAGTGATACCCAACCCCGAAGACAAAATGGTGGAGTTGAGAGAGGGCATTGATGCCAAAGTGATTCACATTGGCTTGCCCGGCCAGATCAATGCGACCGTAGTTGTATTTCCATTCGCCGAACATCGAGACATGTCCCGTCAGCCGATAGCGAAGACCGACTTGGGTATTGAGGCCGTATCCCGTGTTCGATTGCGAGTAGTTCGACGGACTGCCCGAAGCAGTGAGCTGCTCCTGATGGAGAAAGAACACCCCCGGACCGACTCCGGCATAGGGCTCGAACGCTCCGGCTTGGTACCGCACCATGATGAGGGGCGACACGACCACGATTCGATTGGTCGCTCCCGGCTCGTCCTGCTGAATCGTGCCGATTCCAGGGGCGTTCAGGGTCAAGCGCTGGGCGGGCCGATGGGGAGTCGTGACGAAGGCCTCAAGTTCCACGCCCAACCACGGTATCGAGTTGAAGTAATGTCCGACCTTGGCACCATACATGATCGAGCTATTCAACTGAACGTTCGAAATGGAGGTACCCTCGGGAAGGCCGACGAAACTTGGATCGTTCACCCGCCCACGTACTGTATCTGGGGCGAGGGTCGCCCCGACCATGCCAGCGACATAGGTCTCGGCGAAAGCCGGAAGCGCCGAGACGAGGCCTAAGGCGATCGTCATACCGAGAACCCTGCTCTTGGACCATCGCAGTTCGTCTCCGATGTTAATATTCATCGAGATGTCTCCTTGGATAGCCGAACGCATTACTGCTTGCAGACTACGGCCTCGGCAGGCATGCTGGCTATTCTGCGAAAGTCGAGGGGGCTACCCAGAAGGAGTAGATGGGACTATACGCGACTCAGATCTTTCCGCGACTGATGGATTGGGTGATGGCTCGACCGGCATTCTCGCAACTGCGAGAAGCGTTGTTGCAGCTGGCTTCCGGAGAGGTTCTGGAGATCGGGTTCGGCACGGGCCTCAATCTCCGCCATTACCCGACCACGATCACTCGCCTTTCCATCGTTGATCCGGCGACTCTGCTCCCAGCATTGGTCGCTCGCCGCATGGTTGCGGCGCCGTATCCGATCCAGACCACCCATGTCACAGCTGAGAACCTGCCATTTCCTGACCAACAATTCGAAACCGTCGTCAGCACGTGGACGCTCTGCACGATTCCCGATCCAGTGCTCGCACTGCACGAAGTTGGACGCGTCCTCAAACCGGGAGGAAGGTTTCTATTCTTGGAGCATGGCCGAAGTGATGACCGAACGATCGCCGCGTGGCAGGACCGGTTGAATCCGATTCAAAATGTGATGGGGTGTGGATGTCACCTGAACCGGCAGATCGATCAACTGATTACCCAGTCCGGCCTCACGATCGCTCACCTCGATCGATTCAGCATGCGGGGTGTGCCCAGGTTGGTTGGTGAGATGTACCGAGGCACGGCAACCAGACAGAATTAGGCTGGTGACCGGCCATTGAGAAAGGGTGTAAATCCGGCCACAGAGAGAAACTGGGGAAGTGGAGACGGCGGTAATTGCGAGCTCGACTTGGCGCTGTGTACCAGGTGGGCCACCCCGAATGCTTTTGCGGCCATCAGACAGCCTTCATCGTCATCCATGAACAGGGATCGTGACGGATCGAACCCCAACAAACGCTGACAGTTCGGCCAATACTCCGGCCGCATCTTGAGATAGCCGACCTCAAAAGCATCTACAATCCGGTTGACGTACCGATCCAGCCCAGTCTTGGCGACTTTCACCGATACACCTGCAGAATGGGCGTTCGTCACGATGGTCACAGGCTTCCCGAGTTGCCGAAGATGGCGCAAAAATTCTTCGGCACCGGGCAGAAAACCGATCATGTGATCGAGCTCCTCATGCATCGCCACCACGTCGAGGCCGACCCGCTCCGTCCAGTACTCCAGATCTGTCCACGCCAGTTCGCCTTCGACCGATCGGTACATCGCCATCAGGCGATCGCGAGCCTCCTCAAATGGAAGGGCGTGGAGCATGGCATATCGACGCGGCAGCTCCTCCTCGAAAAAGAAGTTATCGAAATGGCGGTCGAGTAACGTGCCGTCCATATCGAGCAGCACATCGTCAATGTGAGTCCAGTCGGGGAGGTGCTGAGGACTGAGGAGTGAGGAGTGAGGCATAGGGAAAGTATAGCCGAAGCACTGCAGAGAAGACGAGGCCGGTTGTCTTTCAGAAAAACCCTGTGTTACGGTCCAAGAGCTCATGCCACGCACGAAATCCGCTCCCACACAAGAACCGACGCTGCCGTTGCTCCCAACAGAAGGGGGACCACCACCGCTTGTCGCCATCATCGGCCGGCCGAACGTGGGAAAGTCGACGCTGTTCAACAAGATCTTAGGCGCGAAGATCGCTATTGTGGACGACGTCCCCGGCGTGACCCGCGACCGCAACTATGCCGATGCCACCTACCGTAATCGAAAGTTTCGGTTGGTCGACACGGGGGGGCTTGATCTCTCTTCTTCAGATAGCATGTTGACCTTGATTCGACGGCAGTCGGAACTGGCGATCGCTGAAGCGGATATCCTCATCGTACTCCTGGACGGTCGCTCAGGACTGACCCCGCCGGATCATGAAGTCGTGAAGCTCTTACGCGGAGTCACGAAACCCCTGTTCTATGCGATCAACAAGATCGACACACCGAAGTCCGAACCCCTTCTCGCCGATTTCTACAAGTTGGGGACCGACCAACTCTATGCCGTCTCTGCCGAACATGGCCTGGGCGTTGCGGAACTGCTGGACGACCTCTATCCTCTCCTTCCATCGGTTGACGGAGCAGACGAGCTGCAACCACTGCCTCGCGTGGCCGTGGTGGGACGCCCGAACGTCGGCAAGTCCACCCTCGTGAACGCGCTGCTGGGAGAGGAGCGGGTCCTCGTCAGCAATGTGCCAGGAACGACGCGCGATCCCATCGACTCGTTGGTCACGCACCAGGATCAACGCTACGTTTTCACTGACACGGCAGGCATCAGGCGACGCGGCAAGATCGACCGTGGAGTGGAAGGCTACAGCGTTCTTCGATCACTCCGTGCCATCGGTCGGTCCGACATCGGGGTCCTTCTCCTGGATGGGGTGGAAGGAGTCACGGAACAAGACACCAAGATCGCTGGGGCCATTCTCAAGCAAGGCCGCGCCTGCATTCTCCTGATCAACAAATGGGACTTACGAGCTGGAGATACACAGGCGCGGCAAGAATATGAACTTGAACTCCGCCGACGACTTTCCTTTCTGACCTGGGCTCCGATCCTGTATGGATCAGCCCTCAAGCCGGAATCCATCCACCGTCTTTTCCCGCTCCTCAAGGACGTGCACGCCATGTTCACCAAGCGTGTCCCCACTGGCGCGCTGAATACCTGGCTGCAGAAAATTCTCGACACCCATCCGTTGCCGGCCCGCAAGCACAAGCCGTCGGCTGTGACGAAGTCCGCCTATATCACGCAGGTGGCCACCAAACCGCCGGTCTTTGCCTTGTTTGTTGGGCATCCGGAAGACCTCACGCCTTCGTACTTGAAGTATTTGGAGAATCAACTGCGCGAGACCTACCAATTCACCGGCACCCCGCTCCGCCTCATGGTCAGGAAGAAGTGACCGCTCGCTGAAGGTAGTATCTCTGTCACATCGTCTTTTACTTACCTTCTATCCCTAATCCTTTACCATTCGAGAATCACGCATCTAAGGAACGGTCGAATACGGAACCCTGCCTACTTTAGTATTGAAGTAAGGGAAGTGCTGTATGAATTAAAGCCGGACGTTGACTTCAGGTTTTTCCTTGGAAAAGAACTCCTTCTTGAATGGACGAGGTGCACCCGTACGGGCCCTTCGCGTCGCTCTGGGCGTCTTAACCTGGTGTCCACGAAATCCTGGTCAGGTCATGAACAGACATGTCATGACTCTTCATTCTCTTCGTCGTACCATTTCTCACGATAGATCGGGCAGAGGCCTTTCGAGCGGAGAAAGTCGGTCACGTCCTTAATCATGCCGCCGTTTCCGCAGAGATACACGGCGAGGTTGTCCACCATCTTGACCCGCTCCTGCACCAGCGCGGTGACGCGACCGGTCGAACCGGTCCATCCCGCATCCGGACGAGACAATGTGATGGTACGGTGAAACAGGGGATGCCGGGCCGCCAGTTCGCGCAACTCTTCCTGATAGTACAGATCGCGCTGGGCTCGGAGCCCCCATAGCAAGGACACGACCTGCGGGGTGGCTTTAGATAACAGGGTATGGAGCATAGACCGGAGCGGGGCAATCCCCGTGCCGGTCGCAACAAATAGGAGATTGCGTGGCGCATCGTCGCGCAAACGAAAGCTTCCCGCCGGCCCTTTGAAATGGACCTGATCGCCGGGTTTGAGACCAAAGAGAAATGTCGACCCTGGTCCGTGGTCCACGCGGTTGAAGACCAATGTCAGGATGCTCCGTTGACTGGGCGGCGAGGCAATCGAATAGGCACGCGTCATCGGATGCGGTCTCCCTATGACGGGAATCTCAAAAGAAATGAATTGCCCCGGCTGGAAGTCCAGTGTCGCAGGCGCGATCAATCGCAAATCAAGCTCACGGACATCGTGCGTGAGATCATGCACTCGGACAACCTCGGCAGCATTTGTCTGCATCCTTGAGCCCTCCTCTCAATTCGAATATAGTCCGCTGCGGACTCTTGATATCTTATCTGAGCCCTTGAACACGAAAATAGACCGACGAGGAACACTCTGGATTCCAATAATCACCCTAATCACCAATCACCGCGACTGCCAATGGGCCGATAAGTGGCAATCTATAGGAAAAGAGCCGACGGTGCTGCATACGACAGAACCGGGACGCACACTCTTTCATCAATGCCACGGTGACGCTGCTTTTCTTCGAGCCGGTCTCATTCACCACGATCACAGCAGACGGTGGTACTTCTTTCAACCGGCGGCGTGCCGTGAACGTGCAGTTCACGCTGGAGCGCAACAACACGGTGCTAGGCATCAAGCCGGCCAATCCGCTCCCCGCTGCAGACCAACAAGTTTTACAGCTCACCGGCAAACCCTCTTTCGGGTTGACTCTAATTCTGAGCTCATGTTATTTCGCATAGACGATTGACGGATTGGGATTGATTGCGGCACCATGACCTCAAAGCTTGAGGAGTTTGCGTGTAGGCAGAACGAACGAGTCATCACCTCCATACCGAACCCCTTCTCCATGGATCGATCGGCACATTCTCGACAATTCTTTCTGGCGGTGTTTCTGCTCGGACTCATCCATGCTGGATGCGCGACAGCCAGTCCTCCGGACGGAGAGAAGGCCCAGGCGCCATCCTCTGAGCCTATCCCCTTGGAATCTCAGCTCGATACCTCTACAACGGCGCAGGCCCAGACCAATCAGACCCAGACCGATGAAGCCCCTCCCAGGCCATCAGAGGTTGATGAGGTTGCACCGACTCCCCCTCAGAGTGAGGTCCCCGCTGCCGTCGAGCCCCAGAGCAGCGAGACTCCATCGGCTGAGTCCACCGATAGTTCTCCAGCCGCTCCACCACAAGTGGAAAGTCCTCCCACTGCTCAGCAGGAGACCGTTGAAGCTGCCCCCATCCGCACCGATGTGACCCCCTCCATCAGACTGACCGGACGGGTCTGGCGGGCCAAGCCAGGGATCGTCTTCCTGAAGACACCGATCGGGCTCATGTCGCTCAGTTCAAAGACCACGCTCAAAACCCTCCCTGCCTCGCAAGAGGTGTCCTTCATAGTCCACGAAGACTATATGGTCATTGATATCGTGAGGCGAACTGATGGGATCTTCGTCCACCGCTACCTAACCGGACCGTTCAAGCGAGACAACGGAGACGGCACAAAGTTGCTGCTTTGGACGCCAAACGGCGGGTTGAGAGCCTTTCGCATGGGAACCTATGAATCTGTACTCGCAGCTCCCAAGAACGGCGAGTCTGTCACGGTGGAAGTGGACGGCACGGGTAGCATCATCGGCGTGCATGACCTCCAGTTCGATCTTCAAATCGGCCAGGTCGCCACCCCTGGAAGTAAGGCACATCTGTTGCTCACCGGCACGATCTCCAAAATGAAGTCTAATTTTATCTTCTTCAAGACGCCCATCGGAATCGTCAACGTCAACACCAAGATCGGCATCAAGAATGCCAAGATCGGGCAGACCATGACCCTGCATATGCACAACGACTCCGTCGTAGCGGATCTTGCCGCGTCCAGCGATTCGGCTCTTATCCGCCGTTTCATCACAGGACCGTTGGATTTTGCCACGCCGGATCGAACCAACGTCAGGCTCTGGACCCCGGAGGGAGAACAGAACTACCCAGCAGATCTTGGTAAGTCCGCGCTGAACGGGGCGAGGGAAGGGACCCCGATTACAGTGGAACTCGACGGGCAAGGCGACGTCGTCGAATTTCACCGGATGAAGTAGCTCATGGACTTCCCACCTTCGTCTTGACTCTCTTTTCCATCCCCTCGTAGACTCGCTCGGTATGTGCGCCTCACCCACAACTCGTCGCTTGCCGACCTCCTCCTCAACGGATCCCCATTCCGTCACAAATTTTGATACGCTGTATAAAGATCACGTCGATCTGATCTATCGTTTTGCCCATCGGTTGTGCGGCGAACCCGAGGCGGCAAAGGATCTGGTTCAGGAGACCTTTTTGAATGCCTATCGCGGCTTCGACCGATTTCGTGGGGACGCCAGGATTTCGACGTGGCTCTATACCATTGCTTCGCGAGCGTGCTTGCGCATGCGGCGCAGACGGAAAGGTGCCCCGGAGCGAGAGCTATCCCTGGAGGAATTCATTCCCACAACGGACGGTGAATTTCGTTTGCAGATTCCGATCGATGGACTCAGCCCCGAAGCCGCGCTCCACAACAAGCAATTGCGAGCCGCGCTCGATGCCGCGATCGACCAATTACCGAAGAAGTACAAAATGGTCTTGGTGCTTCGCGACATGGAAGAGGTCAGCGCCAAGGAGGTCGGGACTATCATGGGCTTGAACGAGCGCGCGGTGAAATCACGTTTGCACCGGGCTCGACTGTTTGTGCGCCGTCAACTCAGTGCGCGAGGCCTCGGTGAACCGATCACTGATCACAACCACTCACGAGGGTAGCAGAGGGACTACTCCATATGGCACAACGTAGCGCGTCCAAACGGAAACGGCAG
Organism: Nitrospira sp. Ga0074138; assembly: GCA_001464735.1. Taxonomy (GTDB): domain Bacteria; phylum Nitrospirota; class Nitrospiria; order Nitrospirales; family Nitrospiraceae; genus Nitrospira_D. Next base: position 92,476 of record LNDU01000029.1, read on the forward strand.
GCTTCCACAACTGGGCAACCACACACTCATGGAAAAAGCCGATGTCTGCGCATCCTGCGCCAGTTGTCCGCCTATATCGATGACGAACTTTCCACGAATATTTGCCAAGAAATTCGTCAACATCTGGGTGCCTGTCCTAATTGTGAAACCTTCGTGATGTCGTTGCGCCAAACCGTATCGCTCTGTCGCCAAAGTCCGGCACCGACGCTATCAACAGCCGACCGAGCGTTGATGCGTGAGAAAATCCTGAAAACCGCCTCATCTCGATAACCCACAACAGCGTGACTCTTTTTCACCATGACTAAAAACCTATTACTTGAAATATTACTCCTGTTAGGACTGCTGACGGCCGTTGAGACAACCCTGCCTGACCTTGTGACTGCGGCGTCTCAACCTCCTCAAAAAGCAGCTAAGAACAAGGCCGTCCATAAGGCCGCCGTCGACACAGCCCTTCGATATGCCGAAGCGATCGCTAAAGGCGACAAGATCACGACAGGGCAGTTGGACTTCGCGTGTCAATACAAGCTCCTGATGGTACCGTTGGCCAACCCTCAAAATCCTCAGGCGACGGACACCTCGTATGAGGCTTGTTGGCAAGAGCTGACCTCAGGTCATGCCCCGTTTATCAAACGGTCGGATATTGGGATGAATGTCCTCTGGCCCAGTACCGGCCCGCTCGTATTTTATGGAGATGACCTGTCCCGCGCTCCCGCCTCCGCCTTTGTGATGGATGCGCTGGGAGTCTCGCCGCCCGGAACCGGCCTTCATCTTACGGTGACCGACGTCCGTCCGATCCCAAGCGGATCCTTCCGACTGAAGCCGAACGGGAAAGTCATCGGAGTCCCGACCACGCTGGTCGTGCTGACCGTCCACTATCATGACCCTCTCACCTCACCGGTGACGTACGGTCCAGGCACCGTCCAGTGGACGAACACGATCACACGCGAGCGACGCGCCGTGAAATCCATCATCACACAATGGGTGGTCTTCACCGGACTCAGAGCCCATGGGTTTCCACGTGACACAGCTGTCTTCCACCTCCCTGTTACCACCACACCTGAAGCAGCGGGCATGGTGGCCGACAAAATACCGTTCACGACGGAGATCAGCCGCGCCCTTCCGAACTCTATCGTCTGGTGGGGTCCTGAAGATCAGCCAGGAACGTTGACCGCTGCCGCCGCTCGCACCGCCGCGTTTCCTGAATTACGCGATCGCGTCGCCCTGCTCAATCGCATCTTGATCATCGACCCGCATCAGGTCGATGCGCTGACGGTTCTGACCAGACATCTCTATGCGGTCCTGCTTCGGGAATCCGCCCAGAGCCACAAACTGAACGTCAAGGATCCGGCGTTATCGCTGACCGTCAATGAGTTCTATTGGAACATCTATGCGACCGCCGGTCGCCTCGACCTCGCGAATGGCATGGAGATGGGCGGATTCTCGCAACCGACCCCGGCTGATTTCCTGTACCGGCTGTTGCCTGCGTTGGAAACCCTTGCGAAAACCCATCCAGAGCAGTTGGATACCCGCTTGCGGCTCGGCATGGCCTATCGCTGGAACAATGACCAGATTCCGATGATCGAGACGTTCGAAGCGTTGGTCAAAGACATTCCAGCTGACCGAAAGACACCCAAGGCCGAAGCACTCCTACAGCTGGCTTGGTCCCGCATCAACAAAGTGGCCTGGAATCGGATTTTGCATGACCTCGACAGCGTCCGAGCGTACGAGGATGCTCAGGCTTCATTAGCCCTCGCTGAGTTGCCACTCGATAAGTTTCTCGCGGAATACACCATGGCTTACAGCATGATTTTCATGCCGGGCTACGGGGATAAAGGGAAGATGCTACAGCACTTGACCGAGGCCAAACGCTGGTTTGACGAAATACCAGGAAGAGATGATGAGGTCTGGCGGTATTTCCTCGCGAGTGAGGGATTGAAGGCCGTGCTCGACGCCGATCCGATGTTTCAACCCATCCTAGCCGCGACTGAGAAACCCAAGGGGTAGTCGTCTAATTTGGTTTAATCGTCACTTCATCGGACAGACCATTCAAACAAACTCAAGCCTCGTTAAAGTCCGCTCCCGGCCAGGAGCGGAAGCTCGGCAGCGAGATCGCAACGCCATAAAGCGGTCCCCAGCCCTGCCGCAATAACGTTTGCGTTCAGCTGTAGCCGCATCAAAAAAAAGCGCGCGAAACGCGCCCACAATAGTGCGGCTGTCAGTCTGCAACGCTGGATTAGGTGGCTTACGCGCAAAGCCAGCAGTCGACATGATGTTCGTACGTGGTGGCATTCCACTGCGGCGCTCGGCGAATTCCAAAACGATACGGAAAGTATTCGAAGCTCCCAGCCATCTGACGAAAGGTGACTGAGAGGCCATCGATCTTGCGGAATACCTTTGAGCGATTCAACCAAGGTCCACTCTCCGGGTTGGGATCCAACCACACGATTGGTTTCCCTCGATCCTCGTGGACCACAGTTGCTCCAACAGGTAATTCGGCAGGAACGACGACCTCGTATGGACCAACAACTCGGTGCCTCTTCTTCTGCGTCGCCTGAAAGTATGGCGCATCTTCAAGGTAGAGGAGCGTGCCGGCGTGGTAGGGTACAACGCCGGCTCCTTTCAGGCGCACCAAGGGCAGATGGCCCACAGTGAGTCCGAACATTCCTGAGCGCTCGCACTCATCGATGAACCAAGTGCGCCAGTAGTCACGACCTCCTCGATTCACGACAGATGGGCCGCTACCCCACGCCATTTTGCCATTCCCTCGTTGAGTGGGTTAGCCACCTAACTATGGTTAGGCCGATTCGCATAATAGCTGCATCTGCCATTTTCTATCCGCGTAACACATCTTCAATGATCGGGAACAATATCCCATCATCGACGGTGGTGCAATGAGTTACGGCCCATCGGCCTTGTATCACGGGTTCTTAACGGATCGGCGTAATCCCCCACTCTGATAGCGGTCAGTTGTGTCCTTCGGCTAAGGGTCGGATTCCGACAGTCGCAGAACGGCCACGAGCGGAAATTCGGCGCCGAGATCGCACTGCCGTAAAGCGGAACTCAGTCTTGTCGCGTTAACGACCCGGTTCAGCGGCGGGCCGCGCAACGGACCGTCCGCTGCAACCGGATGTTAGGCGTCATGTGTCGTATCGAAGCATTCCTCAACGAGCACCTCGTATTCTCTTCATGATCTCGCCTACAATCTCGCGGGCCGCCTCTGACAGGTTCTTGCGCATCGTCCGATCGAGAATGGAGCTTCTTTGTCCACCCCAGCCATTCTGCCAAGTGATCCCCGCAATGATCTCCCCGGACGTAGTCGACGTGATGCGGACGCTTGCGCTTTCCGGCGTGCCGTCCTCGGCATCGACCGATTTGGCCGCAAGAACCGTCTCGATTCCGGACTCGCGTAAAGCAGCGTAGCCCCTGGCAGACGTAACTTCGAACTCCTTCAGACCGACGCGCCCAATGATCGTTGACACTTCATTGGTATCTACGACGGTGATTCCGGAGTTGAATAGTTCCACCGCCAGAGCTTCACCGAACACGCCGGAACCCGGAGCGATGGCCAACCGTGAAACCGTCTGCACTGGCCCCTGCGGGCTGGTCGCAACAGACATCTTGGAAGACGCGCAACCACTGAGCAGGACGGCCACGAAGAAAAGTAAGAAGCTACATCGACGCATGCTGTTTGCCCTCCGGGTCTGTACGTCTAACAATGTTTAGGCGGATCCATTTAAGAGCCGGATCTGCCATGTTCTATCCGCGTATCACATCTTCAATGATCGGGAACAATATCCCATCATCGACGGTGGTGCAATGAGTTACGGCCCATCGGCCTCGTATCACGGGTTCTTATAGGGATCGGCGTAAGCCCCCACTCTGATAGCGGTCGGTCGTGTACTTCTGCTTTGGGTCGAAAGCGGTCGTATGATGCATGTACCAGAGGTGTTCGTCACAGCGCATTACCCGGGGAAACCACGATAAGAACGAAACGAGAGGGATATGGGGATCTCGCAGGGAGACGTATTGCAGGAGGGTTACGAACGAGTGCGCAAGTGTCACGGGCGAGGCCTAGCCGACGCTTCTACAGCCAGTTAACACATTCGTCGCACCATGGTTTCCTAGATCCGCTCGATTCTTTAATTATTTCATCTCGCGCACATCTACCGAGTACAACGCTTGCGTGTAGTGTTCACAGTTGGCTTTAGCCTTCACTGGGTCATCCTGGTGTTTCTCTACGCAACCTCGATATAATTTCAGAATTGCGGCCCGCTCTTCCGCAATATCAGCTTCGGCCATCTATAAAGAGCGGGGGCAGATCGAGCTGCTCTTTAAGGCATTGAGATCACCGCATTGATGGGTTTCCGTGCTTCGATCTATGTCGCGATGAAGAATGCCGTTTACTATTCCTACACCTCCTCCCAAGAATTTGGCGCTCTATTTGGCAAAGCGATTACTCCAGAAAATTGAGCGGAGGAATCACCCTACCATGCTGGCCTACAGCTGGTATTTCTATCATCGCGTCTGTAGCAGTAGGAGTTCCATTACTATTACCACTTCCTGTGACACCAAATTGATTACCAGGATGTCCATTGGGAATAAACAGTTGCGGGTGATCAAAAGGGGCTTGCTCGTGCAAGACTCGAGGATCGGTGAGTCCGTTTCTCATGAAGGTAACCAAATCGGCCTGTTTCTCATCAGATAAGCCCAATGGGGCAGCACCTGCTCCTGCACTAAAATCACGGCCGCGATTGTAAAATTGCACGACCTCCTCCAGCGTTGCCATTCCGCCATGGTGAAAGTATGGCGCGGTCAAGCCGATGTTGCGTAGGCCAGTTGCCTTGAACCTTGAGGTCGTGGCGTTCCCTGCTCCTGGATCCTCCGCAGCAGGCCTTAAACCATAGTTAGCATTCATGCCATTAGCGAATCTATTGATCAGTGGATCATCAGAATCCGTTGAGGCCACGCCCGCGGTTCTTCTCACCGAAGCCATGGTGAATTCTGGAATCGTGTGGCAAGTGTTGCAGTTCCCTCCGCCATTGGCGGCAGTGTTGATAAACACCGTCAGGCCCCTGACCTCTTGCGCAGAGAGGGCACTCGTATCGCCCGCCTGGTATCTGTCAAAAGGTGTTTGGTCCGACACGAGTGTAGATAGATACTGCTGTATGGCTAAGCCAGCAAACAACGAGAAGTTCCATTGCCGGAGCTCATATTGGTTTTCAGGCAAAAGCTGCGCGACCGCACGTTGGTGCAGGATTGTGTGAGTTCCATCGGGATTAACTTGAATGATTTTGTTTGATTTCCACCATTCCTCTTTGAAACTCTGCTTTATCAGAGCGTCGTAGCTCCGTATCTTGAGCCCCAGCTTCGGCGATCTGCTGTCGTCCCCTAAAACACTGTCTTGCGGATGCACGAGTTGCTTCGCAAGAGGTCTCATATCGATGAGCTTTCCCCCCGCCCTCCCCAGGAACTTACTGCCGATTTCCGCGTGAGTACGGCCATCAGCGGACATTTCAAACACGCTTAGCGGTGGCCCCGTCACGAGGGAAGCAAGGGCGGAATTGTCGAGTCGAATCTGCACTTGAGTGAGTGTGTTCGGTTGGGGTGCCCGGTAAACAAACGCATTCGTGTCTGCTGCCCCCTGTATATTTACCCCATTGAAGATTTCCTTAGCGCGACCATCCCAAAACTGAAGTTTGTAGAAAATTGCATTGATTACCGTTGGGGTATTCCGCGGCTCAACTCGCCGCACATTGACTCCCGCGATTTGGAAGCCGTCCGGATCTGGTATAGACTGAACATTCTCCGTCGCTTGACCGGGCACGGTACCGATCAGTACGCTAGAAAAGACACCTTGCGACGAGACAAGGTCATTAGTGTCCGACAGGAGCGTACTCGGCCCGGCCGGGCATTGTGCACTGACTACAGCATCGACGCGACAGTTCGGATGTGAGAGCTTGCGAAGCGGGAAATCGGCGCCGGTGAGTTGATAATTCGGCCTACCACCCAACTGCGGCGAAAACCCCGTATCTTTCGGTGTTGCCAAAAGGCCAGGACTGATCTGATTCTTGGATCGGTTATCCGCTCCGGCATGAAAGTGGCAACTTGCACAGGATTGGATGCCGTCGCTGCCAAGTTGCATGTCCCAAAACAGCGCTTTCCCTAACTTCAGGAGGGCCGTCTCGTCTTTCACGAAGTCACCAAGATTGGCGGGTGGCGCCACCTTCGTTAGGCGTGGGGGAGGTGATGATGCGGTAGGATCTGCCACGGTCGCTGGCGGCGAACTTGTTATGGCATCCAAAGGCGCTGGATTCTCCGCTGCCCGCGCCAACATAGGATCTCCAACTGCAACCATCACAGACACTACGGTAAGAGCTCTCACGAATCTGGATAGATTTTTGAGGGCCAACCTCCGCTCATAGCTCCGGGAAGCGTTTCCGCGTGAGTAATGCAACCCCGCTAGTTGAGTATTCATAGCAACTTCTCCGTGTGTTATGAATCGGAATGCTAATAACAGCTAGTGCCGTGCACATGACCCGATACTGGCTAAAACGCCTTGGTCGTTACCAATGTCTCTGCAGCAGCGAACCGCCACTGCCTCTTGCAACCGAATACAACTCCTGCATTACGGTTCTTAAATACTTCCTTCCACGACGAACGTGTTGACCCCGCTGGCGAACCCTTGTCAGGGCGCTCCATCAGCAGAGACTCGCGGTAAGATATAAACCTACTCAGGACCTGTTACGGGGACAGAGTAATAACCAATTCGTCGAAAGAATGGCAATGCTGCTGAAGGGTTATGTATAAAATGCTAGCCTTAGTGCTCGATGAAACAAAGCGGATCAAGGACAGACCGGACGTAATGCAAAATCACGGGTTGTGATTCAGCGATCAGGAACTACTCGTCACCCAAACCGTCATATCAGGCACCTCGCCGCCAGCACGATCGCTGAGCATGGCGCCGCAAAGCCGACAGTCACCACGGACCGCTATGGGTCGGGTGTCGACGGTCGCAGAACTGCCAATTTAAGACGTTCGCATGCCCTTCAAACACGTTCCGCAAAGCGGACCGCCACGCGCTGCGAAGAGGAGTGTTGGCTTACTCCGTTCCACATCCGTGAGTTATGGTGTGGCCTCTAGTTCTCGGTGGCGATCCGTTCCCGGAACCCCCCCTGGCCAGCCGCCTCGGCACACCTTGACGGCCAAGAGGACAGATAAAGCCCGCTCCGGTCCGGCTGCTCGTGATAAAGATGACGAACTGTCACTGTGGTACCATCCCCGTTGTTGAAGGGGATGCCCGACTCAATGGGATGGTG
>LNDU01000030.1 GCA_001464735.1 Nitrospira sp. Ga0074138
CCTGAAACCGGCGGTAGGGATGAGTGGGAGGGACTAAACTGTCAAGATCAACCCTTTCCATTTGGGACATGAACAGCTCCAGGGGTACCAGGTGGGGAGGCGCTCAACCCATCGTTGATAGCTTCTATTGGCCCCTCTCTCACCTTCACAATCCAAGGGACAGTGCTTGCCGCATGACACCTAACCCACCAGTGGAGCCCATCATAATATGTCCAACCAGACTCTCCGTCCGCACCCTTCATTGCCGATCCCCACCACCGTTGAACTGGCCCTGATACAGCTCAGCTCCTCACAGATTCCGTTGGCCGGTGTCGTCGCGGCTGGGGCACCAATTGAACCGATTCCTCAGATGGAACGCGTCGAGATGCTGAAAATCATGGTCGGCTATGGGGAGACCTTCACCCTTCGGGTCAAAGGCACGTCCATGCAGAATGAAGGCATCTTTCCGGGTGACATTGTCGTGGGGCAGAAGCAATCGACCGCCAGAAATGGGCGGACCGTCATTGCTTTGGTGAATGGCGAGGCCACAATCAAGACGTATCACCGCAAGGCGGGCAGAGTGGAGCTCCATCCTGCCAATGGCGCCATGCAGCCAATTATCATCAAGCCGTAGGACAGCTTTCAGATCGAAGACATTGTTGTCGGCGTCATCCGTCACTTGAGAATGTGAGGCCTCGGCTGTTGGCACGGACCGTCACCTTGTCTGCTTCGGGATTCCTGCCTTCGAAGTCGCCGTTGTTCGACTTCGTGATCCATGCCTTTCGACGCGACCGGTCGCGATCGCTCCGTTAAATACCTCGCAGGCGTGCCTACGTGAAGTCTCATCCGAAGCCGAACAAGCAGGCCTTGGGACCGGCATGCCCGTTGGGCAGGCCCGACAGGTCTGTCCCTCGCTGCATGTCCTTTCCACGAATCCGTCTTGCATCCGCACCGCGGAGGAGTCCTTGCTTCACATCGTGAGCCGCTATGCTCCGGTCTGGGAACCAGTTCAGCCAGGGTCCTTCGTGATGGATCTGACCGGAACTGGTCGGCGGCCGTGGACTTCCGATGTTCTTGGTCATATTGATGTCTTCATGCCGCATCACCTCCTGCACCGCAGCAAGGGGGGCCCGTTTGGCTAGCGCTTGCTTGTCCGCGGTCAACCGCAGTGATAGCGGGGTACTGCCGGGGCATCGCACTCCGACGCGCTCAAGTGCCTCCGTAATCCACCGGCGCATTTCGCGTGTCGGAATCGGACGCTCCTCCTCGTCATAGAGCATGGTGAAGAGGGGCGCATCGGATGGAAACTGCCCATTCGGAAATCGCCGCCGGAGGTAGGCCTCCAACTCCTGTTTCACACTCCTCACGCGGATGACCGGTTCATCCTTCTATTTGCCTTTACAGTGTAAGAACAACCAGGCATCAGTGCCGGCATGATGGAGATCCCGGATCTTGGCCTGCGCAAGGTCCACTTCCCGCGCCCAGGTCTTCAGCATGAGGCGCACAATAGACAGTCGGCATCGCACAACGATCGTGGACCTGCCGTCAGGTTAGGGAAGGCCTGATTAATTCGAAGTTTCGGATGGCGATTGGTTAGATTCCCAGTGTTTTCTGTGATGGTTTGTTGAAAATGGGAATTAATCAGACCTTCCATAGGAGAGATCATGCACGCAATGGCCTGCTGTCAGCTATGCGGATGAATTTCCAAGATGGGTCACCACGCTGATACCCATAAACCAGTGCGCACGGTCTATCTCGCCCCTTTGGCGAGCCGGGTGCGCTCACTCCACCGGTCTGGTTGCAGGACCGTGCTAATGGCCACAAAGACGATGATGATCAAATAGAACACCAATGACACTGTGAAAAGATACCCTGCGCGGAGTTTGGTGAGCATGATATTCCATCTCCTCATCTTCGCAGCCCCTCAAAATGTTACCGACATGAAATACATGCCTAATACCGGCGCAACAGCACAATGGCAGTATGAATCCAACACAACAATACTAAGGAGGATCAGATTATGGTCACAGTCGGCAACTTAATGCAGAAGGAACCAGTGACGGTGGATGCAGGCACGTCGGTCGTCGAGGCGGCGAAGTTGATGAAGGCCTGCAACGTCGAAAGTGTGCTCGTCGCCCGCCAAGCAAAGATCATCGGCATCCTGACGGAATCGGATGTCGTCAAGAAGTTCGTGGGCGCAGAGAAAGCCCCGTACTTCGTGCCGGTAGAGGACATCATGAGCAGCCCAGTGCCCGGGATCGAAGAGCGGCGGCCGTTGACCGAAGCGGCCGACCTCATGGACAAGCATCGCACGCTTCATCTCGGCGTCACCAAAGGGGGAGCGCTCATCGGCATGGTCTCGGTTCGAGACTTTCTCCGACCCGTCTCCATCGACGAGTTTTAACGACCCTGTCTTTCATGAGCCTGCTGCCTGCTCGGTTAGGCAGCCCCTCGCCCCCTCTCTTCCACGTCGCCAGTTCGCACGGGTGATCTCTCCCCCGGCATTTCCTGACGACCCACCGAGAGTTGCGTTTCCCTCTCTCCTGCGTTCATACTTACAGATGCTGGTTCTTGCGTGAGAATTCCACCTTGTCTCGATTGGACACCCATCTCGCTTCTCATGGTCGCTCCTCCCCGATCTCTTCACAACGAGAACGCGAACGGAAGCTGACCGTCGCACCTGATTTCCGCCTGCCTCGGCTGCCCGGCACACCGCTCCCCCGACGGCAGCTGATCTCCACCTATTACGATACGACGGCCTACGATCTGGCCCATGCACGGATAACCCTTCGAGCTGAAGATTCCGTTGGGCGACGATCGGCAGGAGATAGAAGTGCCCGACGACAAGCCCGATCCACCGGCCTCATTACGTGACCTGCTGATTGTTCACCTGGGCCATCGGCCTCTGGTGCCGATCATGACCTTGCGCGTCTGGAGAACCGGTGTCCTCGTGCGCGATCGTCGTCGGCCTGTTGCTGAGGTGGTGCTCGACAACGTGACCGTGGTGAAAGACGGCCGCGTGATCCAGCGCTTTCGCGAACTTGAAATCGAACAGCGCCAGGGCAACGAGGCCTCGCGTCGTGCCCTTGAACGGCAGATGCGCGAGGCCGGGGCATCCGATCATGACGGGCGGCCCAAATTGTTTCGTGCCCTGTCTCTGCCGGCCCCTATCCCAGACGAGCAGCCTGACCCAAAAGCGCCGATAGTCGACCATCTCAAGTGGGCACTCGCGCAGCACGTCGGATGGCTCCTGGCCCATGATCCTGGCACGAGACTCGGCACCGAGCCTGAGAGCCTGCATCAACTGCGCGTCGCGACCAGGCGCCTGCGCGCGGTACTCCGCACAGCCCGGCCGATCCTCCTTCCCACATGGGTCACGACACTGGAACAAGAGCTCACGTGGCTGAGCGAGCTGCTGGGACCGGCCCGCGACCTCGACGTCCAGATCGCCCATTTCACAGAAGAATCTGCCGCATTGGATGCGCGAGATCGCAAGCTACTGACCCAATTCATCTCCCATCTACGCACGCAACGAGAGGCCGTGCAGCAGATGGTGGTCAGCGAGCTCACAGGCGTTCGCTACGTGGAACTGATCCGGCGGCTTCAACAAGCGGCGCAAGCCCCCTCAATCGTGGAGTCTCCCCTCACTGTCCGTCAACTCGCCAAGCGAGAGTTCATGAAACTGCGCAAGGCGATCAGCCGACTCGCCCCTTCCCCATCGGATACCGCACTACACACAATTCGCATCAAGACCAAACGGGCTCGCTATGCGGCAGAACTTGCTCGCAGTTCAGTAGGGAAACCAGCCAGCCGGTTTATCAAGTCCGCGCGTGCGGCCCAGGATCTCCTGGGCCTCCATCAGGATGCGATCCAAGCCGAACGTCACGTCCGACAGTTCCTCAAATACTCGACGAGTGTCCGCGCCGGATTCGTCGGCCGCAACGTTCACAAGGAGATCAAACCGCTGTTCAAGTCGTTGCTGAAACGAGGGAAGAAGGCCTGGCGATGAATGGGGCAACTATACTATCGCGATAAGCGGTGTGTGTTTCAAACATTGCCACAACACAGAGATAAATGTTCCGTGATAGATAAACCTGAAGGGGTGACCACGCTGAATGCACCGGAGGGTGAGAGTAAACCAACTCGTTACACGTTGGCCCAGGATTGGTTTTTAGTCAATGTGGATCCGTTACCGATCTAATTATGGCCTCTTTATCCTCGAATGTTTCGGAGGAGTAGTCCGCACCCTCGCCAGAAGGAGGAGGCGAATCGAGTAACTTGTTTATCTTCTGCTAGTCCAAAGTCCTGGTCTTCGTCCTGCAAGCGGGCAAGACGAGCCGACACATCACGGTACTTGCGCTGTCCCCGGTCTAATGCCACATAGACCTCCCGAGCTTCATCATACCGTCGATGGGATTCAAGGGTCCGAGCCAACAAATACTGCACGGCTACACTTTCCTCTCGGGTAGCCGGTCGGTAGCTGGCGGCTTCCCGTATCGTCGTTATTGCGTCGTCGTGCTGCCCCATCGCCTTCAAACAGAGCCCCTTCTGCGCTAGCGCTCGAATCGCCCAGGTGTCCTGCTTGGACAGCTTATCGAATAGCCAGATCGCTTTCGTATATTCCCGAGATTCCTTCAGCGTCAATCCTTCGTGATACATCGATGCCGGATCCGGCACACAGACAATCTCACTCTGCTGGAGTTGTCCAGAATGCCGGGCCTGTCCATCCGCTTGGACACGCCCACCAACCAACGAGTCGATCTCGACTCGCTCAGCGCTCAGTTCATGTTCAGGCAAATCGACATCTTCCGGCGACACTACGAACCGAAGCATACCTTGTTTGGCTCGGGCTGTTGCAGCTGCCACAATGACACGTGCGGTGATGTTGTCAGCTTGTTCTGCAAAACCATACGCAAGCGCATGGTCGCAGAGTTGATTGATGAGACGAGGGTTTCCGCCGGCCAGACGAAAAGCAACTCGACTGGCGAGTGTGGAAAAGAGCGGAGAGTGCCGACCTGCCACCTGAAGACGATGCTCGATGTAGGCCACGGTCTCAACTTCCGAAAGCCCATCCAACACATATTCCACGCCGATTCGTTGCGCGAACTGCACCATCTCAGGCCCCTTGAGGAGATCCTGAAGGGCCAGCTGTCCAGACAGTAAGATCTGAAGCGCGCGGCGGCGTCCGTCGTTGAGATTCGAAAGGAGCCGAAGCTCTTCCAATACACCGGCTCCAGCGTTTTGTGCTTCATCGATAATCAAGAGAACCCTGCGCCCGATTTTGTGCTCATGCTCAAGGAATCGTGCAAACTCATGAAAGACATCGACCTCACTCTTCCCGTTGGTCGATAATCCGAAAGAGGCCGCGATCCAGGGCATCAATGCGCCCAGCCCGCTGTGGATGTTCGATAAGATGCCGATGACCCAGGGATGGCGCGACTGGTCCAGCACCCGATTCAGCAAGGTTGTTTTCCCTGTGCCGGGATGGCCTGTCATGACGATGAAGGCTGAACCGTTCGCCAGTCCATACTCCAGGAGACTGAGCGCCGTCTTGTGCTTGGCTCCCAAGTAGAGAAACTCAGGATCCGGCAGCAACGTGAAGGGCTTCGTTTTCAGTTGATAGTGCGCTTCGTACATAGCCGCTAATTGGAATGCGCCTGCAACAAACTCATGGCTTTCCGCCCGGTCAATTGCTTACGTCCTGACTTATTGAGAACCCCCCCAAGAATCGGAACGCTGCCACCAATTGCCGTCAGCGCTCGTTCCACGTCGGCCGATGATGTTCGACCTTCTTCGGCCACGAGCAGCAATGCGTCGAGATGGGGGCTGAACCCAAATACATCTGGTCGAGACAAGAGCGGCGGGAGATCGAACACGATGAAACGGGAAGGATACCGATGCTTGAGTTCTTGAGCCAGGGCAGCCATTCTTGGAGACGCCAGTGCTTCTGCCGAATTCTTGACTGCTCGTCCTCCCGGCAAGACCACCAACCGTCCGACATCGGGATGAACCAGTAATTGCGCAAGCGGCGCCTCATCAAACAGGTATTCTGTCAATCCTGGGACCGTCTCCAATCCAAAGGTGCGATGGACGGAGGGTCGAGCCATGTCGGCGTCCACCAGCAACACCGTATGCGCCAGATCCATCGCGAGGGCGAGAGAAAGGTTCACCGCCGTCAGCGTTTTTCCTTCGTAAGCCGTAGGGCTGGACACGCCGAGGACATTCCATCCCTTCTGGCGGAACTGTTGCATGACCTGAGCACGCAGCATTTTGTATGCATCGACGAATGCCCCTTCCTCATGCCCAACAATCAATCGGTGAGCCCGCATCACATCCTCAGAGAGTGGGATCGATTTCGTCGACGAATAGACGAGGGGACGTGTGGGGACGAGAGAATGTCCGACTCGGCGATGTATGTCCTGATCCGTCCCGCCATATTGTTGTTTAAGCCGCTCTTGGGCTCGCTGGAGATATTCCATTGTCATGCCTCCTCCCGTCACTGGTTCAGCCGAGTTTTCGCCAAATCGTGTACCATAGGACGTCCAAGGGCATCCATGCCAGATGTAGCACGACCGCCCCAAGAAGAGCGACGCCGAGGCCCGCAAATCCGACCATCCTTCTCCGACGACCAAGTGACACAAGCTCCTCCTCCGAATGCAGATATGGAATCACGGCCAGGGTCGCACCCTGCAGCGCTCGACTGAACTGTTCGGCTGTATGGATCGTTCGATCGATATTGTCCACCACCACACCCGCCCCGATTCCTCCTCCGACCGCCAGAAAGGCACCGAGCAGTAGAATCGCCAGACGATTGGGCCGATCCGGCTTCTCAGGCAACTCGGGAGGATTGATCAGCGAGAATCGCTCGCCTTTTCGCTGCACCTCCAACTCTGCCGACACTTGGGCCTCCATCAGGCGAGAGGTGATTTCTTGGTGCTTATGCACGGAATTTTCCCGATCTCTGATCAAATCCAGATACTCGGGTTCCATCGTCGGCGTCGCGGCCAAACGTTTGGCATGCTCCGCCATCCTGCGTTTGAGGTCCGCTCGCGCTAACTCCAGTGAATCCAACATCGCCTTGGTCGAGGCCAACTGGGACTGGATGTTGATGTATGCAGGGTTCTCCGGCTTGACGGCAGATGTCGTTGCCGGACGAAGCCCCGCAGCCTGTAACTCCCGCTCAAGCGACGCCACCACTTCCTGAGTGCGAACCACATCGGGATGTACATCGTTCGCACGCTCCCGGAGATCGGCAAGCGCAGCACGTGCCGCTGTCAACCGTTTCGACAGCTCATCTCGCTCGTCGATGCCACCCGTTTCTCGTTCCAGCGATTCAAGCTCTTGTTTCAGCTTGAGGATATCGGGATGATCGGGCATGAGATACGCGGACACGCTGGCATACTGTGCTCGCAAAGCCTTCAGCCGCTCTCCCGTATCCAAGAGCCGCTCGCCGCTGGCGCTGATGATCGGCGTGTGGGGTTTCAACGTGGCGAGCTCCCCCTCGAGATAGGTCTTTCGCTCGCGAAGACTTCTGATATCGCGGTCGGCGTCGATTAGCTCTCGCTGAGTTTGATTCAACAGTTGCATGTTGAGTTGCACCAACTCCGGCAGGGCCCCGTCCGCCCGCTGTTTCACCACCGAGATCTTCTCCTCCAATTCCGAAATATGCCGAGCGAGGTTCTCCGACTCCCGTTTCAGAAAAGCCGTCGTTTCATGGGCATGCCGCTCGCGTGTTTTCAGGTTTTCCCCCAGAAACAAACTGGTCAGTTCATGAGCAACCTTTTGTGCCAGTCCTGGAGTTTCTCCATCGTACGCCAGGGTAAAGGCGATGGTCGCCTGGGTCGGATTTTGACTCCGACGATCGATCACCTTGACGTTCATGACATCGATTTGGATATCTTTCGTAAATCGATTCAGTACCTCCTCCGTCGGGCTCCGTTTCCTGAGCTTCTTGTACAGATCGTACTGCTCGACAATGCGCCAAAGAGTGGAACGGCTGAGAACCTGTTGTTTGATTGTCTCGATGCGTTGATCGGCGTAGGTCGCAATGGCCGCGCGAACCAGATCGGGTGGAATCTCTTGCTCTTCGATCAGAATCGTCGCGGTCGAGCGATAGACCGCCGGCAGGAGAAACGCCAAGGCAGCACACGCAACCACCAGGGACGCCCCAATCGTCATAATCAGCGCTCGGCGTCTCTGGAACAGGGCCAGATAGTCGGAGAATGTCCTGGTACGCGCAGCCGGCCTGGCTTGCGGCCTCCGCTCGTGACTCATCGCGACACCGACCATTGTTCACCTCCGTACGTCACCATGATGAACGTCGAATGGGAACCATTCTGTTGGTCGATGCTGTCGACGGCACGTTCTCCATATGTATAGGACACATCGAGTGCCCACCACTCGGCGAATTTCCATGAAAGGCTCGGACTGACGGAAAAAAACCTCGTCTTGGCCAGAGGTCGACTGCCCTCCGTCGTGGTAATTCCCGATACGAAATAGAGCGCGCCAGCCACTGATACGCTCAGTTTTTCGGTCATGTTGTGAGACAGCGATGCCCCCACACGGTCGGTTCCCAGCAGGCGGCCGAACCCACTGGGATTAATCTCGCGGCTTCCGTCGATCTGGAGCATGGTCCGTTCGAACTGCTTACGCAATGAGCCTCGGTATACCCAGACGACCTCCTGGCTGGTCTCGGATCTGTCGGTGCTTCTTCCCAGTAGAATCCCAACAACTCCCGGTATAGCAGGGAGATCTTGCGTCGAACTCACCAGCCGGCCACCTCCCGATATCGATCCCGTCACCTGATGACCGAAGTCATGCGTCCATCCCCCCTGTGCTCCGTAGTATGTCGACTCAAGCCCGACGGTTGGGATGCGGACTAATGTGTAGAGGCCGGTCACCTGCACTTCATCCAGCTCCGTCGGATGGTAGATCGGTCCGGACGTCACACCGTGCACCTGGTAACCGACCAAGCCGAATCGCTGCCCATCTTGGTACTGTGCGTCCGTGAACTGATAGCTGCTCTCCCACGACGTGCGCTCAGTGAGTCCGACTCTCCAAGTAGGCACAGCTGTCCACGTGCTTCGTTGCGTAAAACCCAGGACCAGTCCGGTTTCCTGTAACTCTGAGCGCAAAGTATTATCTCGATGAAATCCTCCCTGAAATCCCAGGGTGTGACGATCCGAGCGATACGACGCCTTTAGGGGGAAATGGAGGTTGGTGAACTCTCGATCGATGTCGCCGTAGTAATGCACAAAGTCTGCTCTGGTCTCTGCCTCGACAGCCAACGCTTCCGTCGCTCCTTTGAACTTCACCGCCGGTGTCACCCAATGCCCCAACACTTCGTTGTCCCCGTCATTGATGAGCAGATTGCTGTTGTAGACGCCTTTCACACTCAACGTCGGAGCCGCCGACCATTCGGCCGCCGCTGCCTGATCCCGTACTGTACCAAGCGTCAGCGCTCCCAGACCGCAGAATCCAGCCAGGACACCGAGCCACGCTCGACTCCAAGAACACGTTGGACTGTCCTCAACAGACGGCCGCTCCATCCCGTCACGGCACCATCACCACATCGCCACGCTGGAGCACAATGTTCTGCTCCAGATCTCTTCCTTTTCGGGCGTCACCGTAGCGAAACGGAAAGACCATTTCATCGGTTCCATTCTGCCGGCGAATGATCTTGATGTCGTTCTCCGCCGCATAGGGCGTCAATCCTCCGGCCATGCTGAGCGCCTGCAACACATCCGTGTGGTGTCCTGCCTGGTATTCTCCGGGCTTGTTCACCCGTCCCAGCACATAGATGCGATAGCTTTGCACTTTGAGGACGGTCACCGTTACATTCGGTGTCGGCAGATACTTCGTCAGGCGCTTGGTGATTTCGAAACGGACATCCTCGGCCGTCCGCCCGGAGGCCGCGACCTCGCCGATCAGGGGAAACGTGATCATCCCATCCGGCCGCACAACCATTTCCTGCGTCAGCTGCTCATCCTTCCACACGGCCACTTTGAGGACATCCTCGGGTCCAAGAAGATAGGATGGTTCTGCATTGATGGGTTCCGCTGCAGAGGAAGCACTCAGGCTCAACATTGAAACACAGAGACTTCCGACCAAAAGGCCAAGACAGCCCAAGCTTACATACAACATCTCTCGTCCGCGAGGCCTCATCCTGAGATCTCCCCTAATAACGTTTTCGCCTCGTCCGACCCCTCAAAGGCCGCGCCGGATGCGAGGGCTTTCTTCAGATGCAAGGAGGCCTCGGCACGCTGCCCCACCTTGGCGTAGGCGGCACCGAGATGGTAGTTGAGAATCGGGTGTTCCGGCACCAATGTCGTCGCCTGCTGCAGGACGCGCACCGCATCGGCTCCATGCCCCATCTTATGATGGGTCCATCCTAAGGTATCGAGTAAATAGGCGTTCGGTTTCTGCGATTCAAACCCACGACTCAACGCCAAGGCCCGCTCCAAACTCTGGGTGTCCCCTTTCTGATCCACCAACAGGGCCGCCAGATTATTCGCGGCCAAGAGCGATGACGGGGCACGGCGAAGCACCAGTTCATACTGACCGATGGCTTCATCATAGTGCCGCTGCGCAGCCAAGCTGATCGCAAGCATGAGCCGCATCTGCTCATTGTCGGGGTTGAGATCCAATCCTCGCCGCAGCGCCGTGTCTCCCTCTTTCATCTGCTTTTGGCCATACCGAATCTGCGCCAGATGAATCCGTGGAGTTACCCATTTAGGATTGAGACGGGTTGCCGTGTCGAAATGGGACACAGCCGCCGCCGTTTCACCCTTTGTCAGCAGGAGTTCGCCGAGGAGCCCGCTCGCGTACGGATGGTCCGGAGATTTGACGAGAAGTTGTTCCAACCGACTCTGCGCCGACGTCAGCCTCCCGCGTCGCATATCCATTTGAACAAGCGCCAACAGGGGTTCCGGCGCAGACGGCCGCCGCTCGGCGGCTCGCCGATAGGAGGCTTCCGCGATATCCCATTGTTGTTGTGCTAGCGCCACATGGCCCTCGGCCAAATCCGCGGTGGCATCGTCGGCTCCAGCCCGACGCAACTTGGTGAGGGTAGACTGACTCTTGCCCCAATCTTTCTCCTGCAGCTGTAATTGAAACAGCATGCCAAGCAGCGCGATATTGCCAGGATTTTGAGCGATGAGCGGATCCAGCCGCTGTTTGGCTTCTTTGAGCTGGCCGGCAGCAGCATCGAGTCCCACCAGCATGGTCTGCGCTTCCAACATCATTGGGTTCAACGCGAGCGCACGATCCAAGCTTTCGCGTGCCAAGGCTGGTTCTCCGGCCAGCAAATGGGCACGGGCGAGCAACACATGCCCCTCGGTCAACTCCGGTTGATCTTTCAGAACGGAACGGAAATCCAAGGTAGCGTCTTTGCCATTCCCGCGTTGAAGTGCGATACGTCCACGCAACATCAGCGCGTCGCTTGATCGATAATTATCCTTCAATACCGCCTCGATCTGCCGCTCAGCTTCATCCGTCTTTCCAACCAACCAGTCCATCCCCGCCAGCTTGATCTGGGCTTCCAATGCTTCCGGTTTACCGGAAAACTCCGTCTGGATCTCTCGATAAACTTCACGCGCCAGCTCACCCCGCTGAGTCGATTCATAGAGACGGCCAAGCGCGAACCACAGTTTTCCGGCGCGCGGCAGTTCCTTTTTGGCCTGCTTGAGTGCCGCCTCTGCCGCCTCGAAACCACGACGCTTGCCGGCATACTCCGCAAGCGCTACTCGCCGCCGCTCATCCTCCGGCTCTAATCGCACGGCATCCTGCAGAATGGATTCCGCCTTGTCATACTGCTGCTGTTGGTCATAAAACGCGGCTTGTCGCAGACGGTGCGTCAAGATGGTCGGTTCCAATCTGGCGATCTGGTCGAGCGTCGATTCGGCATCCGCCGTCCGTCCCAGCTTGATCGACGTGGTCGCCAGCGCATCCAACAGTTCCAGATTGGTCGGACTGACCTCGAGCGCCCGGCGCAGATACGGCATCGCCTCCACCGAACGTTGGGTTGAGGTGTACAGCGAGACCACAAGCAACACGGCATCGATTTCCGCCGGAGCCTCGGCGACAAGCTTTTCAGCTTGTTCGACGGCCCCCTTCATATTGCCCGACAAGGCCACGCCTGCGATTTTGATCGCCTTGGCCTGCACATGATCCGGCTGGCTTGTCAGCAGCCGGTCCGCGATCTGCCCGGCCTGTTCCAAGGCCCGAACTTCCAGGTAATACTTAGCCAGCTTGACCATCGCTCGATCATGCTTCGGGTTCAGCTCTACAACTTGCTGATACGCAGCCATGGCGTTCCGCCAATTACGCTCTTTTTCCTCGATCTGGGCATAAAGAAAATAGGCGTCGACGTCCTTCGGATCGATTTGAAGCACGTTTCTGATCTCGACGCGGGCTTTCGGATAGTTTCCCTGCTGAAAATATTCTTGCGCCCGGAGACGGTACTTCGCCTTGCGCTCTTCCGGCCCACCACAGCCGCCTGACCCTACGGCCAGCACGACGACTAATCCCAAGGCGACATATCGTGTCATCACTCTTTCCTCCTCCCCGATCATGGTGACCAGGCCCGCCACATGATTCCGCCTGACATCACCAGTAATACCACTCCCAACCGGATCACGGCGGACGACCGCATGTACAGCAATAGTTCGAACGCAAAGAACAACACAACCGACTTAGCCGTCAACGATCCTATAGGCACGCTGCCGATCGTAATTTCAGGCAAAAACGGCATGACGACCGCCAAACACGCAATGAGCGCATCCAGCGGCGTCAGCTGAAATCGCTCATCCTCCGCCAACCGAACCGCGAGAACGACCAGGACGGCCAGAGCCACGATTCCCAAATTCATCGGTGTCAGGACGTTGATAGGGGGTATTCGTGGAAACGCCTCTCCGTAATACAGAAGGCAGATGCTGCCGATATACAGCGCAGCCCGCACCACCCACGACAGTGCATAGCGCGTCAACAGCGAACCGATGACGGCAAGCGCCAGGCAACCGGCGATCACCCCCCCTTCGGCAGGAATTTCCCGCGGCACGGTGATGGACCAAACCAGATAGAGAGGGACCCCCACATACAAGAGATTAAGTGGCCAATCACTCAGCACTTGACGTCTAGAAGGATTTGAAACTGCCTGACGCGACAGAGACAAGAGTAATCCCGAGGACGACTCCACCGGCTCATGTCGGCGAACAAACAACAGGAGTACGGCACCTGCGTAGAGGAGATACGTCGCGAGAAGCACCGCGTCGGATTGCCATCGCAAGAGATACGCGCAACTCACCATGAGCCCATGCACCAAATAGATGGCCGTGACAGCCTGGCCGTGCGTCAGGCCGAAGGTCAGCAGTTTATGGTGAAGATGATTCCGATCCCCGACAAACGGAGACCGCCCTTCCAACCATCGCTGCCCCATGACACCGACCGTATCGAGCAACGGAACCCCCCAAATAAACAGAGCCAGCAACGGGCTATAGGCCGTATGATGCGCGTCGGTCAACAAAATGGCGGCAATCGCGAGATAGTATCCCAGAAACTGGCTGCCAGCATCGCCCATGAAGACCCGCGCCGGATAGGTATTGAACCGCAGGAAGCCCAGCACCCCCCCCAGGACGGACACGATCAGCAGTATAAGAAGCGGTTCATTGACCTGATAGGCCAGATAGGCCAACCCGGTGAAACTGATCAAGGACAATCCGCCGGCCAAGCCGTCGAGTCCGTCGGAGAGATTGACAGCATTCGTCACTGCGACGATGACGACCAGCGTGAGGGGAACGGCTATCCAGGCGGGCAGCAACGCCTCATCAAAGAACGGCATCGAAGACCATCGGACTCCGACGACACTCATAGCGATCACGGCAGCCGCTACCTGACCGACGAACTTGACCCGATAATCAAGTCCAACCCGGTCGTCCCAGACACCGAAGAGCATAATGACGGCCCCACCGAGGAGGCTGGAGAGCAGAAACGACTCTTTCGGCGCCCATACCAGAACGGCGATGAAGGTGGCTGCAGCGAAGGCGATGCCACCCACCTTCGCGATCGGCTCCCTGTGCGCATGCCGTTCGCGAGGCAGATCGATGAACCAGAGACGGATCGCCGACGTCGACAAGACAGGAATCAACGCCATACAGATGATCAACGACCCGATAAAACTGAGAAATAATGCCGAGCCCATCGCCCCTACCCCTCAATCGGGAACATAATGACTCAATAACGGGGTCACTAACCCGGCCATCGCCTGTAACCGTCCATCGGCGGACGCTTCCTCCTCACCGGGATGGACCGTGGACACTAAACGCACGAGTGCCCCGTCGGCACGATGCCTGGTCAAGGAATCCCAGAAGAGGAAAAATTTCACGAGGTATTCGCTCGTCATCCAGCGGTCGCGCTGTTTGAACCAGTAATAGACGATCTGCTTATGGCTTCCCTTCTGAATGACGACTCGATTGACATCCCACGCGGCGACCGCCCCGGGAACAGACGCGATGGGTACCGACTCGAAGGACGTGATCTCCCAACCACCGCCTGGAATGCACTGCCTGGGAGAGTGAGACGACCGTCCTTTCTTTGGAGACTGGTAGTAGGCTACATAAACATTAACGGGATGCCGATCGGCAGCGGAGTAGTCAGCCAACACATAGTCGTCTAAGGCCAAGGCGTCGAGATACTGCCGTTCCATAGCCGTCGAGACGCCTTTCCATACTCCCAACTGCGATGGGAAATCGACCAACGGCTGTCGGGCAGGCAGAGAGGAAAACTCCCCTTCAGTCACGGCCGGGTCCGCCACCGTCACCATAGCGAGCAGACTTGCCCCTACCACCACAGGCCAGAACGCAATCCGTGCAGCCGGCGTAGTGATCTGGAACGGCAAGGCCGCACCAACCTTGGGAAGACCGACCAATTCCGCGAAGGAACGGCCGGGTGCGGATGAACCGATCCGAGCAAGAATCCACATTTCCGCGCAGAGCAAGGCGAGGCTCGCAACGAAGAAAATCCACCCTTCAAAAAAGTGGGTAAACCCTTCGGCTGCAGCTTGCCCATACGTGCCGACCAATACACCGATGACTCCGATCCGAAGCCCATTCAAGAGAATCGAGATCGGAATACTCGACAGCACGAGGACGGCTCGTTTCCACAACGATTCACGGTAGAGATAGGCGGCCAGCAGCGTCAAAGCCGTGAGCGGGAAGAGATACCGCAGGCCGCTGCAGGCTTCGACTACTTGAAGTTGAATCGGCCCAAGATCGATGACATTCCCTTCCCGATAAGCCGTGACACCGATCAGATGAAGGACACCCACGCCCAACGCAGACGACCATAACTGCAGACGGCTCGACAACTCGTACTGCAGAAATGTCGGCGGGGGAATCGCGGCGAGCAGATAGAGCAGAGGAAAGGCCAACAGGCGAACACCGGACAGCCCGATCGCACAGACGAGCAATCCGACGATCACCATCCACAGTGAAACATGCATCACCGCATGTATGGCGGAGAACTCGCCGACGACGTACACGAACAGCCCGGCCGCGACGATCCCAGGGCCCCACCACGCGCCCCAACGCGCAATGACTTCCAGCGCCCGCCATCGCCACCAGATCATGTACAACACGATCAGTGGAATGAACGGCCCATGGCTGTTGTTGTCTTCCAGCCATGCCTCTCCCAAAAACCGCAGACTGTCCGCATAGAGATACCCAAGGACCGTTGTGACCAGAGCCAGGATCGACCAGAGGACCACTGTCTTTCGGTAGATCGAGGGTTGAATCACCGATGAATCAGAGGAAGAGGGTACCGACGTATCCAGCATCGTAGGTTGTAAACTCATGATCATTCCACAGGTATGACGGTCAGACAGTCTACCGTCCGCTGATCCCTCGTGGGCCACGTCAATCTCAAGTTTGTGTTAACTGATTGTTAAAAAGCGAACAGGGTCGTCTATCGTGCGGTGAGATCGGTCGGACGGTCGGGGGGACTAGAACGGATTTGATTCAGGAATCGTTTGGTTACCTGCCACCAGGGAGCTTCTTCGTTCCAGGATTCAGCCCCACGGTCCCCCCACCCGCCCCAAATTACGAGACCATCGGCATGTTGAGACACAGTATTCAATTGAAGTTCCCAGTACTCCGGTTCGACAGGCTGCAGTCGCAGCTTGGCGTTGGACTCATGGTACTGCGGCCAGAGAAACGCATAGACCGGCTTTCCGTTTGCTTTCCGTCTGGCTTCCGTCAGCTGCGCGACGGCATAGGTCACCCAGCCTTGTCGGTCCGGATAGAAGGTATAAAGTGATGGATACAACGCATCCAGCTGAGCCGCCAACTCATCCAATCGGTCGTTATCCTGTTGCCACGCTTGATGCTCTTTGCTCGCCAGACCGCGTATCGCCCGCCAATAGTCGTTCAACGGTACGGTGCCATAGGCCCCAACCTGGATATTCGGGGCTTCGGCCTTTATCCACGATAGGATCGTCACCAACTTCCCGACATTCTCTTTCACAACCTGAGGATTTCCCTTGAGCGGCCATCGTTCGATGTCGATAATCACCGGTTGCGATGCTCCACTCAATTCCTTCCCGATGGATCGTACCGTCTGTTCCGGCGGCATTGCCGTCGCTGCATGCTTGCCGGGGAACAAGCGCGCCTCGTAGAGGAGCGTGATAGGCCGAATAGGATAACCGGCGAAGGAAGGCTTGTTTTTATACAGAGTCGCATCAAATACAACGAAGGGTCTGCGATCAGCCACCGAAGCGGGAGCCGCTGTGTCAGCCGGAGAAGGACGCCCCAACGTGCCCACCAAAATAAGTCCAGCCATCAACAACTTGATCCATCCAATTCTTGATCGGCGCATCATTCTCGTCCCACTGCCACGGGCTGTACCATCGCATCCGCGACCTCCGGCTGCGGCATACCGGTCGATGCGGATTCCAACAGCACACGCCAACTGTCGAGTGCGTGGGAGCGTGCGTACTTTCGGTCAAAGGCTCGGCGCGCGCAGACCCCTGCATTGGCAACCTCAGGCCCCCCACTGGAAAGGCGAAGAATACAGGCCGCCAGGGCGTCCACCTCACCGATACAGAAGCTCCACCCACAACGCTCCCGCTCAAGAATACGGGCGATTTCCCCTTCAGGATCGCCGATGTTGATGATCGGACGTCCCGCCGCTGCGATACCGTAGAACTTGCTGGGGACGATCAGCCCTTCCAATGTTGGACGCAGGGAGACGAAATGCACGTCAGGGACACTCAGGCTCCAGTGAAGCTGATCGGCCGCTTGATACGGATGAAACTGCACGTTCGTCAACCGACGCTGAACGGCCTCCGACTCCAGCCAGTGCCGAGCGATCCCCTCGCCGATGAACACGAATACGATATCACTCACCGCCTTCAGCCGATCCGCCGCGTCAAGCATGGTCTTGAATTCATGCACATGGCCCATATTCCCCGAATAGCCGAAAACAAATTTTCCAGCTAGACCCCATCTTCTGATGAGCGGGTTATCGTCCTTAGGGATCGGTTGAATGGCCTCGCCATCCGCCCAATTTTCGATGATTGTAATCTGGTCGGAGGGGATTCCTTCGTCGCGCAGTCGCTGCGCCATGATCTCGCCCAATACCACATTGGAGCGGCCCTGCCGTAGCGATTGATTACGCAGCCGCTTGAGCATGGGAGCGGCAAAACGCACGCCGTACACCTCCATTGAAGTGGCGACCTCCGGAAACAGATCCTGTACCCAATTGACCAATACACCGCGCTTGAGCTTGACAACCCATGCGGCAGGAACAGACATCATCGGCGGATCGGTCTTAGCCACCACGACGTCACCAGCTTGTACCAGTCGAAGCAGGTGCCACGTGGCTCCCAGGTAAAACGTCAGATAGTCGATCATGCGTCCCCACAGTCGAGCTCGCCCGAAACGCGAAGTCCTTACGCGATGCACCCGAACTCCACGAATCGTTTCTTCGCCTGGAAGAGTTGCTCGCGGATCGCCGTACAGCTGACAACCGGTGATGACATGGATATTCTGACCACGAGACGCCAAATCGAAGGTCAGGTCGCTCAAGAGCTGGCTCGTCGCCGAATGATCCGGATAGAAGTAGCGGTTGATGAAGATCGTCTTGGACATGGGTATGGAGGCGTCGGGCATCGCCGCCTCGCTTCCTTTCAGGTTAAGAGCCCTCGCTGTTGCCGTTCCAATTCGCGCATCTTCAGTACGATCATGTATTCGTAGAATGCCTGTAGGACACAGTAGGTCAACCCTGCCCGCCCATCGAGCCATCCCCGCTGCCATACGTAGAAATAGAGAAACTTGATCAGCGGCCTTAAGGGCAGTCGGAACGATAAGTTCTTGAGCGCTCGACGGCGCATCGCCGGGTCAGCATCGAACAGCCGAGGTTCACCCGCCGAACTCTGGTGGACCTGCTTCATGCCTTCCTGCGCTTCCAACTGCGAATAGCGATTGTGCTTATCGATCCACTCAGAAATCCCTTTACTGAAATTGTAATGCGTCAACATGCCGGTCAGGTATCCGTGTGGGCCATCGATGATGGGTACCGGATTCACCAACCGCTGAAATCGGACATAAGGAGGATGAAAGAAACGCATGATGAGACCCGGCGGCATCGCATGTTTGATCCACCGGCCCATGAACATATTCTGCCTTCCACAGTAGTACGCGATAGGAGCACGCCTCGCCTCATCCGCGATGGCAAGCAGTTCGTCCTTCAGGTCTTCCGTCATGCGTTCATCGGCATCGAGATAGAACACCCAGGAATGTTTGAAGGACACGTGCTCAAGCGCCCAATTCTGATGGGCAGACCAGTTGTCGAAGCGGCGCTGCACAACACGCGCGCCCATTTCCTCCGCAATTTTGACCGTCCGGTCGCTACTGAACGAATCCAGTACGACGATGTCGTCCGACCACTTCACCGATTGAAGACAGTCGGCGAGGTTGCGTTCCTCGTTCAGCGTCAGAATGAGAATGGACAGGCTCATGTTTTCCACTCTTCAGCCATCAGATGGTTTGCGAGCGCATCCTTGAGATAGCGCAGTCTACTCTTGGCGAATTGTGACGGAGCGACGGCCACGTCAAATTTGTGTTAGGCGAATGTTAAATTGATATGCGGAGGGAGAGGCGTGGGAACTCGGTTCAACTCAATCGATGTCGCTTCTCGGGCATTAGTGAACCTATTCGAACGGATAAATTGCTGAGATCCAGAGCATGGGCATTATTTCAAGCAGCACGTACGGGCTACGATCGGGCACGAACGCTTCTTATGGTTTCTTGGCGATGGCTATCAACGACTTCGCCAGTGCCGGGATACGGCCGACCCTTCTAAACGAGATGTCTTTAAATCCTGCCTCTTCCAATAACGCCATGAGTGTTTTCATCGACCAAAACTTGATGTGTCCGTGATCCCACAAGGCTGTGAAGTGTGCATCAAGACCTCCGGTGAGCGCCAAGGCCAGATTCTTCCAATAGCCATGGTACGGCGTGGAAACAATCGCGGTACCAGACGGCTCCACGAGATCGTAGAGCGTCTTGGCAAAGACGCGAGGCGCATAGAGATGCTCAACTACTTCCAAACTGATGACAATTGGGAATTGCCCATGGATCTCAGCGAGGCGGTCGTAAGCCGATCCCGGCTGAAGTAGGAGGTGCGGATATCGGCGTCGAGCTTGTTCCAACCCTTGAGCTGAGACCTCCACGCCAGTAGACTGATAACCCGCTTTCGCCAAAACCGCAGCAACCGCTCCGTTTCCACATCCAATCTCAAACACCCGCCGCTGACTTGGCGGAACAGCGAGCGAGGCCAGAATGGCCAACAAAGACGGGACAAGATAGTTGTGTGATGCATTGAGTTCACTGTCTTTGTAGACGTAACCGGAAAGATCCACCACTCTGCCCGTCATGTTTCCTCTTGGTCTGGTTCATACTTTCTGATGACACGAGCTGGATTCCCCCCCACCACGGTCCAGGAATCGACATGACGAAACACACTCGCCCGTGCACCGACCACTGCTCGCTCTCCAATAGTAACTCCAGGTCCGATGAAGACATCCGCTGCGACCCAGGCACCACTGCCGATCGTAATTGGAGCTGTGATCAATGGCATCCCCTTGGCTCGATAGTCATGTCCGGCAGTACAGAGAAACGAGAATTGGCTGACCGTCGCCTCAGGTTCGAGCGTAATCCGGTCGACCGAGTAACATTGGACATAGTCGCCTAAGCAACTCCCTTCCCCCATGGTCAGATTCCACGGAGCCCAGATCCTGGCTGAGGGATAGGGATGAGCCCCCTTTCCGATGATGGCCCCGAACCTCCTGAGCAAAAACCTTCTCCAGCCGTGGAAGACCCTTGGGCTCGGACGGTAGGCGACCCACCAAACCAGACTCCAGAGGGCCCGACTAGGTC
Organism: Nitrospira sp. Ga0074138; assembly: GCA_001464735.1. Classification (GTDB taxonomy): domain Bacteria; phylum Nitrospirota; class Nitrospiria; order Nitrospirales; family Nitrospiraceae; genus Nitrospira_D. The sequence goes on from LNDU01000030.1 coordinate 20,409, forward strand.
TGTTCCAGACCGTCTGAACAGGCGATGGAAAATCTGTCACGGCAACTCCTCGTCTAGATGACGCAGCTGGGCCGCTGCCCTGATCCGCTCATCCAGGAGTACACCGACGAGATTTGCTCGGCGTACGCCGCCCATGAGTATCGTTGTTCCACTAGGCGCCTGCCACGCATGCCCATGGCCGACCGGTCTCCGGCGGACATGATCATGAGATCCAACAAGCCCCGCGCAATCCCTGTCGCGCTGGTGTCGATGGATACCGCCGCCCCGGCCTCGAATCCTTGTGGAAGATTACAATGTGTCGTCATCGCTACCGGCAGCCCATAGGCCCAGGCTTCTAGGATGCTGACCGGCAGGCCCTCACTGAAAGACGGCAGAACAAATGCGTGTGCAGACCGAAGCACCGTCTCCTTGTCGGCTCCGAATTTCGGGCCGACAAACCGAACGGAATGTTCTAACCCATTCTCCGCAGACCATCGTCGGAGTTCAGTTTCATGGTGACCTTGGTCCCAACCTGCGATCCAGAGCGTCCACTCTGCGGCGATCGACGGAGCATCATGCTGAAGCTCCCGCCACGCTGCCAATAGGTTCACGAGCCCCTTCTTGGGATGGAGGCGGCCGAGAAAGAGAAGGACCTTCCCCTGCCGTGGAGGAGGCGCCAGGCTCAGCAGCGGTAAGTCAATGCCGCACGGAATCACGCACACCGGATTCGACAACCCATAGCGCCGAATGGCCTCCGCTTCAGGCACGCATAACGCGTGGAGGCAGGCGGCATTGGTCAGGTGACGACGCTCATACAGCATATCCGCGATCCGTTTTTTCCAGTAGGAATGGGTGATCGCCCAGGGATCCAGCATCCCGTGCGTACTGACGATGTACGGCCTGTTTGTGAGCTTCGCCCACCTGACCGACGCCACCGAGGGGTACATCCACAAGCCGTGATTGTGCAGGATGTCCGGAGCCGACGACTGGAGCGCGGGTAATAGATCCGGCGCATATCCGAACGACTTGTACCCTTTATGGCAAAAGACAGTGACCGCAACCGGTCTCCACGTTTCATAATCTTTCCCGACATGTTCGTCGCTGAGCCCGAATACACTGATCCTGGAGCCCCGACGGTGCAGCTCCAGCGCGCTCCGACGGACAACCTCGTGTATTCCTCCGCCGGCTCGAGAAACCGACGCTGTCATCATCCCCACCTTCATAGACGCCCTGCAACCGCAGATTCATAGACAAATGTGGTGTTCCACCCGTCGATATACGTCAACCGATAGCCACAGTCCTTGACCTGACGCACCATGTTCAGGATGCGCGGCAAGTACTCATCGTCCAACGGATGATAGCCTTCATCGAATTCCATGCAGAGAACAGTCGGGCGAATGTGCCCATTCAGGATTGACGCAAGAATCTCGTACTCCGCACCTTCGACATCCAGTTTGAGCAGCGACAACTCGCCATGGCCCAGCATCCGCATCACCGTCTCGAGCTTTTGACAGTCGGCCTCGAAGTAATCGGCCGTGCGCTGCAAGTTGACGATGGAATGCGACACATGGGCCGGATTCTCCGGCGCATAGAAGCGCATGGTGCGGTCTTGGCTCCACAAGCCGAGGGCATGGAAATGAAGCCGGGCCAGGCATGCCGGATCGGCCTTATAATAGGAATTGACCGCATCATTGATGGAGGTTGGAATTCCGTTAACGGTATTCCTGCGCAACTGTTCCACATGTCGTTGCGCCCGAGGGGTTGGATCGAAACAGTGGACTTCGCAACCGTATTGATTGATGAGCTCGATCTCGAAACTGATATCTTCGCCCGCGCCCACTCCATAGCAGAGCGATTGACTGGACAGCAGACCGGTCGGGACAAACCATCCTCCATAGCCGGTTCCGATCTTGCGATGAGGAACGGACATCGTGTCTCGAAGACGATTCAAGTTTCCCTGTGCGACCCGCTGTTCGACCCGCTTGTACAGCGCCCGTGCTTGTTTCATAAGCATAGTCATTCGTTACCTCGTGGAGTGTTCGATCGGTCCTGACCGCCGCACAGCATCCGGGAGCGGTTGCTCCGTTCCGCTGGGCGACGTGAACGGACAATATTGGGCAATCGCCTTAACAAACAACTCGGCATGAGTGGCTGTGTTATATCGACGGCCGATCATTGCTCGACAAGCCGCAGCCATTGCCGGCTTTCGCGGGCTCGGAAACAACGCGTCGATGATCTTCTGAGCACAATCTGACAGATCTCCCTTCTCATAAAACCATCCGGTTTCCCCTTCTTTCACCGCCTCCCACTCAGGAAAGTGGTCCTGAATGTCGTCGTGGAGCAGCACGGGCGTACCGTACGCAAGCGCATGCATGACCGAAAGACCGGCACCAGACGGCACAACAGCCAAGTCACTAGCCGAAAGAACAAGACCAAGTCGGGATTCGTCGTACAAAGCACCTAGAAAATGCACCAGCTTGGTGAGCCTCAATTCCTCCGCGAGGGATTCCAATATCGGTCGCTCGCTTCCATCACCGACCAACACAAGATGGACGTTCCTCCCTTGCTGCACGACAATATTTAGTGCCCGCAGCAGCCATGGCAGGCCCTTCACCGGTTGGAGACGACCCGTAAAACAGATTAATCGTTCATGGGAATCGATGCCGAGCGAACGGCGAAATGCTTCACACTCCTCAGGAGTGATCCGTTGAGATACCGTGGCCTGCTCACAATCGTCCAACGAGTTATAGATCACATGCAGTCGGTCCGCAGCGAGCCCTTTTGAAATCAACAGCTGTTTTGCGTGGTCCCCGTAGAGGAGTAAACCGCGCGACAGCCGGTACAACCATGCCCGGACCGTCCACTTCAGTCCTGATTCCTCCCCTTGCAGGCCGTGGGTCCAGAGTAAGACCGGTAAGCCGAGGAATCTCCCGACTAGCGTCAGTGCCCAAGCCGTCAGGTCATAGGGACTGCCCTGTGCGACGACGACGGCGGGGCGGTTCCGAACCATCGCCTTCACCGCAGTCGGCTGCCAAGACAACGACACTCCACAAGGCAGCCGGATGAAGCGCTGTGCAGCCACTTCAAACTCACAGTGTCTCGGTGCTTCGGCCAGTGGAAGAAAAGGAACATCAGCAGAGGGATTGGCGAACACCACAAACCGAAACCGCCGATCAGACCCCAGCTTTTCATAGAGGCACCGCCGATAATGCGGGATGCAGGCCTGCTGCAGTGCTACGAGAGGTCTTCTATGCTTGTCGATGTGATTCAGCATGGGGATCAGGCTCGTGCCTCGAACACGTCATCATCTGCAAATTCTGAGGCCTGCGCCTCAGCCCCAGAATCGTGGTCATCGCTCATGAGCTGCTCCGACTCCATGGCGTCGTCCGAGAACGCCGGGCCAAGAATGCTCAGCATGAATAGTAACGAAGTTGGGTTGCCAGAATTGATGAAGTACCGCTCGAACATGGCAAGGCCAAAATACCCGCAAGCCAACCCCAGGAGCACGCTGTAGCTGAAGGTCTGAGACGGGTCTTCACTCCTCCGCCAGATACTCCGCAACCCCGAAAACGTCAGAAAGGTGACGGCTGCAAATCCAATCGCCCCAATTTCCGCTAACAGCGCCAGGTAGCCGTTATGCGCCGACGTGTTGACCTTCAGAACCGCCTCATGCGCTCGAAACCCAACGCCCAGAAGTGGGTGAGTCAAAAACAGGTTCCATGTGGCCTTCCAGGTATCCAGGCGCCCGGAGCCACCTGATTCGAGGCCGCGGTGGCTATCCTGAATCGCAAAGAAGTCGGATGCTCCTCGCAGAACTACATCGCCATAATAGGCCGCCAAGGAACCGCCCAAGATGGTGCAGAAGAAGAGCACTATATACCCGTCGGTTCCAGCGATCCGTCGACGCACGAAGAGCGTGACCCCCAACCCAATAAGCGCCGCCACGGCAGAGGCTCTGGCACCGGTCATGTAGATCACGGCCCCCATCGCGACAAGAATCGGAATCCGTACAATTGCCCGTCTAATCATCATGGCCGTCACGAAAACGGACACGGTCATGAGCGCGAAGCTCGCCGGGTTCAGAGTCCCCCTCCCGCCCCCGAGTCGAATTCCAGGAATGTAGTCGTACAGTGCAAATCCGATGACCAGGAGGCTCCCGAGAACGGCGTAGCACTTCATTCCCGTCTCATATTGGGCCGCATCCAAATTAGTATTGAACTGAAGCACCACCAGCATCGTCAGAATCGTCAGCACGGTATATTGGACTGATTCGAGGGGCGCATGACTGACGAATGACGAGAGCCCGCAGAAGAGCCCGAATAGGGCGATTGCTATGATGGTCGCGGAACCGAACCCCTCGGGAACGAAGCGGTTGCGACTGAATAAGAAATACCCCGATGGCCACAAGAGAGAAGCGAGCATGATTGCTTCATAGGTATGGTTCTTGCGGCCTTCGACGTTTCCAAAGAGCGATCCGACGAAGACTCCCGCCAGCCAAAGGCTGAGGACAAGGCCGACCCACGTTCGGGCCTCCTCCTGTGGAAGCAAATCCTCGCGATCAGTCATCGACGTCATGCTGCCTCCGACAGAGAGACAAGACGACAGAGCAAGAACCAGCCCAGCATGCATGTATCGGTCACTTGAGCCGCCACACACGAAACAGCCAGTCCTTCGACTCCGAAGAGAGGAATCAACCAGCTTCCACAGAGGAGAAGCGTCACCCATCTGATCCCGTGCCCAGCGAGCGGTGTCCGATAATCGGACAACGAGTAGAATGAGTTCCGAACCACTCCATATAAACTCGCAAAAGGAAGTCCCCAGACCAGCACAGAAAGGATATGGGCCGTCAACCGAGCATCGGCCGTTGAAAACTTCCCTCTCGCCAAGGCGAGTTCAATAAGGGGTTCCGAGACGAAAGCCATGAACACACTGCAAAGAAGCGTGACTCCGAACAGCACCGCTCCATATCGAATCAGGACTTGACGTCCTTCACGGAAGCCGGCGTGAAATGCCCGCGCCAGTTTGGGGAAGAGCGTCGTGTTGACCGGAGCGGCGAACAACGCCAGCGGTACAGCGACAACAGACCCGGCATAGAAAAACGCGGCGATCTTGCCGGTTCCCAGACCGGAGGCAAAGCTTCGTTCCGTCATGACGACCGCCTGGAAGAGGAACTCTCCGATCAACACAATGAGCACTGGCCGCCACCATTCCCTGACTCGAACGGGCCTGTCTCGTGCGTTGAACGTGGCAGGTGGAACAGCGACTCTGCCGAGCATCACGACGAACCACAGCAGCACGAGAAAATGCCCGACTGCAAAGCCCCAGACCATGGCATCGATACCCCAGCGATCGGCAAACATCAGCACGGCCGCGATGGTCGACAGCGAGACGACCGCCCCGCTGAGAAAGACCGGCGCAAAGCTCCCTACCACGGAGAGCCCGGCCCTCATGATGCCGGCCAATCCGGCGCAGGCGATCGGAAACAGCAAGAGTCGGATGAGGCGGACTCCGGTATCGCATTGATCGACGCTGAACTGAGGGAAAATTGCCTGGAGCACCGACCTCGACCCGAACACGAGGACCGTGAGAACGATCACATTGATCACGATGAGGACAAGCGAGGCACGTTTGACCAAAGGCCTGATGCTGCCCCCATGCTGCGAGGCCATTTTCGAGACGAACACATGTTCGATTGCATTTCCCACCTGCACGCCGAACAACAAATGAAATCCCATAACCGCCACCAGTACATCAAGCTCGCTGCTCAGGCCGAATGTCGAGGCGATGACCACCTCACGAGCTAAGCCCGCCACGATGACGATCCCGGACGCCACCGAGTAGATGGGAACCCGACGGAGCACCTTCATTTCCTTGGCTCTGGACTTCAGACTGACCCACCATGGACGCAGGAGAGATGCGCTTAACACCGTAACCCCGACTGGCAAGCGCGAACGGAATACGATTCGATTTCGGTCAGTTGTCCCAAGTGGGCGGCGAACCAGTATTCGAGCACCAAGGCCGTGAACGTGAGCATGGCCAGAGGGCCACGCGGAGAATGCTTCGACATCGTGCGCGCAACCTCCGGTCTGAGAATGGAATGTTGAACGAGCAGCCCATCTTCGAGAGCACGACCATGGCGAGCCCAGACACCCTGCATCCATTCTCGTCCCGGCGGTTGAAAACCCCGCTTCGGTCGATGCAGAAGCCAATCAGGCACCAAGTCCTTCACCGCTTGCTTAAACCACCCCTTCGGGGGAAGGGCGTGATCGGGATGCGCCTTGCGTAGGCCGATGACGGTTTCCACAAGCCGATAGTCGATGAGCGGCAGTCTGAGTTCGACCGAGGACGCCATGCTGAGCCGATCGCCCTGCGCGATGCCGTTTCCCAGAAGATAGGTGTCGCATATCAATCTCGTGAAGAGGGTGTCTGGGCTCAGCCACGGATGCGGGAATGTAAATGGCTTCCACAGCTCCGTTTCATAGATTGAATTTCTGAACCTGTCCGTCAAGATCGAGGGGATGGAATCACGGACAGTCCGGAACCAGGGGGAGTGTTCGAAAAAGACGATTCGATCCTTAGGATTCTGCTGATCACGCAGAAACTGATGATATGAAGATCTGAGCCCCGCCCCCGACCAACACCAATCGACGAGATCCCATCGCGACTTGGTCGAGGGCAACTTCAAACCGATGTACTGGCCCAACTCCGGACGCCCTTCCGACTGCCAACGTGCCTTGCGCATCGTCTGACTGAGCGCTTCCGTCATCCACGGGTATCCCCAAAAGAGCTCGTCGCCTCCCTGTCCAGCAAGCATGACCGGAACGTCATGCGTTCGCGCAGCGTTCATCACAGCGTCGTAGCCATAGCTCGCAATATCGGCGATCGGATCATCGGCCCGAAAGACCAGCGATGGGAAAGCAGCGACCATATCCTCCGTCTTGATCTCGACTTCGCGCAGGGGAATCTCCAGATAATCCGCCATGGCCTTCGCTTCGAGGCGCTCGTCGTACCTTGGACGTCCTTCATACCCCACGGTGAAGGCAGTCAACCGTCCCGGATAAGCCCTCGCAGCCAATGCCGCCAGCGCGCCGGAATCCAGCCCTCCGCTGAGCGCGACTCCAACCGGCACATCGGAGCGCACGATCAATTCGCTGACCCGTTCCAATTCGGCTCGGATAGTCGAGACCGGCTCCTCGTTCAACTGAGGCGCGTCTTCCATTTGCCAATACAGGGATTCCGACAAACACCACGGATGTGGAGAGATTGTCAGAGTCGTCCCGGCGGGGAGCTTGCGGATACCCTTAATCAGGGTCATCGGTTCAGGCACGTATTGAAAGTGAAAGTATTGGTAGACAGCAGAAGGGTCGAGCTGCACGTCGATGACACCTGTACGAAGCAGGGCTTTCAGCTCCGAGGCGAAATAGAGCACCTGGTCCTGCTCGTACAGATACAGCGGCTTCTCTCCCATCCGGTCCCGGGCCAGGAAGAGGCACTTCCGACGTTCATCCCACAATGCAAAGGCGAACATCCCACGCAGGTGCTCGACGCAGCGTTCGCCGTAGTCTTCATAGAGATGCACGATCACCTCGACATCGCTATTCGATCGGAAGCGATGGCCTCGTGACTCCAGCCGAGCCCGAAGCTCAATGAAGTTATAGATCTCCCCATTGGCGATCAACGCAAGCGACTTATCTCCGTTGTATACGGGCTGCCAACCGCCGGTCAGGTCGATGATACTCAGGCGACGCATAGCCAGAGCCGCATGTGACCCGAGATGGGTCCCGGCCCCATCCGGTCCGCGATGGACCAGCGCATCGCTCATGCGCAACACCCTCTCGTGTTGGTCGGGACTCAATGGCTGCGCACTGATAATCCCGGCAATTCCGCACATGATACGCCACCTTCCTTTAGGCCGGCAGAGTATAGGGCTTACTTTAAGGCCGCATGGATACCTGCGATTCAATTCTTTGTTAACAAATTGTTAATACCAAGACATACGGTAGATTTCAGTTCTGGACGAAGGCTACTATCTCGCAAGCAAGTCAAGCCCCAGATACCTCAAACAGAATCGTGCGAGTGCTCATACTGCACATCAAGAAGACAATGAAGACATTGCGTCCTGCCCTCCATTGGGTAATGGCCGTCTGCGTCGTTGCGACCAGCCTACTGGCCTGCAGTGCTCAGGAGAATCAGGACACGCCAAGCGCCCCCCCTCCCTCCCCTCCTGCCTCAGTGACGCCCCCCAAGTTCCTGTGGCAGACCGATGGAATAGGTCCGACTCGTGGGAGTGAATCGATCAGTAATTGGCCGAGGCTCACAGGCGGCACGGCAAGCTGTGATTTGAGTCAGGTGGATGACCACAGCACGTTGCCTCCGCATGCGCCGTTCGGAGGAGGCTCGGCCGTGCGCTATATCAAAGCCGTCTGCGCCGGCGGTGCCAGCGGCGGAAGAATCCAGATCGTGGTCGACATGGAGGACCGCACCCTGGACGATCTCGGCAATTTCGGATTCTTCTGGTATCAGCCGTCCGTGTCTGTCTCAACCGCGATGACACTCGAGCTGGCGACAGCCCCCAGCTTTTCCCAATATTTGCTCTTCAATTGGGCCACGGGAGCAGTGGGGCGAAGGATGATCGACGGCTGGAACCCGATCACCTGGCAAGCCGGTGACCAGGTTTCCGCAATTGGTGGGGCAACGATGGCCCACACCTTCACGACCTTTCGCATCCTCCTCGATCTCCAGCCTAACGGTGCCGGCACATTCTATTTCAGCGACTTTATCTATGGTTATTACACGAAACCGCATATCAACATCTGGGGCGAGAATAACTTCGCAAGTGTCTACACCCATCTTTTCCCCGAAGCCAGAAAGCGAAATTTGATCGGCTCCTATTGTCCGGTCACGGAGATGCTCAAAGATCCCGGGCGAGTGGTGTTGGAAGGGGGATTCACAAACGATCAACTGAAGGAAATGGTGAGGGCTGGGTGGACCATCGGCGGCGAATCCACAGAGGGACTCAACTATATCGATTTCTACACGCTCGAAGGTGCAGCCGCTGACATGGACAAACACCTCGCCGACCTCCAACGTCTCGGCTACCAACGCCCGATCTTCTGGTGTTACGAAGATGCCAAGCACAATGCCGTGTTGGATGCCGAGCTGGCAAAACGCAAGGTGGTGGCAGCCTACAGCGGCAACGTGTTTTCCGACAATACGGGACGATCCCTCTATGGAGGACTCACGAACCCCTATAACCTATGGTCGGTGTCGGGCGACGCCCGGCCATTGAACGAGATCATCGCGGCGATCGACCATGCCGTGAAGTACGGCGAACAACTTGGGTTAGAGTGGCAACGGTATGATCAAGAGTTTCACGCAGTCGCCGACTATCTCGTCAAGCTACAGAATGAAGAGAAGATCGAGATCGTCACGGTCGAAGAGATGATCGCACGCCATGGGAAAAAGAACGGTTCCCCGGCTGGGCCTCCGCCGGTTGATCCCCCGCCGCCACCGCCGCCACCGGCCGCGCTGTTGCCTTTTGATCAAGTCGAACACTCTTACACTCAATCGCCGGCTCGATTCTCTGGCCTCTGGTCTCAGGCCAAGACCCGCACAATCCGGCTTGCGTTGTTCGGCGATTCGCAGGAAACGTCTCCGGAAGGAAAAGGCGATGTCTATGTGCCACGTCTTCAATACGAATCGTGGAAGCGCTTCGGAAACGTGCCGGAAACCGTCGTGGCTGGCTACCATGCTTACGGTGGTGGCGCTCCGTTCGGAGACTGGTTGCTGAGAGGCGCCGCTGCTCGTCCCGGGGCCTCGCCGACTCGTATTATGGTGGATAGTCTTTTACCAGGCATCCCGGCCGCAGCCCACGCGGCACCGGCTGGACCGCAGTCGGTAAACGGACAGCAGTACGGTCAACTCATGGTTCTTGAACCGGATGCCCGCAGCGTCAACCCGGCAGCAGAAATTCCGACCACCACTCCATACTTCTGCACCCAGGGTTCGGTACGGGCGGAAATCTTCGCCGCGACACATCCGCAGTCCGGGGGCCTGCTCTATAAGGCACGGCCGTCGGATTCCGTGCCCAGTTACTTCGCGCCGACGACGCTGGAAGAAACCGCGCCGCTCTCCCTGGTTGACTCGACGTTTATCGTCAAGTCCTTCACGACGGCCCCTCTGCCTTTCAACGGCAAACGTGACATGCAACTGGAATTACTCGGCAGTCTGACGTCGGCACTGACGGATATCATCGGGGCACGCTTTAAGAGTGATCAGTGCCCGCATGGGATCGTTATTCAAGATCTGAGCGTGGGCGGACTGTCCACCAAGGAGTTTCTAAGCATCCACCGCGGAGCCACACTCCTCTTTCGAACCATGGGTTTCGATGCAGCTATCCTCCACTTCGGTGCCAACGACATCGGCGAAGGTGCCACGGCGGAGTCATTTCGGCTCGACACGGAACGGCTGATCGCTCGCATCCGTTCCTGGGCCAACGACCCAGGGTTTCCTGTCATCCTGATGGGCGATCCCTATCGCAAGGGATTGACCCCGTCGATGGAAGCGGAGTATGCCCGTTATCCCGGAGCGCTACGAGCCATCGCCGCCTCAGATCCAGCAGTGATGGTCATCAATTCACGACGACTAATGGATGAGCGCGGATGGAAAGCAGCTCCACCTAACCGATTAAGTGAATTGCTTCTAGACGATCTCCATTATACTCCTCGTGGTGCCATCGAATTGGCTGAACAGGAGATGCAGACATTGCTGGGGCCATAAGTACCGATGCCTGCGCCAGGATCTACACCACAATAGACCTGTCGGGTCCCGCCTGTGCGAATGGCCCTAGGGAAAGGTCTTGCGCCTGCCCCTCGCTCCTGCCGTCCTTAATGTTCCTGTAACATCAGTGGCGTATGCTCAGGTCCACCAAACGGTGGGACAAGCAGAGGCAGCCGGAGGAAGATTCATGGCATCGCAACGCCGAAAGACCATTCTGATCGTCGAAGACGATCCAGATATCTCACAGTTGGTCAAGCACTACCTTGAGAAAGATGGATTTCACGCCCATATCGCCAAGACGGGACTCGACGCACAGAAACTGGTGGTATCTGAACATCCTGATCTCGTGATCCTGGATCTCATGCTCCCCGAAATGGATGGGTTGGAGGTGTGCAAGGCCCTTCGAAATAAACCGGAGACGGCATCGTTGCCGATTATGATGTTGACGGCAAAAAATGAGGAGTCCGATACCATTGTCGGACTGGAACTGGGAGCCGATGACTATGTGACGAAGCCGTTCAGCCCCAAGGAGTTGGTCGCCCGTGTGAAGGCCCTCTTCCGTCGCCTGGAACGAACGAGCGAGGAACAACCAACCTCCTTGTCCTACGGTCCACTTTTGATGGATCTGACACGCCATGAAGTGACCGTGAAGGGAAAAGAAGTCTCGCTCACGGCCAAGGAATTCGGACTGTTGGAACTCTTATTGCGCCATCCCGGGCGGGTACTCACACGAGACATGCTTCTCAACTCCGTCTGGGGATACGACTACTATGGAACGACTCGAACCGTCGACGTCCATGTTCGTCGCCTGAAGGTGAAAGTGCCATTCCTCGGCGAGACGATCGTGTCCGTCAAGTCGCTTGGCTACAAGCTATCAGATCAACCGCTGACTTCGTAACGACTCCAGCTCGTGCTTCGATACCGCATACCACTCAGGTTGCCCCTCGCCTTCTTCTGCATCGTCATGACCTCGTGCAGTCATCAACCCCGAGTCGAAGATTTTGAAGCCAGCATTGGTCACGTGACTCAGGATGAACTGATTCATCATTTCGGCTACCCACAACGACTCAAGCGACTTCGATCCGGAACAGAAGCCTGGGACTATGAGTTCTTATCCGGCTACTCTCGCTGTGTGGGATACCGCATCTACTTCGACGAGGATCAGCGCTCTCAACGATGGGAACATATCCCTTGCCGTTAGACCTTCTAGCAGAATGCTGAAAAAGTCCTCCAGCGGCGTTCTCGCATCACTCAGAGGCTCAACGTACCGAAACGTATGCCTCGCCCCTTCGCTCGCTGCGGCCTTGCTGGACGGCCTTTTTGAGCATTCTGAGATGTAGCGTGCCGTAGGTCTTTCTGTCATCGTGCAACGGTGCGCGAAGCAGAATCCAAGTTTTTCAGCAGACTGCTAGTCCTTCCAACCAACCATAGCTCTCTTAGCAACCTCGCAGTCTTATCCCTCTCTCGACCCAACATTTTGGTTGGACTTTTACACAGACTTGATCTCTTCCTGAACATCTGTTGTCATTCATCCTGTATCTATGGCGGCAAAAGGAGGGCTGGACATGGCACTCACGACGCAATCAAGACCGCGATCACGTCGACCGAAGAATGAGCCACTCCCCGCTCAGGCTGTGCCTTCTGTATTCTCCCGCTCACGACTGCGAGAAGAGCTGACCCGCCAGCGTGCACTGTTGCTGGCCGATTGGAATTTATCATTCACCCCGCAAGCCGATCGGGCACATCTCGCCGACCCCGCCGATCAAGCATCACGCGATTTGGAGCACGATCTGTTCGTTCAGCTCAGAACACGAGTGCTTGCAAAACTGAAACGCATTGAGCGTGCGCTGCTTCTGCTGCGGACGAAGCACTATGGGTACTGTCGCCGATGCCATAAGGCAATCCCCGACGAGAGGCTGGCTGTTCAGCCGGATGCACGTTTCTGTGTGCCTTGCCTCAAATGGATCGAGAGTCGAGCATTGCGCAATTAATAGGAACGATGGATCGTCCAACCCGCATCGAGAAGTAGAGAGTATGCATCGCTCCATGACACGCACCACGTTAATAACACCACCAGGCTCTCACGCCGAGCACGATGAGCAGACATTCCGTTCGCTGCTGGACCTTGAACATCGTAAATGCCGGCAATCCGGGCAAGCCTTTCATGTGCTGCTCTGTCGCCTGTCCACTCAGTCTGGAACGCAGTTCCTGATGACTGACTCGGTCACGAGAGCCTTGATTTCTGCCGCAAGAGAGTCGCTTGGCAAGACGGACCACATGGGCTGGTTTCTACAAGATCTCGTATTGGGTGCGCTCCTCCTAAACAAGAATCCAAGTCAATCGGCGGTATCGAGCGGCGGCGGAACGAGTCGGGTCCGCCGGCTGATCGAGAGTCGGCTCTGCCCCGCCTATCCATCTGTCGTCGTACAGTTCTACGATTATCTGGATCTGCCCCCTATTAAAGACAACACGCGGGATCAGACTTTTTCGAGAGCTTTTTAAGGAGGATAGCATGCGATGTCCCCGTTGCGCCGGCATACGAGTGCCAGAGGTGATCACCGACGGAGGAATGAGATCCTTAGCGCTGCGGTGTGTTCTCTGTGGAGACCTCACCGATCATGTGATCGTCCAAAATCGGCAACGGCCGCGACTCGTCAGGGAGGGACGAGCGCGACCCCCCGTTTATGGTCGCAACTCCGATAGATGGGATTGGTCTGCGTTTGGCTAGGGATACCGGCTCATCACCGAGGCGATCTTTTCAGTTCGGTGAATCCTCCAACCGCTGTATCCATTATATCCATCTCATCAATTGCCCGGTCCTTGGTCCGATTCTGCCCATATGTGACGGGTGGGAGTACGACCCTTCGCAAGTGCTCGTTGCAACCCGGTTTCAAAACTGATGGCATGACGTGATGGCCAGAGAGAAGGGAACCGACAACATGCGGGCCCCGGGGAGCAATCCCGCAAGGCCCGCAACACTTCACGTTCAGCTGCCGATCCTCCCGCCGTCATCTTTCGTCACGACGATCAGAGCCGACCGCGGGCGCCCGCCGCTCGGACCATCCGGCCACGAGCTGAACTGCTTCGGGTTGTTTGGATCGCCAGGCAAGTCGTCCGGCCGCTCACCCGGATGCTGGATGCCGACGAACATGGTTCGACGGTCCGGAGTCATGAACACACCGGTGATTTCGCACTGATTCGGCCCTACGAGGAATCGTCTGGTCTCCCTCGTCTCCGGATGGGCGGCCAGCATCATGTTGTTGCCGAACCCGGCATAGTTGCCGCTGTTGATGGTATTGGTCGAGATATCGGTCTGGATCCAGAGCAAGCCGCTGGGATCGACATAGATGCCGTCCGGCGAGCCGTACTTGTCGCCGAAGATCGTGGAGCCGTGCGCCGGATTCGCCGGATCGCCGCAGAGGGCGAAAATATCCCAGCCGAAAGTCGGCTCCGTCCAATCCTGGCGATAGAACCAGCGGATGATGTGACCGTAGTTGTTGACGGCTCGCGGATTTGCTGCGTCCACCGGGGGACGGGCCGAGCCGGCTGCGGTAGACCCGTCTGGATTGTTGACCGACGGAGGGTTCGAGCCGCGCCGATTGTTGTTCGTCAACGTCGCAATGGCCGTCAGATCCTTGGGGAACGTGTCGATCCATTCAGGACGATCCATCATGGTCGCACCAGCGGCATCGGCGGCGCCACGTGTATTGATGAGAATGTCGTTGAGCGACCAGCCCGCCAAGCGCGGGTTGTCCGGAACGAGCGGCAGCCATTCTCCCGTTCCGTCCGCATGAAACTTCGCAACGTAGAGGATCCCGTCGTCAAGTGGGTTGATCCCCTGCGCGCGCGCTTGTCTCCAGGGCAGATTGGATACATAGCGATAGATGTACTCGTTCCGCTCATCGTCACCCATATAGACCACGACACGACCGTTCCGCGCCTCTTGCACCCAGGCCCCTTCGTGCTTGAGCCGGCCTAACGCCGTGCGTTTTACCGGGGTCGAATGCGGCTTGAACGGATCAATCTCCACCACCCAGCCGAATCGATTGGGCTCATTGGGTTCTTCATCGACACGGAATCGCTTGTCGGTTGTGTGCCAGAGATAGCCAAACCCCGCCGCGGTAATACCGTAGCGCTTTTCCATCGTCGTCTGTGGGCCGTTCTTTCGGAAATAGCCGTTGAAGTTCTCTTCGCAGGCCAAGTACGTGCCCCAGGGGGTATAGCCCATGGCACAGTTGTTGAGCGTCCCCAATACGCGTGTCCCTGTCGGATCCTCGCTGGTCACGAACCGGGGGTCGCCGGCTGCCGGCCCGCCGATCTCGATCGGCGTCATGCCGGTGATGCGACGGGCAAAGGGAGAGGGCCGCACGACATCCCACTTACCGCGCCGGCGCCGCCAGTCCCAAGGAAATCCCATCCGCTTAGTGACTTCGATGATCGAGACCCCGTGGGCATTGAGCGACTTGTTCGTCTTCTCTTGAGTCCAGTTATTCACGCCGTCCGGGAACAGCAGCCCGTCATCGGTATATTCGTTGTTCTGCACGATGAGGCCGCGCTGTGACCCCACGACAGGAAAGTACACGAGCCCGTCGTTGTGCATGCCCCACTGACGCGCCTGCTCATCTGCGGTGTTGCTTGCGTCCTGTTTGAAAGCCGGGCCGTTCGAAACAGGCTCGCCCCAGGCGATCAGCACTTCAGCCGTATAGCCTTTCGGCACGACAACGTCGTCGGCAGACGAAACCGGCACACTTTCGAATCCCAGCGTCGGCCGTCGACGTCCCAGACTTTTCTCGTCTTGATCCGTATCTTCGGCTTCTTCAATTCCACCTGCCGCTGCAGGTACGGCTTTTAGCAGCGCCTCGACTCCACCCAGCGAGACCGCTGCGGCCGTCGCGAGACCGCCTGTCAAAAAGTTGCGTCGCGATAGGCGCGTGTCCACAATGTCCTGAAACTGTTCGTTCCCAGAGGTGTTGCTCACACCCTCGTCATCGATGATCGACATAGACCCTCCTCCCGTACGTTATGTATGTAGACGGATTTGTGCCTCTTGCCCATTGGTTCACTATCAGAGCTCCCGACCTGCCCGTGATCACATCTTCAGAATTCGTCTTGTCAGTTTTGCTATCAGTGATTCCTTGTCAGATCGTCTCAGCACGCCAGATGACACTAACAGCATTGATTGCGGCGTCAGTGGCGCCTGCACGGATGGTTGATTGCTCTCGTTCACCTCTTCTCGAGGGATCTTCAGCACTCTCTTCTCCATAGTGATAGTAAGCCGAATCGAGACCTATCCATATCTTCAACATGCACCACTAGCGGTTGAATGAAGCTGCAGTCTTCCTTCACGCCGCGAGCTCGAACCCCACACCTCCTCACTTTCACAGTGATTCGTTACAGCTGAGTCTCATAATCTTTAATAATGCGTGACAAACTCGTTAAGAGACGTAACTGGGAGAATGTCGGTCTCGTCTGTCGCGTGACTCCCCAGTACTTGGAGTACAGGCCAGCACCGCCACCATCACCTATCGCTTCCCGATCGATGGACCCTTGACGCGGTTGCTCGGCTCAGGACTCACTCTTTGAGAGAGAAGAGAAAGATGACTGAGTGTCCGGTGTGTGCACGGCGGTCATCGCGCATGACGACGAGGCGCCGGCTCTTGATACGACCGAACATGATCTCGATGGGGGTGAATCACCATGTATCGCCTCCCGGAGGGAGGTACGATCTTGTTCTGACACACTAGCTGTGGCATGAAAGGCCGCACATTTCCCGCCACGGAGGCGTAGGCAACGATCCCGACACAGGGCCGCGTGCGATAGCTGCCGGCAAATGATGCGTGCCGTTCGGATTAGCAGCGCTGCATTTTACCGCCGGGGACGGGCGGGCACATTATCCGGTGGGATAAAGACTGCCAGAGCTATGACCGTCGTCCACTTGCCCTTCTTCCCGACGGCCGATTGGGTAATATTCAACGTCTGCACGATCTTTCCGCCCATCTTGAAGACCTGTTCGCGCTCTTTCCAGGCAACATTGGGGTCAAACTCCACGCCTAAGGTCGTGGCGAGCATCTGTGCCGCGAGGTCTTCTGTATATTCTCCAGTCTCTTCATCCGTCTCACCGTGCGCATGATGCTCGGAGAGATACCCATAGGTACCGTGATCGGTGGGCTTCGCCACTCCGACCGAAGCGGAAACCAATTGGTTCCGTTCATTGGTTTCTGATCGCGCCATGACGCAAAACGTAATTTCTCCGGGCTTCAGCAGCTTCTCTCCATGCTTCCGGGGGATGATCTTACAGTGTGGAGGAAGGATCGATGACACACTGACCAGGTTGCAATATTCCACACCTGCGCTGCGTAAGGCCTCTTCGAAGGAGGTCAACTTTTCCTTGTGGACTCCAACTCCTCGTGTGAGAAACATATGCGTAGGTACCATCATTTTCCCTTTCGCCGGGCAATTGGCCGCTCTTGTTCTTCGAACGATTGTTTGATTGATGTGGTTCCGAAGCGGCCACTCAGGCACACAAACTGGACCAGATCAACGGCTGTATCGGGGGCTTGTTGTAGCAAAGCGGAACTGGACTTCGCAATATCTTTCAGGACACTATTCTCGCATTACTGCACGAAGCCGAAACTTTTTACTGTACGGTTACACGTGCGTAACGGATCTGTAATGCATTCCACGTAAACAATATAGTTCCGATTTTCAGGAATGGGTTCCGTTTCAACACAGGTTTAGAAATCTTGACGCCACCATGCTAGACCGCAGCGGCGAGACAACCGCCATCACTGGGGTTGTTCTCATCGCGTTTCCCCACACTGGGGATTTTCCGCAGGTGTCGCTACGGTTTGAGTCGGTTATATGTCGCAGGTAATCTTATTCAATCTACTCGCGACATGATCGAAGAAGACAAACGCAACAGGTCTTAGCCGCACAATCTTGAGAGCTGGAGTTGAATATGACACCGACCTCTATTTCGCAATTCATTGACCATCACTATCGGCATTTTAATGCGGCGGCGATGAAAGATGCGGCTCATGCCTACAGAGCTCACTTGGACCGAGGTGGCACAATGCTGGTGACGTTGGCCGGCGCAATGAGCACAGCGGAGTTAGGTCTATCGCTGGCAGAAATGATCCGGCGTGACAAGGTTCACGCGATCTGTTGCACAGGAGCCAATCTGGAAGAGGATTTGTTCAACCTGGTGGCGCACAAACATTACGAGCGGATCCCGCACTATCGAGAGCTGACGGTCGAGGATGAACAGAACCTTCTGCTTCGACATCTGAATCGTGTCACTGACACCTGCATTCCTGAAGCAGAAGCGATGCGGCGCATTGAGGCGGCAGTTGCGACCGAATGGACCGCAGCGGATCGCGCAGGTACCAAAGCATTTCCGCATCAGTTCCTTTATAAGCTCTTGGTCAACGGCACGCTGAAAGAGCATTACCAGATTGATCCAGCCGACAGTTGGATGTGCGCAGCCGCAGAGCGGAATCTCCCAATGTTTGTTCCAGGGTGGGAAGATTCGACCTTGGGGAATATGTATGCGGCACATTGCATCACAGGAGCCGTTAGAGACGTGCACACCGTACGATCCGGCGTCGAATACATGATGCATTTGGCCGAATGGTATCTGGAAACGGCAGAGGCACATTCGATCGGACTTTTTCAAATCGGAGGCGGAATTG
This sequence comes from Nitrospira sp. Ga0074138, assembly GCA_001464735.1. Taxonomy (GTDB): domain Bacteria; phylum Nitrospirota; class Nitrospiria; order Nitrospirales; family Nitrospiraceae; genus Nitrospira_D. The sequence continues at coordinate 38,858 of LNDU01000030.1, forward strand.
CCGGTGATTTTCCTATCTGTGTCGTGCCGATGCTGAGCCAGGATCTTCGAAAAGATCAGGTGCCGCTCTGGGGATATTTCTGTCAGATCGGCGACTCGACAACGAGCTATGGGTCGTACTCCGGAGCGGTCCCGAACGAAAAGATCACGTGGGGAAAGCTCGGTGTAGACACTCCGAAATTCATCATCGAGTCCGACGCCACGATCGTCGCCCCATTGATGTTCGCGTATGTCCTCGGTTGGTAGATTACAGAGTTTGGAGCATTCTCTCGTATTTCCAGTATCTGAATGCCACCCACGAGAAGATGCTCTAGGCGACGAGCTTGCAGAGCGACCTTTGATCCGTGCATGAACGTCTGACTCATTATATCGAAATATCGAACCAGCACCCCCACTGTGGCATAACGAGGACCAAAGCCGCGTACCCGCCAAGTTCCAACAGTCTTCGTTGTTGGCCCAGCCATTCCCTCGCAGGTCACCAATCGAGCAACTCCTCCGTTTATCGAGTGCCTCTGACAGCCGCTAGGAGGGATGGTGACTGGAACGAACAAAAGCAAATTCTTACAATATTGGGGTGCAAGGATTAACCATGTCGGAACATGTCACCATTACCAAAGGAACCTGCTATGCCCTGTTCGCCTACAATATCGGTCTGTCAATCAACCTGACGGATGCGGAGCGGCGGATCAGTGCCGGAGCGGAACGAGGACGTCTACGGCATAAAACTAGAGCTCCCCAATACTTCGAGTACCGGCCGGCTCCACTGCGGCTGGTTCAGGAGGGGACCATCCTCGACGTTAGTGGGTATCAGGCCAGCTCAACGGTCGAAGCCATGGTGTACGACTTCGGAGCCGTCACTATTACCTACCGCCTTCCTCTCGACGGTCCATTTAATCGATTGTTGGATTTGAGCGAGTCACTCTACGAAAATGACCGCCTCTTGACTGAGTCACGCACACGCGTGGAGCGGCTGCTTCACGCATTGGGTCCCGCAATCGAGCGCCCTTTGATTTCGGGGGAGGTGGAAGACTACATCATCTTTTCGATCGAGTCCTGCGTGCCGGAACACCCTCGTCTCTGGATGAGCCATGAAACCGACTTGGCTCATCTCCTGCGCGCAGAGCGGACCCCTTTGTCCGACCAAGAAGTGGCCGATGCAGTCTCCTGCCGCATCTCCTATGGGCAAGAGGATGCCGCGATCATCGATTGGCACTCGACGATCTTGTTCGGTCAGGAGATGGATGACGTTCGCGCGGTGCTGGAGTTCGCTAACGTCGAGCTTCTGGAGATGCGGATACTCGACGAACAGCTGGACCGGGCGCTGGATGAGGGCTATGAAGCCTTGTCTCGAAAGCCGCGACTCCTATCGCCGCCGGGCTCCCACGAAAAAGACGTGACGCACATCGCACAGCTTCAAGTCGATAGCGCCCTGATCTTCGAACGTGTCACCAACACCTTGAAGTTACTGGGCGATCAATACCTCGCGCGCGTCTCTCGGCTCGTCTCGCAACGCTTCCATTTGGAAGCCTGGGACGCGAGTATCCTGCGAAAACTGCAGACCCTGGAGAGCATCTACGGCAAGATGTCGGATCGTGCCGGAACCAGGCGAATGGAAGTGCTCGAATGGATCATCATCGTCTTGATCACGCTGTCAATCGTGCTGTCTTTTGTCCAATAAACGCCCTGCCTGGCGCCTTTCTGGAATACAATTTACATCAATTTAACGATCCGCTGATCGAGCCGGTAGGTTATTTACGTACAATCACTACATAAATGGTTCCCATTATGTCACCTCAGACTACCGTTGACCGCGGACGACTGCTCGACCGGAGATCAGCGGAATGCCTAACCAGAATTTACATATGAACCGCTTAGATTCTTCCATAACCAATCTTCAACTATCCTCTTATCTTGACCGATCCGAATTGATGGAACCTTTACCCAACGGGCACAGGGTGGAGCGATCGACCGGCATTCAGAAGCGGGTTCGTGTCCTGCTGGTCGATGATTCCATTTTCGCTCTTCATGGCTTGAGGATGTTCCTTTCCCGGAGCAGCAACATCGTGGTTGTCGGCACAGCAAGAACTGATGCCGAAGCTTTTGCGGCTATCTGGATCTCCCAGCCTGATGTAGTTGTCTTAGACGTTCAGGTTGGTCGAACAAGTGGAATCGACCTGTGCCGACGCATCCGTGAGTCAGATCCGAGAATCGCCGTCCTCTTTTTTTCCGCTTTCGACGACGGTCGGTTCCTACGCTCCGCCATTCTTGCCGGCGCACAGGGCTACCTGCTGAAGAGTGCGTCACCCCAAGCCGTGGTCAGAAGCATCGAGATCGTTTCGGCAGGACAGGCGATTATCGACCAACGGTTGACGGACCAGGTGCTCATGTGGGTGCGAGATAGGACGTGGGCTGCCCAGCGCAAGGATATTGAAGGCTGCTCGGCCGACGATGAGAGGCTCCTTGCATGCGTTGCAGCAGGGAAAACCAACAAAGAGACGGCACAGGAACTCAACATTTCTCTCAATGTTGTGAATGCCAGACTCCAGCGAATCTACAAGCGCTTGAGAATCTCCAGAAAATCAGCAGCGGCAAGTTACTTCGCAAAGATGGAAAAACATCACGTGGCGCCTACAAGCCTCTCTCATTAAGCTCCGCTCATAATCATCGTAAACGGCTGGTACCGCCATGTGCACTGCTCAGTCGCACAATAATGAAACCGTGCGACCCTCCAGAGCAGCTGCCCCATTGTGCTAGGCTTACCATGCAACTGTCCCTGCATCGTAGCCGGCATCGACATACAGTAACTCACAGGCTTCATCAGCCGGGCAAATGCCATCGCGCGGACACCGAAATCTCGCGGCATGCCTTAGCGTCGGGCGCTTACCTGGCGAGAATCTCAAGAATTTCGTCGAGCGGGCGAATGGTTCCCAGTAAGAGAGGGCTTCCAAATGTGCGATTGTGCCGATTCTCTTTGACTTGGAGCAATCCCGTGACCAAATTGTTGAAGTCACTCAATTCCGACGTTTCGAAATATGTGATGAAATCCCAATCATCGAGACCGCTGGAGTGATAAAGCTTACGCTTGACCGTCTTTAGGTATGCTACTGTTGCATCCGTGTGTTCCTTCATCATCCTTATTCGAGCATCCTGTGAGGTGGTCCACCACTCCGCATCCTTTTGAATCGGCACCACCACAACATATGTGCTGCCTTGCGGCGGTGGAGTTTTCAGTTCAGTTTTAAGTTCGTCGGGAAAGTTGGGCACATAGTTCAGCGCTTTCGTGATGCCGTTGAAAGCATTCACCTGGGTGAAATACTTTCCAAAACCTGTCGCCATCATATCTACTAGAAAATTCTGATTGTGAACCATCTCCTTTGAATGAATTCGGATGAGAATATCAGCCCGCTCCGACAGTCCGCGTAGTAAGTACATATCTGCCGTCAACTTGTCTCCATATGTGGTCAGTAATTTCTTCACATCGGTCGTGGCCAAGGCGCGGGTGTGAGGCTCAACGTGCCACCATTGCTCTGAGGCTTTAAACACCGCGAACGTGGCGTAGACTCCCGCTTCTTTCAGCAGTTTTTCTCTATCGGCTTCGGCCTTCACATGGCCCACCGTACTGAAGACGAATGTCAAGCTAAGGATCACGGTGCTTAGATAGCGCATCGACTTCTCCTTTTCCGTTTTACATGACCACCTTGTGTGGGTGAAGAACCACAGGTAACCAGCTATCATAGCGTGTGATTTAAAGAAACAAAAGCGCGCTCGTTGGAGGTAGCTTCTTAAGCCGAATCCCGCAGCGTCGTGAGACTCAACCTTGCCGGTCAATCCGTTGCCTTCTCATCCATCCCAATGCTGCGAGGCCCGTCCCCATCAAAAGCCAGGCTCCCGGGATCGGCACGGTAGCCACGGTTAGTGACGTAATTTCACCTTGGATACTCCCGATTGTCGATCCTTGTCCAGGGACCCAGAATTGTCCAAACCACGGATTTTGAAAGCTTTCGCCAACAGCGGGCGGGACGAGCGAGAGTGTGTCATCAAAAAACATCCCGTCTCTTGCAATTTGAAAGAAGAAAATCCGAGGCGTGCGTCCGTTGACTAAAGGACCTGTCATGTTGCTCTGTGTGACAACCTCATAACGGTCGAAGTTGTCACCCGGCTGATTCGACACAGTGATCCTGTTGTCGGATGTCCCTGGAGCGGCAGCCGCTGTGAACGTGAGTCCACCCACGCTGTGGGTTAAGCTGCTCAAGGCATACCGTCCGAATGTCGTACTACCGGGAAGAAGGTCCGGCGTGGTTGATTCGAATGTATAGGACCCAGTCAGTGGCTGGATGCCATCGAAACCATCAGGGCCGATCAGCGAAGAGTCAAAACTTTTGACGGTTCCCTGAAAGTGAAAGGTAATCTCCGCCGCTTGCGTAGACCTTGCCAATATCAAGGACAGCATAACTACTAGCGTAAGCGTATATGTCATTGCCTTGAAAATATTTGCTAGTGCTTGCCTATCCGGCATGATTCCTCCAGGTTATTTTCTTGACGAGGCAGAACTGAATCATAAAACGGAGCGTACTTTTAGTACGGGCACGTAACAGAATGATCAGTTCGCTCTGAAGAACAGGTTACATTTTCATGAAACCCACACGGAACGGTCATCGAACCGCTGACTGATTTGGTGAAACCTATTACAGGCACCTTTAGCAGTGACAGTCGCTTACCTACATCGATGATCTTCGTGTCACTTAGAATAGGATTCCCTGCATCTCTCTTGGCAGTACGAGGCGAAGACTGGATTACAGCACCAAAGGATTGAGAGCGGAAAGAATGGATTAGGAACTACAGGCGTGGGCTCTTAGCCTGGCGACGCACCTGCAAGCCATTGGATGTTTGTGACTGCTTGTTGTAGAGGTCCTGTAACCCAAGCCAGTAGCTGGTAGTGGTCCCGAATCTCATAGCAAGCCTGACCGCAAGGGCCATGGTTACAGGACATTTCCCTGCTATAAAATTCGTGAGTTGCTGGGATGAGACGTTGATCGAATCCGCCAAATCGCTTACGGTGACCGCGGGCTGGAACGATTTCAGGTAGACCTCACCTAGCACTTCTCCCGGATGGATAGGCTTTTGAGGTAGGTCTGTCATGGTTCCATTCTTCCCTATACTCTTTGTACTTATCGTCCATCTAACGGCTTATTGCAACCTGGAAACACCCTTGAATCCTACTAGTGAAACCCAAGGGGCACTGGTAGGATCTGGGCCTTGAAGGGCCCTGCGTGGTCACATCAGAGAATAAGATACTTACCTAATCCATAGGCTATCTGCCTTATTCATCCTCAACGTTACTCCATCTTAACGCTAACGTAATCTCGACCTAATCGGTCTCAGGCATGATCTGTATCTCTGACGGCGCTTTTCATTCTTGTTTTCAGGTCAGAGGAGGAAGTATCCATGGTCATTGAACGGTTGTTGATGGGAGTCGGTTTACTCAGTTTGTTCAGTATCATCGGAACATCGGTCACGGTCGAAGCATCGGACTCGAGGTCGATCGCATTGAAGCAGATCGGCCGATATAGTGCTGGGGTGAGTACCAACCCGGATGAGCCTCGGGCGGAGATTTCGTCCTTCGATGCGGGCTCCAAACGGTTGTTCAGCATCAATCTGAATCTTCGTCAGCTCGATATTCTCGATCTGAGCGCGCCTGAGACACCGGTGCTGGTCCAGACCGTGCCGCTCGGCGGTAAGCCGAACAGCGTCGCAGTACGCAGAGGCGTGGTTGCTGTCGCGCTAGAGGGAACGCAGAAAACCGACCCCGGCAGCGTGAAATTCTTTAATACAAGCGGGATGTTCCTCAATCAGCTCTCGGTTGGAGCATTGCCCGACATGCTCACCTTTTCACCAAACGGCCGCTGGCTGCTCGTAGCAAACGAAGGCGAGCCCAACAGCTATAACCAAGTGGATTCTGTCGATCCGGAAGGTTCGGTCAGCATCATCGAAATACGAGAGGACGTCACCAGCCTGACACAACTCGACGTCCGTACCGCCGGGTTTGACCCAGCGATTCCGCAAGAGAACGCGTCCAGCATCCGCGTCTTCGGACCGAACGCGACCCTCGCGAAGGATCTTGAGCCTGAATATATCACCGTGTCCAAAGACTCGCGCACCGCCTGGGTCACTCTGCAGGAGAACAATGCTATCGCCGTCTTGGACATCCGCTCCGCAACCTTCACGAAGATCGTGGGGCTCGGCTTCAAAGACCATCTCCAACCGAACAATCAATTGGACGCAAGTGACCGGGACGTACCAGGGTCGAGCAACAGCGGCATCATCAACATTCGCAACTGGCCGGTACTGGGGATGTACCAACCGGACAGCATTGCCTCCTATCGTGCGAAAGGAAAGACTTATCTCGTCATGGCCAACGAAGGTGACGCCCGGGACTACACTGGATTCTCTGAAGAAGCCCGCGTCGACTCGCTCACGCTGGATCCGGCCACTTTTGCTGCTCAAGGATATCCCGATGTAACGACGGGAACGGCCGGATTGCGCAACAATGACAATCTCGGCCGGCTCACCGTCACCAACACGCTGGGGAACACAGACGGCGACGCCGAGTTTGAAAAACTCTACGTCTTCGGCGCTCGCTCATTCAGTATTCGGAACGCCGACGGCAGTTTGGTCTACGACAGCGGCGGCGAGATCGAACAGCTCACGGCGGCATTGACACCCACGACCTTTAATTCCAACGGTGCAGCCGACTCGTTTGACACGAGAAGCGACAACAAAGGCCCCGAACCCGAAGGGCTGGCGCTTGGGAAAGTCGCGGGACGAACCTACGCTTTCATCGGACTTGAGCGCACTGGCGGGATTATGGTCTACGACATCTCCGATCCTCAGTCCCCGCAGTTTGTGACGTACGCCAACACCACCCCCACCGACCTTTCGCCGGAGGGTTTCCTTTTCATTACGAAGAAAGACAGCCCCAACGGTAAACCGCTCCTTGTTGTGTCCCATGAAGTGAGCAACACCGTCACGATCTTCGAGATCGAACGCACGAAGCAGGACGGCCAGGAGGAGTACGACAAAGAAGACAATAATAATGAAGAAGATGATGAGCAATAGAACCAACAGCCTCGGCTTCCGAAATCAAGAGAAGGGCATGAACCATTGGGGCAGACAATCTGACGGTTTTCTCCCCAAAGATACACCTGTACCAGCAGACCACGCTGGCCACGGTACGTTCCAGGGTGCCGTTCATATTGACACGCTTCTTCGCGACCTTACCGGGATCAGGGCCGACGTGATCGCCGAGTCGGCCCTGATCGAAACCCACCTCAACGACATTCATTCCAACTACCAAGCAAGCGCTCGAAATCTCCTCCATTACCTGGCACTCCGTCGGCACGATCTCCACTCCTTGCAACTCCGATCGGCGGAAATGGGGCTATCTTCTCTCGGCCGATCCGAATCACACGTGTTAGCCACCCTGGACACAGTGCTGGACGTTCTGCATCGTCTAGGACAGCGCCCTTCGCAGCGACCGCCGAGCGAAGCAGCCGTGCTCAACTTCTCCAGGGGACAACGGCTGCTTGCCCAGCATGCCGAGGCCTTGTTGGGCCCTGTGCCTCCTCGGCGCCAGTCGAGAATCATGGTCACCATGCCGGGTGAGGCTGCCGACGATGACAAGCTCGTTCACGATCTACTCCAACAGGGTATGGATTGCGTACGCATCAACTGCGCCCACGACAATGCGCCGGTGTGGTTGCGGATCATCGACAACGTGAAACGTGCCAGACAGGCGCTGGGGCTGCCCTGCAAGGTGGTCATGGGCCTCGCCGGACCAACACTGCGCACCGGACCGCTCGGGCCTGGCCCGGCAGTGGTCCGCATTCATCCCTGCCGCGACATCTTTGGGCGAGTCATCGCTCCAGCCAGGATTTGGCTGACTCCCGCGACGACTCCCCACTCACCTCCGTTGCCGGCGGCAACGTGTCTTTTCGTATCGGCAACATGGTTGGCTCGCCTTCGCCCGGGGGGACGGGTGAGACTCACCGACGCCAGGCAAGCGAAACGCGAATTCACAATTGTCGAAACGACCGAGCTCGGCTGCTGGGCGGAAGTGACGAAGACAACGTACGTCGTCCCTGGAACGGTTCTGCGTTACAAGTCCACGGCGGCGGATCGGCATGACGCTGAAACATTCATCGGGCAACTGCCTCCCAGCGAGAGCCGTATCTTTCTCAAACCAGGGGACCAGCTCATCCTACAGCGAGATCTCGCGCCCAGCCGCCCTGCCACATATGACAGTGCAGGCCGGATGCTGAGTCCTGCCTCGATTGGCTGCACGATACCGAGCGTGTTCGATGACGTCCGGTCAGGAGAGTCCATCTGGTTCGACGATGGGAAGATCGGCGGGGTGATCGAAAAAGTGGAGCCCACGCGAGTGTTTGTCAGAATCACCCATGCGCCACCTGCCGGTGAACGGCTGCGGAGTAATAAGGGAATCAATCTACCCGACAGCGACCTCCAGCTGACGGCCCTCACGCCTGGTGACCTGGAGAACCTGCCTTTCATAGCCGAGCATGCCGACGTCGTCGAGTTGTCGTTTGCGAACAATGCGCAGGATGTGGAGCTGCTTCAACAGCACCTGACACGGCTTGGAAATCGACAACCTGCCATTGTCCTGAAGATTGAAGCGAGGCGAGGCTTCGAGCACCTCCCTGAGATGCTCCTGGCCGCCATGCGGTGGCCGAACTGTGGTGTGATGATCGCCCGAGGCGACCTGGCTGTTGAATGCGGGTTCGAGCGCCTGGCAGAGATCCAAGAGGAGATCCTCCGAATCTCGGAGGCCGCCCACGTCCCCGTAATCTGGACGACACAAGTCCTAGAACCACTGGCCAAATGGCTGCATCTGTCACGTCGGCAGGGGGTGGCATGCCTATCTTGGCAAGGGTTTCCAGGACTGGGGCATCGTGCCGAGTGCGTGATGCTGAACGAGGGGCCTCATGTGCTCGCTGCGGTTCGCGTCCTTGACGACATCCTACGGCGGATGCAGGGCCACAAGTCGAAGAGACGCACTCTGCTTCGTGAGTTACGTCTCGCTCAACCGCTCTTACCTGACTCAAACGTGGGATCCGAACGACATACCGATCCCACATTCACGACTGCCTGATCGTTCTTCTCCGTGCAGCGCATGGTCAAAAATTTACCTGGCTCGGACCATTTCCCGACCAGTTTGTAACACACCCGTTCTATCCTTGGTTGCAGAGTCTCCGGTGAGAGGTGCGAAGGTGTATGTCGTGTCACACGGAACAAGTCTTGGTCTTGGAATGACACAACTCGGACGAAAGGAGTTTTCCTATGCAGCTCGACCGTATCATCCTAAAGCCCCTCGTTTTCTTCGCCGTCATGGGCACACTATGCATGAGCGCCGCCTGCACGATGTCGCCCGCCTTCGCCGAGGGTTTGGCCGAGCATCATTCCTACGAGTGGGACCGAGACGACGAGGCCGACGATACGATTGAGATGCGCCGGGACGCCGGCCGAACGCTGGAATGGCGCAGCCCCGAATTCCATCGAGAAGAGAAAGACTCCCTCCTCCACATACAGTTGCTCGGTATCAATGACTTTCATGGACAGCTCTCGGCGGGGCGACGTGTGGCGAACCGTCCGGTTGGAGGGGCGGCGGTGTTGTCCGCCTATCTCCACGCCGCACAGCAAAACCCGAACGACCCGGACCTCGCAGAGCGAACCTTCATCGTCCATGCAGGCGACCATGTCGGAGCCACACCTCCTGAATCAGCGCTGCTGCAGGATGAACCGTCGATTGGCTTTTTGAATCTCTTGACTAATCGATACTGTCGTTACGAGGATCGCCGAGAAGACGGTGATCGACGCGGAGGCTGGGACGATGATGAGGCAAAGGAGGACCGCCGCGATCGCCGCATGCACCCCAAATGTAATCTTGTCGGCACTCCGGGCAATCATGAGTTCGACGAAGGCAAAAACGAGCTCTTTCGCCTGCTCAACGGCGGCAATCATGCCACTGGCCCTTTTCTTGAGAGTCCGTATCGTGGCGCGCGGTACCCGACCGTCTCCTCCAACGTCGTCGATGAGAAGACCGGTAAGCCCATTCTGCCTCCCTATGTCATCAAGCAAGTCAAGGGCGTCCGCATCGCGTTCATCGGTGCGGTCTTGAAGGAGACTCCGACCATCGTCACACCGACCGGAGTCGCGGGATTAAAATTCCTGGACGAAGCCGACAGCATCAATCGCTACGTGCGCTGGTTGCGTCAGACGGAAGGCATTCGCACATTTATCGTCCTGATTCACCAGGGCGGCCGCCAGACGACCTATGAAGGTCCGACTCAACCGGGCGCGCTTATTACCGGCCAGGAGATCGTCAACATCGTCTCTCGTCTGGATAACGATGTCGATGTCGTCGTCTCAGGCCATGCCCATGCCTTCACCAATGCGTTACTCAAGAATCAGAATGGCGCCGACATCTTGGTCACACAAGCCTTCTCGTCAAGCACGGCGTACGGCGATATCGACCTGATGATCAACAAACATACCCGAGACGTCGTCGCCAAGAGCGCGGCGATCGTTACCACCTTTGCCGATGCCGGACCAGGCCTCACGCCGGATCCTCAGGTCGCGGAACTGGTGGCTCAGGCCCAAGCCAAAGTAGCACCGCTCGTCAACCGGGTGATCGGCGAAGCCGCGACAGACCTGTTGCGTACGGAAAGCCCGGCCGGCGAGTCATCGCTCGGCAACCTGATCGCCGACGCGCAACGAGCGGCACAGGGCACCGATTTCGCCTTCATGAATCCCGGCGGCATCCGCGCAGACCTCTCGGCCGGTCCGGTGACCTATGGGGAACTCTTTGCCATTCAACCGTTCGGCAACAGCTTAGTACGTATGGAGCTCACCGGTCAGCAAGTCTACGACCTGCTCAATCAACAATGGACCAATCAGCCGTTCCCACGCATTCTCAAAACGTCCGGATTGACCTACACCTGGGACAACAACCGACCGATCGGCGACCGCATCGTTCAAGTCCTCCGCAACGGGTCGCCGATCGACCGGCAAGCGACTTTTTCCGCGACCGTCAACAATTTTATGGCGGCCGGCGGGGATAATTTCACCGTCTTGCTGCAAGGGAGAAACCAAGTAGGTGGGCCGCTGGATCTGGATGCTCTGATTGCGTACATCCAGAGTCTGACGCAACCCTTTTCCGCCGCGATTGAGGGACGGATCGTCAAGTTCAAGTAATGAAGGGTCGTTGTTGAGAGCCCACATTCATTGTTGGAGGTGGAACTGGCCCAGCACGGCGTGATGGAGTTCGTGGCCACAGACTTCGAAATCCATTTTAGGGCAGTAAATCGTACGCGTACGAAAATCGTAGAATCCGACAACCACTTCTTCGCGCCGGTGAGTGTCCAGCACGAGGCGAGGCGTCATCATGACGGCTGATTTTCCGGTGATCTCCTGCCATTTGGCTTGCATCTGTGGCGCATCGAGGAAGACGACCCGGAGAGACGGCAACTCGTGCTCTTCTCCGGGTAGAGACTGGCCGGTCATGCAGCCGGACAGTGCGAGAAGGGCAACGGCACCGCTCAGAATTTGCAAGGCCCATCGCCGGATCGGATTGTGGACCACCAGCATCGTGGCAAGTACTCCCAACGGCTTGACTAGCGGCTTCAGCCCAGTCGACAGCTGACTGAAACCGCCTGAGAATAGTAAGCCTAGCAGGGGTTTGCAGACCGTCAAGTAAAGCCTGGGAAGAGCCCTCACTCGACTAACAGTGTGTTGACAAACTGCTAACTCGATCAAGTGAAAGTTCATTGTCGTCGGCTCTCGCAATCGACGACTCGGCACAGGTCCTTTCGGAGCGTCAAGGACCCGGTGGCCAAGCCCTCCAGCTGTGTGAGCCTATTCCCAGTGCGCAACGGTGGGATTCGCATGCGTAGTAATCTCGACAATCTCCATTGCCAGTGCATGACCCTACGGTCGAATCTGCTCGTACATCCTTCCAGCATTGAACCAGGACTTCGACATCCGAAGACAAGGCAGCCCATAGGGTCACGAGTGGGAAGACACTGCTTGCCAAACCTCAGCGCGACAGGCCTGCCATCCATGACCTATAGTGCGCGCAAGTGTTACGCAGAATTGGCACAATCGTAATCGGATAGAAACACACAATTAGTAGGATACCTACTATACGAATCTGTATGAGTCACAGATCACGATCAATTGGAAGGGAGGTGAGAATTGATGGGAGCACTGGTCATCGAAGTGTTCATATTGAGTGCCATAGTGGGACTGACGTATACACTGGTATCAGTAGGTCGCGAGTAGACGAAGCCACTCGCGGCAACGGTGAGAACGGGAGGCTAGAAGAGAAATGGCCTTGCGAGGGGATGAGAGCCAACGAGGGGCATCGGCCCCTCTGGCTCTCGAGAGGAATGCTCTTCGTGCATCGCCTCAGCACCGTCATCCCCCACCTGATCCTCTTGCGTACAGATCGAGCTAAACAAGCGCCCTCTGAATTTGTTCCATACATCTGCGGCTAGTCCTTCCCGCAAGCAAGGGCCTTGAGGGGGATGTTCAAGGATCGTGATCAGCCTCACCAGGCTCAGCAATCCATTCCCCAACAATTCTTTTACGAGAGACCGTGAATTCCTTAACCGAGTCGTAACATCCACATGTCATACATGCGTAACCCTGACGGAAAAGAGGCCGATAGCCCATCCGATGATCCGTCTTTCTGAAGGAGACTTCATGACCGACACCAGCGTCGCGCGTCCACCCCTCACGATCGCGGTTCTGAGCAGTCAGGGTTCCGTGTGGTGTGGTTTGCAGAAGTTTCTCGAGAGCTGCGCGACCATCCCGATGGTCGTGCACCTGCACCCGTGGAGAACGCCTGACTGGTTCGTCGCCGAGAGCCGACCCGACGTGGTCATCCTGGATCTGGAGACCGAGCGCGACACCATCGGCACGATCACACAGATTCGAGAGGCAGCCCCAACCAGTAAGATCGTGTTGTTGTGCGGGTTCGAGAACCGGGACCGCACGCGCGAGGCATTTGCCTCCGGCGTCGACGGCATCGTCCTCAAGGTTCAACCGCCCACCGTCATGCTGGCGGTGATTGAGTCGCTATATGCCCCCGCGCAGCCCCAGGCCCACAGGGAACGGGATGGTATGGTGGGGATAGGCCTCGGGACAACCTCCTTCACGAAGAAAATCGATTCCGATACACTGCCGACGATGTGGCCAGATGCCTTGACCGAGCGGGAACGAGCGATTATCCGATTGGTAGGGCAGGGACTCTCAAACAAAGAGATCGCCGACACGTTGTCGATCAGTGACAGTACGGTCCGATATCACATGACGAGCATTTTCCGCAAGGTCGGGGTGACCAATCGACAGAAGCTCCTGCTCCATATATTTCTGCTCCACTCCTCTCCAGACCCTATTTCAAAATTGCTGAAGGAGCATCGTGCCACAGACGAGCTGCACAAGGACAAGGACTCTCATGGCATAGTACTGCAAACGAACCAGGCTGCGTTTCCACTGCTGCGAAGCAAAGAAGTGTTCAGCCAACCAGTGACGTTCATACCGACGTAAGTGGCGGCCGGCGTGTGCCTTGACTGTTCGAGTTGAGCAATGCGGGACAGCCAGATTCACCCTGCCTTGTTTGGTGCAGGCCGAGAAAGACTGTTCGGCACAACCCCAATGAGGTCGTGTTCAAGGAATCAGCATCAAGACGGTAGACGTCTGATGAATGGCCATCGATCACTGATAAAAGGATCGGTATGAGAGGATAACCGGCGGGCTAGCGGTCACAATTCCGGAGCACTCATCCTTCGGGCTGGCTCAACTTCTATTGCCGTCGCCTCCGCCTTGGCTTCGATAATGTCGCCTACCTTGGCATCGACGTAGACCTTCACGCGCTCGGCGACTCGTACCAATTTCACGCGCCACACCACCCTGCCGTCCACGTTTCTCAACTTTATATCGTAGATCGTTCCGCCAATTGCCGACACAGCGGCAATCGCCTCCTCAATCGACACCGATGCGTTGTTCACGAGCTCATTGGCCTTCTCCGCCTTGAGAACCCGATCATGCCTGCGTTTCATCAGATACCTCCTCTTCACTGAGGCTGTATAGCCCCCCTTAACCCGATAGAGTGTAGTATTGGATGATCGCAAAAGGCTACGACAAATTTATGGCCGGGTGGGTAACGGCTAATGAGAGGGCATATCCTCACCAGGCCGTCGTACGACCTGGGATGCCGATACGTCCAGGTCCTGTGCGGTAACCACCGAGACGAGGACCAAGTCCTGAAGAACACGAATAAACCATGCCCAAAACATGCCGTGGGCTTCTATGATTGAGGTCGCCAGAGAAGGGGGATGGCCGGCACCAAATTGTGGAGCCCACGCGACGTGATACCCCGCCATGCGGGAGCATCATGCAGCAGGCGACAAACCAGTGTTCCCGCTCGATCGCGTCCCACCGTGTAGCCTAGTACGCTCACTCCATCGGTTCGGTCTCATGACCATACTGATGGCGAAGAAGGTGATAATCATCATAAAAAACGCCAGTGACACAAAGAGAAGAACACCTGCGCGGAGCTCGGCAATCATGATGGTCCGCCTCCTTTCGTCTGAAAACCATTTCTCATTTTAGGGACAAGCTACGACACGTCTATCACCGACTTGTTGCCGATTCATTAACGGCGAGTAACACTTGGTGTACGGAGTCATCTTCGGTGTTCCAGGCTTGTCTTGAGTCTCCAGACCGGCCTGTAGGCCCCTATTCCTGTCGTACGTGAAGAAATAAAGAGAACGAGGGGATCTAGACGCGGAGCTTGTAGCCGACACCGCGAACCGTGACGATACGACCCGGTTCGGCAGGGCTGATTTCGATCTTCTGACGAAGCGAATGGATATGAACGTCCAAGGCATGTTCTTCTAGCGCGTAGCCTTCCCCCCACACTCGGTTGAGCATTTCTTGCCGAGAGAAGACTCGGCCTGGAGCTTCGATAAACTGAAGGAGGATCTTAAACTCCTTCGGAGTCAACTCGACGGTGTGCTTACCGACTGTGACTTCATGCCGATCAAGATCCATTCGAATATTCCCGGCATGGTAGTGCCGAGGAGCTTGCTCCGCCGATGGAGCGGACCGTCGCAAGATCGCACGCACACGGGCAACGAGTTCACGCGGGGTTTGATTCGAGACGACAAGATCAATCTCTTCATCATACCCGTCCAGACTGTCGTCGTCCGCGCCGGACTTCTTTCCGGTGGACAGGGCCACTATCGGTATCGTTGTGGCCATTCGCAGCTGCCGCAGACTCACAGCGCTATCTGGCTGACGCTCAATGATGAGAAGGGAAGGCACGGCCTTTTTCATAGCGGTAAGGACCGCGTCCTCCGTCTTCACGTGCATGGTCTGATAGCCATTTGTGGTGAAGGCCCTCTCGAGCGAGAGCGCCAGATGGTCGGATTTTATGAAGAGGAGGATCGCCCCTTGTCTGCCTGTCATCGAGGGTAAGGTCAACATGATTCGGGTAGGGATAGTAAAGCAGTATCGGGAAGAAGGTCGTTAGGGTCCTGTAAATTGTACGTAAACTCACTCGGCTCGTTGGCCGAAAGAACTTGGCTCGCAGATGGTTAACATGGAATTAACATGACCTTAATCATGAAGAAATGCTTCCCGTCTAGACTCCAACACTGGGCGGAAGCAACATGATCCGTTCAGCAAGAGGAGCGTTGACAGTGCGATCGGTATCTGTAATTCTCGGCTGTGTGATCGCCACTGCGGGACTGTTTTTATCGCCTTCCACGACATGGGCGCAGGTGCAACTCAAGCTTGATCCCAACATTCCCTCCTATCTCCCGCAGGAACTCGCATCCGGCACACTGAGCATTTCCGTGGCCGAAACCATCAAACCTTTGGTTCGGACATGGGTAACGGGCCTAACGCTTCGGCATCCTCAGCTAAAAGTCAGCGTGATATCGGAAGGATCAGGCAATGGGCTCGCCGCGCTTCTCGAACACCGAACGGAGGTGGCCGCAATGGCCCGTCGGCTCACTGCCGTCGAGATCGCCGAGTTCGTCAGGGAATATGGATATGAACCGTCTGAAGTTCCAGTGGCCACTGAAGCGCTGGCCGTCTACGTCCACAAGGACAATCCTATTACCGGTCTTGCACTGGACGAATTGGATGCCATGTTCTGTCGTGAGCGGCAACGCGGATTACGCTACGACGTCGACTCGTGGGGCTTGGTCGGAGTGATGGATGAGTGGTTTGAAGCACCCGTCGAATTGTACGGAAGAAGCGGCAAATCCGGTGTTGGTTATCTTTTCCGTGAAGAAGTGTGCAAAGGTGGAACCTTTATCCCGAAGATCGTCGACGAACATGGCTCCGCATCAACAGTATTGGATGTTGGAGCCAACCAGTATGGCATCGGGTTCGGGGCGATCGGGTATAGAACCTCACTGGTAAAGCCGGTGCCCATCGCGTCGGTGAAAGGCGGTCGATATGTCGAGCCCACCGCACAGACGGCCATGGACGGCTCGTACCCCTTACGTCGAAACCTGTATCTCTACATCGCCAAGCCTCCGAAAACGCCGCCGACACGGCCACCAGCGGAGTTGATCCGCTACGTGTTGAGCCGGCAAGGCCAACAGGCGGCGATCGACTTTGGATATTTCCCGATCGTGTCGACGGAAATTACGAGACTGATATCCAAATGGTCTATGCCGCCCAAATTGGCTCAGGTGCAGACATCCGATCGCCACATCGTTGAGTAGCCCTTGCTTCGATAGGATATCGACTAACACCCCTATGAACCTATTACATCCCTATTGGCTCCGCCACGGTTGGTGTGTTCTTTGGACCTACACCTTCATCGGATGTTCACCGGCACAGTTCACGACTCTCACGATTTACGAGACTCCCCTCTCATTCGTCCGCCTCGAAGTCGATCGCACGCTCACTCAGGGAACCGGACATAGCCATCCCTCGAACATCTCGTCTGAACAAATGGCGGCGGTGCTCCGCGGGATCACCATTCAAGAACCATTGACGAGAATCCCGTTTTATGATGACCTGAGCGTGTCTCGCACCCATCCAGCGTTCAGCGATCGGGATATCTCATTCTGGGCGCCCCTATTGAGCCTGGCCTTGAGCAAGGCGACGGTGGACGAAATCGCCACCTTCTATCAGAGCACGAAAGTATCGGGAACCTCACGTGAGGTGACATCGGGCGGGGTCTTTGTCGATAGAGATAACCTGCATGTCGTTCTCAGCAATCTGCAGTCCAGCACCCACTTTACAGCCGACATCGGAGTCGCCGACACTCAGGACGATCGACTCTCACCGATGAAGTCGATCGCCCCGCAGCGAGGAAAACTGATGTTCGTTCCGGAAACGGCACGCGTCGATGAGGCCCCGGATGCCCTGACTCGCGTCTTCCAACAAGATCGGCGGGAACTCGTCGTGCAGTACAAAACCCTTTCTTCAGGTCAAGTACGCTCAGCCACCCCCAACCCCTGAACCCCAAGGCCGTCTCGTATTCTCTCGCTAAAAGCTCCACTGCAGTTGGAAACGGAGCAAGTTGCCGCTATGAAGCTGATACGGCGTCTGAAGGCAGGGTCCGAATCCAGTTGCCGCCAAAGCGCACTGGCCAGGAGGACTTCCAGCGGGCGTAAACGTGCCGTCCGAAGTATTGCGCTGCGTCCAGCTGTACGACACGGTGAATTCCAAAGCCTTATTGAGCTGATATTCGACACCAAGTTCCCATTCCCGCACGGAGTTACGCGGCGCATTCGCCTCTGATTTGCGTCCACCGTAGTACTCCTGCACCCTGAAAAACGGATAGATGTTCTGGCAGAACGTATCGCACTGATAGCGGTAGAATACTTGAAGGTAGCCGCCGCGCACATTGTTGAGCACCACATCGGTTCGGGCTTCGTTCAACTCCGGTCCTCTTCCTATCATATACTCGGCCTGAAACCCAAAAGGCTGCGGGAACAACGTAACATGCCACGCGATCCGCTCATCGAGGTAGTTCCCATTGTTCGTCACACGCGGCGTGAACGCCTGACCGTTGGCGAGAGCGGTATCGAGTGGAACGACCGGCGTCGTGGAGACATTGAATTGACCGCGGTACGCATCCATGCCCACTTCGACGATCTGGCCGTTCGGAAACTCGAACGGATACATGGCATGGAACACAATGTGTTTGTCTTTGTTGCGGTCGCGGACGTTGATGCCCTGTCCGTTGAAGACCCCGATGCCCAACATGCCGTAGTCTCCCGATCCCTTGAGACCGCTGTCGGCCAATCGGCGAAAACGCTCGCGCACCGAGGTCGGGGTGTAATACAGAAACACGCCGAGATCCCGCTCGTTCGGAAATCCCGAGTTGATCGCATCGTTGCGATCCAAGGCCAGACGGTTTTGGCTCGACTGCATGTTTTCGAACCCGAACGGTACCTTGGAAAGCCCCAGGCGAACACGCCATTCCTTATTCTCCGTCACAAAGAAGTCGGTATAGAAATCGCGCAACGAGACTACTTGCTCTGACCCTCCGACCGATCCGGCAAATTCTGGTTGGATATACACAAACACCCGCTCATGGGGTTGCCCGCTGACGATCAGACGTGCGCGGCGGAGAAAGAGCTCGTTATTACCAGAGATCGACCGATCCGCTTGATTACTCCGGAGTAGATCGTTATCGATCGTATGGGTATAACGAAGTTGCGCATAGCCTCTGATGCTGATCTTTTCGTACCACCGTTCCCGGACCGGCACATCGCCGACTCCACGACTCTCCTGTGAGGCCTTGGCTTCGCGTTTTTCCTCTTCAGCCTTGATCTGCACCCACTGTTCGACAGTAATCTGCTTGTTTTCTAGCAATACGTCTTCCAACTTCCCCGCCCAGGACACCGCGTGTCCTGTAAACGTGAACAGGAAACCGATGATTACACCACCCCACCCGCTGATTGCGTTCTTCATTCCACCCCCTCAACCGACATTCGTGTTCGAGGCAGAGTAGAAAGAATGCATTACAACAAGGTTACGGTAGAGTCCGGACTGAGTTAACTCGCTGGTCACGCGGCCTTATGGGGCAAGGGTCCGGCACTGGGGAATGGGCGACGAAGGAGTGGGAGGTTTCTGGGGATCCCGTCGCCCGCCCTTCGATCGGGCGGGCGACGGGGAATTGAAGGGAGGAAGAGCGCCGCTACGCGACAGCCGGAAAGCTGGTCTTCCGCCGCAACCAGGTCCAAGAGCCGAGACCAAAGAGGCCGGTGGCGTAGAGCACAAGGCTCGCCGGAATGGCGACGGGCTGCATATCGAACTTGGCTATACCGCTGAGGAAGAACGTCGCCAACCCCTCATGCTTGCCGCTTTCGAACAGATGGTTCCAGGAGACGGTAAACTCTCGAGTCTCCGGATTGTACTGGCCCGTCGCCAGGCCGCCGATGTCCCATGTCTTATGAAAGTCACCGCGACTGGAACCGAAGAACAGCGATGACAGGTCGACCGAGATCGAGGAACCGGAAATCATCGCGGTCGGAGCCGATTCGCCAGTGAACCCCGAGGTGAAGAGGGAATAGGTCTCGCAAGCCTTGTCGATGGATGGCACAAGCTCGCCGATGGATTGGAACTGCCCCAGTTTCAATGTTCCGTCTTGGCCGAGCAAACGATCCATCATCGCACTGTGCTTGCCGTCGTAGTTGACGGCCCCTCCCGTCAACTCCAACTGGGACATCATCACCGCGCCGGCTGGCGCCGCGAGGGCCAGGCTGGCACTCAATAGGCCGATGGTCATCAAGAGCGAAAATGGTTTCATGAGAGAGATCCTTTCGTTAGATGATGGTGATTGAGAACTTATCTGCTAATGAATCCGAACTATGACGCCTCTGTGTAATCATTTCTTATTCCAGCAAAATGTTTATACAAGCCGTGGAGAACATCAACGTAAGATTTGGGTTCAGATTCTGTAAATCATGCATTAAGATTTGATGATGTTTCATGTGCGCACAAAACCCACAGACGCACCATCGCCCTCGGTGGGATTCGTCCCTGAAACTTAGCTCCCTTGCTCACGCCGTTTACGAAGAGCTCGAACAATCAGATTCCCGCCGTAGACGTGCTGCTGGCCTGATGGTATGGCTTCGAGTCCGGCTCGCCGTGCCCAGAGAGGAACGGGTCGAGTTGCTTCATCGCCTGCGGACGCTCTTAGAAGGGCTGCCGATTGCGACGCAGTTGGACTGGGACCTGGCTGAGGCGGATGATGCCAGCCAGACCCCCTCGGGACCAGCTGATCGCACCGTGCCGGCGCTCCATTTTATGCCCCAGGTGCATAGCGCCTCCCCTGGATCGTCATTCAGCTACGGAATCCGGGCTCAATGGATGCTGCTCGTGATGGCCACCGTCTTCATACTGTCACTGTATTTGCGCCATCGAATTGCCCGCCTACCCTTCGCTCCTGTCCAGGGGGACGAGTAGGGAAATGTGTGCTGCGAATTACCGCATCGAAGTAAGAGCGAAGAACTGGCAAGGCGGAACAAAAGCAGCTAAGAGGTTATGACTATTGCAACAGAATAGGCGGGACCGCGCTAGACCGAGTGTAGGAGTTCGGGCAGCCAGACATCGATGAGCTGACGAATGCGCCGCTCATCGCTTCGATGAAGTTTGGTGAAGCGCAGGCCGATCGCACCATCGGCTATGGAGCGCACAACTGCCTCCTCAATCGCCACCGGGACAGAATTATCCGAATACTGGAATTCTAGTTCCAGTCGCGAGCCAATCCTCATTGAGGCAGTGGAACGAATTCGGCATCCACGAATCGACAGATTCTCAATCACCCCCTCATGCCCCACTCCGGAAGCGGGTGAAGATCGGTGAGATTTAAACCAGACCGGGAAAGACACCTCGACGCGATCAAAGCTGCGACGAGGATTGGGCGTGCGGCGGCCGAGGAATGTTCGAAAGCGATAGGCACAGAGCTGGCACCGAAACGGATAAATCGTCAGACCGGTCAGCAGAACATCAGACAATGATGTTCTAGTCGCGAAGCGGATTTTTCCCGCCCTGCAAGCGGGACAGTGGAGAATGGACATTTGGCGTTCACGCCTCCTTGATGTTCATCGCATCCCGGCATTGTTTGGAAAGGTCTGTTTCGTTTCGGGCGCTGAACGCGCCCCGGCCTTCGAGTATCGAGTGGATCAACCGCTCAGCCTACTCCTTGTCGTCATCCTCCTGGCCCTCATCGTCACCCCTATCCTGGTCATAGCCGGGCCGAATGAAGGTGCCAAGGTCGGTCGCTGCCACCTTGTACGCATGCAACACCCCCGGGAGGAGTTTGTAACTGCCGTCGTTGGGAAGATCGAACATCTCATTGACCACGCCATCTGCGACATCGGCGGTCGTGAAACAACCGGTGGTCAAGCCAAGCGGGCACTGGATCGAGCCGGCGAAAGGATCGGCATCGCTCATGCGGAAATACACGTCGAACTGCTGACCGATCCCATTCTGGGTCACGCTGTAGTCATTGTCCGTACCCGTCACCAGCACATAGCTGCCGTCCTTCAAACGTGGCCCGACGGCCAGCCCTTCCCATTTCTCAGGAACCTTGTTGCCGAATTCCGGCAACGTATCGACGGCGAGGTCAAGAAGCGGAACGGCCTGTTTCGTGACCTTTCCGGTCGGGCACGCAGCAGCCGCAAACGCCGGGGCAGGAGGACTGAAATCAGTTGCGCCTGTGATGTCAATCCGGAAAAGTTTTTTGTTAGACGGTGAGAGTTCCGCGCCGACGCCGATACCTCGGTTGTTGCGTTCGAGGACGAGGAACTCATGATCGTTGATGGCGAACAGGGCGGAAATCCCGCGTCCCTGGCTGGAGCCTTCCATCTGATACGCATATTGCGCAACGGCCGTGCCGGTCCCGGCGCTGAACTTGACGATGCGGTTGCACAGCCCGCCGGAGCCTCCCTCATCGAGCATGGCACTTTGCAGCATCGCATAGACGTAGGCGCCATCGGGGCTGATGGCCAGACCTTCAAAGCCGCGGTTGGTCCGCTTGCCGGCAGTGTTGCCGA
The DNA here is from genome assembly GCA_001464735.1 of Nitrospira sp. Ga0074138. Taxonomy (GTDB): domain Bacteria; phylum Nitrospirota; class Nitrospiria; order Nitrospirales; family Nitrospiraceae; genus Nitrospira_D. Next base: position 60,969 of record LNDU01000030.1, read on the forward strand.
TGTCGTTGGCATAGTTCGGCATGTTCGCAGCGCTACGTGGGATCAGGTTGGCCGGGGTGACGAAGGACCGCACCCGCTTTCCCTTTTTGTCGAACTCGTAGAGGGAGGGACCATATTCATCCGATACATAGAAATGACGATTGTGAGAATTGATGACGAACCCTTCCGGGTCGAACGCATTGCCGAGAACGTTCGTCGGGCTCGGGGCCAACCCATTCATGGGATTGCCGAACTCATCCTTGAAGATGATGGTCTCGCGGATTGTGAAACCACTGATCGCGCCGGTCTTTTTGTCGACCTTCAATCGAAAGCGCTGAACACGAGTCTGGTAGTCAAGCGAACCCCCACCGGGGCCACGATCGGAAAGTCCATACCACTGTTTCCGTTGGGCATCGTAATAAAGATCCGAGAAGTACCCGACCCGACCGGTATTGGCGTCCGTGCCGCCGCTGCGGTCGAGCAGAGCACCCTCGAGCGCGAGGCCGTTCACAAATTCAGGTGCGGCCAGCACGATAGGGGCCATTGCAGCCAAAATCAGGCTCATCGCCATAGCCGTCATCACATGACACAGAGATCTCATCATTACCTCCGATAGTTGAGTGACAGTCGAGTATTCAGAAAGTTCGGCGCCCTATCACTGGTTCTTCAAGAAGGCATCACGGGCCACGATGCCGCGATCCGTCTGATCGGTGAAGAAGCCGTCAATTCCAGTCCTCAAGAAGACCTTGATTTCTCCTGCCCCATCACCCAACGCGTTGGGGTCGCTGGACGACTTGAAATTGCTCGGCAGAAAGACGTTCTCGGAGCGGAAGGTGTAGGGATGCACCTGGAGCCCCACTGCATGGGCATCTTGGACAAAGCGAGTGGCGCTCGAGAGGTTCAGATTCCCGGCAGAGTCGAGAGGGAGGATGAAGCGCTTCTCAGGACCCACTCCTTTGGCATACGAGGCGATCTGGGCCAATCCGGCTGGAGTCGCCATCTGCTCATAGGTGAGCGTCCCGCCACCCGCTTCCACATCATAGGGCTTGCCCTCGATCCAGAGCAGTTGAACCAGAGGGATCCGTGTCATGCCCTTCAACTTGCGCAGATTGTTGATCTCAAATGACTGGATGAAGACCTGCGCGTTACGCCCCTCGTAGCCGTTCCGGCGTAACACTTTCACCAGCGGCTCTTCAAGCGGAAGCCCTAGACGGTCGAAATAGGTCGGATGTTTGGTTTCCGGATAGAGTCCGATGCGGCGATCGAGGAGCTTTTCATAAGCCTGGGCCAGCTCGATAATTTCCTGGAAGGTCGGAATCTCAAACTGACCGTCAAACCGGGCATTGGCTGGCCGGATACCGGGAATGCGCTCGATGGCCCGCAGTGTCTTGATTTCATTGAGAGTGAAATCCTCGCTAAACCAACCCGTGACCGTGACCCCATCGACCGTCTTGGTGGTCTTGCGTCCGGCAAACTCAGGCCTGCTCGACACATCTGTGGTGAGATCAAGCACATTGTCATGGCGGGCAACCAGATAGCCGTCTTTCGTGATGACGAGATCCGGCTCAATAAAATCGGCCCCCTGAAGAATCGCCGTCGCATAGGAGGCCAGCGTGTGTTCAGGCACATATCCGCTCGCCCCACGATGAGCAATCACAATGGGCTTGCCCTGGTCATCTGATGGCCGTCCCCTTCGTTCTGCGTCGTCGGCACTCACTCCTACCGCCGTCAGACAGACCAGCGCGGTCACTGCCAATAACATCTTGTTTCTTACGACACGAAGCATGTTGGCCTCCTTGTGAGGAGAGACAATGAAGTATTCTGTTCTCCTTAGTTAGGATAGGCATGGTTCTGCTTGTCCTAACTAAGAATTGGATTGACTGTGTTACCCCTACCGTGCGTGATGGTGGTGACAATCGCGAAATGGCAGGACTTCCACAGTCCCGCATGTTTCGCTCGTGAGCGAATGGAGTTCCACCACTCTATGTGCGAGACTTAGGCTGCGAATCGCTTCCGCACGAACGCGAGACCCGACAACCCACTCAGAAACATCAGCGCAGCTCCGGGCAAGGGAACGGCGGCAACTGCTGTCGTTCCGACCCAGGCTGATGTGCCTCCTGGCTGCAGGTTCTGAATGTGGGACGCCAGGATGTAGCTCCCCGATCCTCCACCAGGGAGTGAGAAGAAGTGGAAATCACTTTCGGCCAAATCCTGTCCGGTGGCACTGAGTTGGAACGACAGAGTTTGTCCATTCGCAAGAAAATTATTGCTCGTATACTCAAACTTCCCATCGAAGTAGCCGTCCCCGTCCGCCTTCAACCCGGCCAGCGTGGAGGTGGTCAACGGAGCCAGCAGCGTCGCATAGGTCCCCGTTGCCGCACTGATATTCGAAAACACGAGTTGATTGGGATTCGTGGTTCCATGCAAAAAGTTGAAATACAGCGAATCCAGCTTCGACCCGGCTCCGGCGTTGTTTACGATGTCAAAGCGCACCGACGTGCCAAGATCCGTCAATGTGACGGTTCCCATGGGGGGCACCGCCCCAGTAGCTGGACTAAAGACGTAATTGAGGTTGTACACTGTCATGGCCTCGGCAGGCGCCGAAAAGACGGACAAGGCCGACCAGAGTAGAAGTCCGGCTATCGGTTTACCAAAAGCCTTCACCCTCGCCTGTGTGATCATAGGTTATTCCTAATCAAGTTAGTTGATACCCGTACCTGACCGAAGCTCGGGATGGTGGGTGGACCTCCCAAAAAAGCGGGAGCCTTGCTCTGCGCCGCTTGCTTCGCTCATGAGCGAAATGGGGCCCCACCACCCCTTGCCTTGCAGATGAGGACTTCACGATGCGTTTCCGCCGGCGCGAGGCCCGACAACCCACTCACGCGGATGGCCGGCGGGCCTCACTGGACCCGCCGACTCCACCACGGTTGTTACACGGCTAATTTCCTACGCACCGCTGCATACAGACCCAGCAGTCCCGATCCGAACAGCCACGCCGCCGCCGGTACCGGAACCGCCGCAATATTGGCGATGCTGCCGCCGAAAATGGTCGTGCTGGTAATTGCGTTGCCTGGGCCGACTACTCCGGTAAACAGAATCGTCAGTGAGCCATCATAGTTTCCGCTCGGCATTCCGTAATACGACAAGAGTGAGGGATGTTTCACGTCCGTGAAGGATCCAAAGGTCACTTCGAATACTCCGGCATCGCTAATGGTCGCGCTGCTGAAGGTGCCGGTCAACAACGTGGACCCGAGTGAAATATCGGGAGTGCTGCCCGGAAAATCGACGCCACCGGTGATCGAGATGGATCCGCCTGGGCCGAACTGCCACGTACCACCCACAACACTCGTGTTCAAACCGCTGGTGAAATTTAAGGTGCACGTGAGACAGGTCGACGTGACATTCGCATTGGCCGGCGTGGAGAGACCGACCACGTTGTCTACATCGATGTTCGTCCCGGTGAGCGCGCCGCCGGTTCCACCATACGCAATCACTCCGGTCGTCGGCGCCACAATATTGAAATTGAGCTGCATCGCCATGGCTGGGTTCGTGGAAGGGCCGAAGACCACGCTGCCCAGCATCAACGATACAACACTGGCGTAGGCGTATATATGATTCAACGTCTTTTGCATCGGATGTTGTCCTCTGTTCATTGTCTGTAGGGACATGAAGTTCGGTGCGATGCTGCGGCGACATCCTTGCCGCAGCGTTTGGTTTCTTGACAATTTCTAACGGAACTCCCCCTATCTGGTCTAAGACCGAATCATCGATGGACCGATGTCTGAACACACAACTCTCGTAGCCCTCGTGAGTCTCCAGACGACCAGACCAGGGACCGAACCTGTCGAGCATTGAAGTCACTCAACAAGGCCGCACACCTATTCAACTGTGTTGGTTGCAGTATCTCGTTGGTCAGGACATGCACATCGTGCATGTCCTGACCATTGGTTTTACTTACGACTTACCGGCACTCTGGATGGGGACCGGCTTTCCAGATCAACGGGCCTCTGTCCGAGTTCTTGCTGACGACCATTTCTTCATCCGAGGCCCAGAAGGCGCCCGTCGGAATCTGTGCGATCGTCGCTGCGGCTTGCACATTGCTGATGAACGCAGTCATCAACGCATCGGTGCCACCACCGATCGGCGTCGTGCGTTGGTTCAGCCGAAGGGCTGTCCAATAGGCAAATCGACCGCACTTCAGATCGCGCTTCCGGTCGGTCAGCGACGGATCGTTGGCCAGCCCGCCGTCAACCGACACGACATAGGCCAAGCCCGCGCTGGCTCCACCAGGATTGAAGCTCACCACTTGATCGGCATCCATGTAGCCGATCGACCGGCGGTTTGCCGCCAAACAGCTCAACACGCCCGAGGTGCTGGAGCTGAAAATGACCGTGGCACTGGCAAGCGCAGTCTCCGTGGCATTGAGCATCAAGGTTTGATCGAACGCCGCCTTCGTGCCCGATCCCGCAGTGCGGAGACAGAGCGTAATCGGAGACGTCGCTTCCAACGTCCCAGGAGCTGCGTCCGTCACGGTTCCGAAGCCGAGACGCGTCCAGTCCGTCACGCTTCGCGCGAAGATCTGCTCGATCTGCAGCCGGGACAAGCCATCGATTTGACCGGCAGGGCCGGTTCCGGCGGCATTCAATCTGACCACGCCCTTACCCACATAGATGGCAAATGGAACGATCGCGCCGACCTGACTATTCAGACTGCTGTCGTTCAACGGAAGAACAGTCGTTCCCAAGGGTCCGGTTTGGTTGAATGAGGATCCCTGTACATCCGAGGCACCCATATGAACCGGGAGACTGATGGTGTTCCCGTTGCCGCAACCGGTTGTATTGTTGTACTGCTTGCCATCGGTCGGTCTGGTCGTCAGGACCGGACCGGTGCAGCCCGCCGTGAGAGTATGGTCCAGGAACAACATGTTGGACGCTGGATTGCCAGGTGGCTGTAAGAGCTTATTGACACCGTCGCTCGATCCGGTGGCGGAATAGCGGATGATGGAAGGCGACCCACCACGGTTGCAGGTCCAGGTGATCTTATTGTTGTCTGCGCTCGCAAACCGATTGGGCAGCGGCGCTGCATCGCAGAGGTTCAGCGGAATATCACTCATAAAATTGCGCCCCGCGGATGAACCACCCGCGTTTAACTGTACTTGCGCTTCGACCGTTCCTGCCCAGCCGGCCAAAGCCAGCGCGCCGGCGAGAATCGGCATGTATTTCAATGTTGACGTCATTCTGTTCTCCTTGTTAGTGACAACATGTCTATGTGTGACAAGTAAAATCGCACACTCACCATGATGCTTAAGGTTACGCCGCCATCCGCTTGAACGACCGACGGGCCACCCCGATGAGTCCGATCAAGCCGCTCCCGAAGAGCACCACACCAGCCGGCAACGGAACAGGATTTGGTCCAGGATTGCCGAGGGTCAGCAGACCGTTCGACGCCAAGAGTACCCGGCCTACCGCAGAGAAAGTATTGTTCTCGACATCGCCACGCAGAATGTTCATGAACTGGCCAAGCTCCCCCTGCATGGCGACAGGCCAGGCTCCTCCGAGTTTCCCAGAGCCATCCTGATTGATGTTTGAGCTAAACGACCTGATATCCGATTTTGCAATCGTGTCACCGGTAAACGGATCCCCGGTTACGAGCCCCGACCAGGCAGCTGATGGATTGAATTGGCTCGTGAGGTCCAACGGACCGACGACTCCGCTAGGCGCAAACGTGGTGGCCGCATGGACTTGTCCGGCCGGTAGCGTGACGTCCCAGCCGAAAATTGTCCACTTCACTGGATTGGTGCCGACTTGCGCGGCGCTTAATCCGGCGGACACATCGAGGCTGAAGGTCGCACCGGACCCTAGTCTCGTATTAAAATCGCCCAAGTTGTAGAGGGCTTCGGTGTTGTTCCCATAAATCGCCAGGACGAGTTCATTCTGCCCGAACGAAAACGCCTGCGCTTGCCCGACCATGCCGGCCATCGCGGTCACCACGGTCAACGCCGCCGCGACCATCATGTGCTTCACGCTTCGCACCTTCATGCTAAAACCTCCTTAAAGTGGATGATATGAACTGACTGCGTTCCGAAACGTCTCGCTGTCCTCACCCCCTCTCACTTCATTGAGACAGAAGCACAAACCCATTTCCCAGATTTACCCTTCTGTTCTCGCTAGTCCGTGTTACAGCCACCTCATCCCTCTATTCGAGAGCCGTTAACATTCTCTTGACTCTCGATTCCCGTGGAATGCAGGCCGCTACCGTTTGTCATGCGAGTATTTGTATCCCGAAGTGATTACAAACGGATCAGAGCAGTTTCTGGAGGGAGTAAACTTTCGATGAAGGTTGAGAAACAGCGGCAACTAAAAAGCGGTGGAGTGAGAGTCCTGTACGACGTGACAGGGAGGCCGTGCAGGTTGCTGGTGAAAACATTGTTTATGTCGGCGGGAAAAACTTCACGATAACGGTGCGATCCATTCCTTCGGGCGGCGGACGGACTTCCGTGACTTTCGCCAAGGCGTCCAACGCCGATTGATCGAAGAGCAGACTGCCGGACGAGTTGATCAAGCGATACTGCAAGACACGACCCTGCTCGTCGATCACCAGTTCGCAGAGCACCGCATACTCCAGCTCATCAGGTAACGACGACGGTTGCTGGTATTTGGATTGAATCATCGAGGTGAGAATGTCGGAATAACCGGCGAAGGGTTTCCGGTTCTTGCCGATGGCGAAGGGATCGGCACTGACGGACGGGGGACCCGGCGCGTCCGCCGCCGTGGGGGGCGGCGGCGCTTCGGCGACTGGAGGAGGCGGGGGCGGCATTTCTTGTGGCTTCGGTTCTGGTTTCGGCGGCTCCGGTTCAGGCTCCGGCTCCGGTTCTTTCTCAGGAGGGGGCGGCGGGTCTTCTTTTCTGAATGCGTTGAGCTTGTAGACCTTGATGAGATTCTGGCCCCAGTCGGTTTGTGAGACCCAATAAAGCCCTGCCCCAATACCGATGTGAATCACCCCAACGATCAGCAGCGTCGTCCCGAGCTTGCTCTTCTTTTTTTCGAACCCTTTATATCCGGCCATCTCTTAGCTCGTGAAGCCCGCGTCGACGAGTCCTCGAGGCGTGCAAGCGTCGCTCGTGAAGCGTATCTCGTTTCGGACCACAGCTCGTGGCTCAATGCAGGCAGTCGATGTGTTCGATCGAGATGGGAGATATGAACGACGCCTCACGTCGAGTAGTAAGACGAGGCGCGCGGTCAGTTGTTTCTTGCGCTTCACGAACGACGTTTCACGCTTCACGAAATACGCCTCACGCCGCTCACGGTTCGTTGGTGGGTTTGGTGGCAATGGCCAGATCTTCAACCGGAATACGTTGCAGAATATCCAACACCGCCACCACATGTTTGTACTCGACGCCGGCATCGCCTCGCAGGACGAGCGGGAGCTTGCCGCCTTTGGCGGCCTTCAAGTCCCTGATCAGTTTTTCCAAATCGCTGAGCTTGACCCGCTCTTCGTCTATGTACACGTCGCCGTTTTTCTTCACCGACAGCGTGGGCGTATTCGATTCCATATCGGTTTCATGCGGCGTGGATTCCGGCAGCTTGAGTTCGATGCCCTGCACCATCGCGGTCGTCGTGATGATGAAGATCACGAGCAGCACCCACGCCAAATCGAGCAAAGGTGTGATATTGATGTCCGAGACCGCGCCATGGCTTTTTTTTGAAAAACGTCTCATTGTGTCACCGATTCCGTGCTGAGTTGTTAGCCTCCGACCGATCAGCCTTCCGTAGGTCTCGGCTCAGCACCACCTCTTGTTCAGTGTCCTGTCGCCGCGCCAGACGGCTCCGCTTCTTGGCGATGGCCGCCGGGTCGGTAATCTTCGATATCTTCCGCCGCAGCCGATCCGTTCTTTTCGCGGAGATACTCGGTGATGAAGACCGTTTCCAGATGGGCCGCAAAGTTATCGAGTTCCATCGTGAGCGTTTTTGTCTTCGTCACGAGAAAGTTGTAGCAAAAGAGGGAGGGGATCGCGACCATCAGACCCGCGACGGTTGCGATGAGCGCCGACGCGACGCCCGGCGCCATGGTCGTCAGCGTGGCCTGTTGCGCGCGGCCGATCCCGGAGAAGGTATCCATCACGCCCCAGACCGTACCGAGCAATCCGATGAAAGGCCCACCGCTGATGGCCGTAGCCAGAACGATCATGCCCGACTCCAACGCCACGGCGGATTCGCCCAGCACCCGTTCCAACGCAATCCGAACGGCGCTCATGCCGTGATTTGGAATCTTGTCGGTCTCATACTTGTCCTGCTGCACTTTGAGTTCTTCGCAGCCGCCATAGTACAGGTCGTACATCGGCGACCCCTGAAGCTTGTTGAGGCGGCCTTTATTGAAGATGCCCAAGGGACTCTTGGCCTTCGAGTAAAACTCCAAGAACAGGCCGTTTCGTGTCTTGGCTTTCGCAAGTTGTCTGAACTTGTTGATGATGACGGTCCAACTGACCAGCGAGAAGATGAGCAACACCGAAATGGTGATCTTCCCTTCGAGCGTCGCATGGCTTAAGGCAAAGGCCACGCCTCCCGAACTCATATCCATAGTGCGATTCCCTTTCCGGCTAGTTGACCGATGGTGCTTGCGGTTTCACATCGACCTGAATGACGACCCCCCGCTTGACCCTGACCGCTTTCGCCAATTTGGACTCCTCTTCCTTCTTCGATCCGGTGTTTGACGCTACACGGTCGGAACCGGTTTGTTTTTTAGACGACTCGCTGGCGGCTTCCTGCGTGCTGTCCGCGTTCTTCACGGACGAGCTGGTGGAGGCCGCCGTGGAGGATGCCGCAGCGGCTGTCCCGCCGCCGGTCAGAGGGGGAGGAGGCGCCGCCACACCGGGTGGAGGAGGACCGCCGACAAAGCTCGGCTGACCGACCACTGCCGCATTCGGCGGGAGCACGACACGGCCGGTTATGGATCCGCCCCGGAAATCGAGGATGCCGTTCAAGTTGACCGTGCGTCCCTGAATCCCGGCCTCCGGGATAATGATGCGCCCGGAGCCGTCCGCCGGGACCGTGCCTCGGGCCACCGCTCGCACGCCGGTCTCCGCCGTCAGCGTGATATCCGCCAGCTTCAGCTTATCGATGAACGGATTCAGAACTTGTTCCTCGAAGCTCTTCAACCGTTCGGCCCGCAACTGATTCGCTTTCGCTTCCAGCGCCGACACGTCACGGCCAAAAGTCTTCTGTCTTGCAGCCTCTGCAAGCAAAGCGGTGATCTCCGGATCATTGAAGCTGGGGAATTTGATCGGCTTTGGATCGTCGGGATGGAAGGTAAAGATCCCGCTTCCCGGCACTTCCACCGCCCTCTTGATTGGATTGCCGTCCGGGTCAAATGCTCCGGTCGGCACATCGAAGAAGACCCGCTCATTCCTGCTGCCGCTGCCGGCATTGATGCTCCCGTGGGTGCTGGTCAGGCGGATATCGCCGCCGTTGAACGTCGCGATCCGCGACTTGTTCACATCGATGTCGCCTTTCGCGCGGATGAGCACCCCGGCGGGATCTCTCACCACGTTGACCGTGACGGCACCGTCCTGATTGACAACGGCTTCCTGTGCCATGTGACCGCTGGACCCGCCGGCGGTCACTAGAATTCCGGTGGGCCTGCCAGCAGTACCTGAAGAGCGTGAGCTGTTTTCACCGACGTTGATTTTCCCTCCCGCAGCGGGAACATTGAGCCATCGGCGAGCCGAGTCTGGAAACTGCAGTGGGTATAAGGCCGAGTTGTCGTACCCCACCACATAGGGTTTTGTAGCATCATGACCATGGATCGAGACGCCGGCGCCGCTGCTGCTGACGATCGAGGAGATCACCATATCAAGCCTGTTTCCGACCGCGAGATCGATCAGGCCTCCCCGCTCACCGGTCCGATCGGGTCGAGGACTGGCTGAGATGCCTTGCCCGGTACCCAGGTCCAAATTATTGGTCGCGATGATTCGTGCCGTACCTGATCCGTAAAAATTGATGCCCCCTTCACTGCCGTCTTGCCCCTTATCCAGAAGAAAGTCTTTGGCCTTGATGGTCGCCGCAACCTTGGGCACCGTGACCGGCACATGAACATCGCGGAACACCACGTTCACGAGATCGGTGACGATCACCGGCTCCTTCCCATCCCATGGCCTGGTTTCTACTTGCTGCGTTTGGGGGTTGATGGCGCGGATCACAATCACGTCATCGGGCTTGACCGGACGGGGCTGACTGGTCTTCGGATCGAGGATCAGCGGAACTCGCTCGGTGACGAATTCCGTGCGCGTTCCCAAATCGGGCAGATAGACCTGGGCAAAAACCCTCTCGATTCGATTGCCTGCCTCGATCATAACCTCCTTCCGATAGGGCCGGCTGACCAGGTTGAGATCGAGCTTGCTGATATTACCGCTCTCAGCTGTGAAACTGACCTGTGCGGGAGGCGCCTGGTTGTCCGGTGCAACCGGAGTATTGGGATCGAAAAGACTGGCCTTCGCCCATGGCGTCATTCCGCTATAGTTGGTATTGCCGACCAGACGGCCCGGGTCAACTTCCAACAAACGCACTCTTGGAGGATTACCATCTACATCGACCTTTGCGAATTCCGGGAATGAGTCATCGCCAGGCCTTGTATTTCGGATACTAGCCGGAAGCGAATTCCGGTTTGCCCAATAGGGCAAGAGTTCCGGATGCTGCCCAATGGTCGTTCTGTCGACTGCTTGCCAACGGCCTCCTGGGGTGCCTGGGACACCGATGTAGAGCCACTCAAAATTCGAATTATTTTGTCGATTGTTCTTCGGCACACCCTGAATGTCGTTTTTCGCGAAGAACTTGACCGACCCAGTCGGCGACGGCAGAAACGTCAGATCGGATCGGACTTGAATCGTTCCCTTTTCCGCCCTGGCTTCGAATGAAGCTGGTAGCCACCCTCGAAGATCCGCGAGATCCTGAAGCGCCTCTTGAGGACCATCGGCCCGGCTGGTATTGAGGAGGATATGTCCGTCGCGCGAGACGAGCAGGACCTTGTTGTTCTCCAGCCCGGGGGCGAAGGTCGGTTCACGCAGGTTACCCTGGGCATCCAACCCCCCGACAAGGCCGGCATCTTGGACACGGCGCAGATAGATATTCCCGCCGGCCGAGACGGTGAGCTCGCCGCCGGACAGGGCAAAGTCGGCGTACTTGGCCGTTGATTCTTGCTCGAGCGGCGCCGTGGGATCCTTGGCTCGCTGCTCGGCAACGGTGAGCGGGAGTCCGTTCGGCCCGAGGGTCAGATTGGTCTCACCGACTTTCCCTCCGACCGTGACGGTATGCTGCGGACGATTGGCCGGGTCACTGTTCCACAACACAAAGCCTGGCCCACGGGCGACACCGTTCACAAGCCCGCCCATGAAATCCCGTCCCACCTGAAGATCCAGCCGGCCAGGCCCGTCGATATTGATGCCCTGTATATTGAACAGTGTTAACGGCCCCCCGGCTTCGTCGAACCCGGTGCTGGCGATTAAATCCTGCCCAGTCTTGATGGAAATCCCGCCGCGGCCCTGGGCGCGAACCGTCGAGAGCACGCCGGACTGAGGATCGCTGAGATTCACGCTACCCGTCTTGGCATGCAGGTTGATGCTGCCGCCATGGGTAGTGTGTAGGGTGTTGCCGGTAAAGCCGGTAAACAAGATGTCCCGTTCCGCCACCCCGACGATATCCCATTTCGCCGGAGTACCAAACGGATTGTTCCAGAGAAGGGCATCGCTGAAGATCAGATCCTGGCCTGCGTCGAACCGGATGGTGCCGCCCGTCGCAGGGGGCTTGGCATTACTCAAATCAAAGACCCCGGTGACCCGCAGGTCATACCCAGCCAACAGGTTTCCTCCAGCATCCCGCGGCGTCGACAACGTGATGTCGGTGAAATCCGTGACGGCAAGCCCGGTCAGGTCGAGATCCGTCACCGGGTCGATCAGCAAGCGCCCACCGCGAAAGCCGGCCGCAGCCGATCCAACGAAATGCCCTCCCAGCCTCACACGGCTCCCGCTCAACTCCGCGAATCCCGCATGCCCGCCTTGTGCCCCTCCTGAGACATCGATCGTCGCTCCTTTTTCGAACAGCGCCGTTCCCTTCGTCTTGTCCGCGATCGCCAAGACGATCCCGCCGTTCGACGGCCCATCGCTTCCGCCCCTGGCTAGGGTTTGACTGCCCGTCTTCAACGTCAGTTGTTCGCTTGCGAAGAGTTCCACCTTGCCGTTCTTCTCGCGAATACTGTTGGCCTGCACTCGCCCTGCTTGATTGACGACTCGTCCCGCAAGTGTCACATGGCCGCCGTCCGCGACAAGGTCTTTCATGTTGACGGCCTGACCGGTGGGTGCCGACAATTCCGTGAGAAAACCCCGGCCGTCCGGTCGACTCGCGAGATACGCCTTCGCTCCGGCAGCCAGCACGATGTTGCCGCCCGGCGCGGTAATCACCCCGCTGTTCTCGACGTTCGGCGCCAACAAATAGACACCGTCGTGAAGACCCCGTATGAGGCCCAGATTCTTCACGACACCCTCGACTCCCGCTCCTTCAAACAGATAGTGGCCGGCCAGGAAATTCGCATTGGTGATGTTGAGCGAGGAGGCGATGAGACCCCCGACGTTCACTTGGGCGTTGGGTCCGAAGAAGACTCCGTTGGGATTTACCAGCATGACGGTGCCGTTGGCCCGCAACGACCCCAAGATGTGGCTGGGATTCTGATCAAAGATGCGATTGAGCGCGATCGCCGACGCATTCGGCTGGACGAACTGCGTGACCTCGTGGGGCGCAATGTTGAACGATTGCCAGTGGAGGATGGCCTGTTGGGATGCTTGATTGATGGTGACCTGCGACGTGCCGAGCCCTGAGACAGCCACATCCCCGCCCACGACGGTGGGGCCGGTTGGATTAGCGAGCATGAGCGGAGGGCATACCCATTGCATGACATGAAACGTGATGAGTGCCGCCGCGAGCCACCGGTTACCGGATGTCGATCCCACGATTCGCTCCTCCTCAGAATGAGAGGCCCACGGAAAAATGCACGAAGTTATCCCCGCGCCTGGTGTTCAACGTGTCCCGCAACGCCCATCCGCTGTCGAGGATGAGCCGTCCGATGTCCTTCGGGAAGTTGACCCGGATTCCAAATCCGGCGCCTTCGAGACGGAACTGCGAGGTCTGCCCCGGCGGCGCCTGCGCCACCCAAATCTGCACCGCATCGTAAAATGTCGCGAACCTCAGCCTGATGGTGTAGTCTGAACTGCGTCGCCGCTGCCACAGCCGATCAATCGGCACCTTCAGGACTTCCGGCGTCGTTAATTCCGCACGGCCTCGAATCGCATGGTCCCCGATCGCTTCGAACTGGAAATAGCCGCGGACTGTATCAAGGCCTCCGGCAAAAAACTGTTCGCCGGGAATCAATGGTTGTGTGGCCCATTGACCATTGGTCGAGAGATCAAGCATGAAATCACCGGGTAGCGGCTGCGATCGACTCACCCCGCCCTGGAGCACGGCAAACGTCCCGGTGGATCCGGCACGGTTGCCCGGCTTGTTGAACGGATCATTGGGATTGCCGCCAAAATCTTCTCTGGATCCTCCTGGAATCATCCCCGCCACATAGCCCTTGACGGTAAACGCCGCCTTCGTGAGGCCGAACCGATCGGGATAGAACCCCGTGTACCCAAGTGATATGGGGGTGTACTGTACCGGACTCAACACCACGGCATTTCCTCCACCGGGGAACGTAGCCGAGGTTTTCTCAAGCCGCTTGTAGTCCATCCCGATTTGCAGCTGATGCGTAGACTGTCCTCCGGGAAAGAGCGGAACGATGTATCGAACGCCCGCGATCGTGGCGTTCCCGGCAATACTGACATCACCGCCGCCGCCGACCGAGATCGCTCCGCCCGCCAACACCGAGTTACTTTCAGATTTTGACGCATACACCGTCAGTAAATGATTAGGCCAGATGACGGGATAGACAAAACTCGCTCCATAGTTTTGGATGGCTCCCCAATCCATTGGGGTTTGGACGGTATTGAACGTCAGGATTTCATCGTTACCGAAGACATTGGTGTGTTGCACCTCCGCGATTAATCGATTCGCCGGGGTGGTGATCGGGCCTCGATTGTCGGCTTCCAGCTTTCCATGTACCGGCAGCCGGTCCTTGACCTTCAACTCCAAATCGACGGTGCCGGGCACCGAGCCCGGTTTCAACAGCGGCGTGATGTTCCGATCAGGATTGCCGTTGACGGCAGCCAGTTCCTTGACAAACGTCGGTTCATAGATGAGCGCCCCCGGCGTGAGCGACGGCAGCTTCGTTCTGATACTGCTCCAGCTGTAGTATTCGTTTCCCGTCACTGTGATGGAGTACAAATGTCCTTCGACGACCTCCAATCGCACTAAGCCATTTTCGATCGTCTGCTCAGGGAGATTGACCAGCACGGTGGGGTAACCGGCCTGATGGTAGAGTGTTTCCAATTCAGCGCGCGCCTGTTCAACATCCTTCATCCGGCGTTCTGCGCCCTTATGCGATTCGAGCAGCCGATCGATCTTGGACTGCTCAAGAATCGTGTTTCCGTCGACCTGAAACATCGTCACTTCGAATCGGACTTCCTGTAGGTCTGCTGCGGAAGATACCGCTCCCCCAGCTCGGCTCGATGGCTGCCGAGGGTCCGTGATGTGACGCGTCTCCGGGTTGCCGTCGCCTGTTTCTACCTGAGCCATCACCATCGCGCCACGCAGCTGCTGGCCTTGTGCACGCGCCACCCGACTCTCACCGATCAGGAGGCACAGGACTAGTATCGGCATCACGACTCGGACCAACCACCCGATTTGTCTCATGCGGCATCGCTTCTTTGTAAACGCATGCCGCTGTTTTCGCCGATGTCGTGACTGTTGCCCATACTCAAGTACAAAGCGGTTCCGTCGTGTGGTCATTATGTATAGGAGAAGTGTCCGAGAGATGTTACGGAATTGTTATCGAGGAATTGGCCGGTTGTTAATTTGTTGCCATACGGCGTGTCCCCCCTTGTGAGTCACATCATCAGTGACTAGGATGCCTCCCACGTCATGCAACACAACTGGACCATTTCTCGATGATACGTTCACCGATCGCACGTCGAGTAGCAGGAGCTGTGTATCTCACGCTGGCGTCGCTCATCATTGCCCATGCCACGAATGCGTTCATTGCGGACGCATTGCACGTACCGTCCGCAATACCGAGCGTTTCCTCCTCGGATGCAGGACTGATCGCCGACGACGATTCTGCAGACTCCCAACAACGCATCGAGGAGATTCTTCGGAGTGGACTCTTCGAGTTGCCTCCCGTGATGCAACGGGGAAAAGACGGCGTGCCGGCCCCTGGCCCTCCCCCGCCGCCGATCGAAGCCGCGCGCAAAGTCGCATTTCTCGGCAGCGTGCATGGAACAGACAGCGGTGCAATGGCTATCGTTGAAGACCTCACGTCCAAGACGCAAGCAATCTACCGCGTCGGCACTGAGGTCCCGAACGTCGGCACACTCCAGTCAGTCGAAAAGGATCGAGTCCTGTTTAAAAGTGGCCCTTCGGAAGAATGGCTTCGACTCGCAGCCCTGAGTCAACCAACAAGCGATGGTGGAGCAGCCGCTGCTCTCCAGACGACTCAGATGCGGGCCACGCCGACTCGTCAGGTCCTGGATCGTCGCGAAGTGACCGCTGTACTGAACGATCCGACACGCCTGATGACTCAAGCGCAGGCAGTCCCCTTTCTCACGGATGGCAAGTTGGACGGATTTCGGCTCTCCAATATCGTCCCGGCCGGATTCTTCGACAAGCTCGGGCTTCGGACCAATGACGTCGTGCAGCGGATCAACGGCGTCGAACTACGGGATCCCGGCATGCTGCTCTCGCTCTTCCAGCAACTGCGAAATGAACACACCGTGCGCGTAGATATGGTGCGCAATAGTCAGCGTCAAACCCTCACGTATGAGATCCGCTGACCGCATCTCCTCCAGGTTCTTCGTGAATTAACAGTGACTTAATCTGAGCGTAATAGGTGCGTGATGAGATCAAGACTATTGTGCGACCCGTGCTTTTGAACTGGAGGGTTTGATGAAATCCTGGTTGATCCGAGTCCGCTCAGTGTTCACGGCATCGTCAATTGCGCTTGTCATAATCCTACTGATTGGCGCGCTTCCGCAGCCAGCCGCGGGTGAGTGGTATGTGGCCGGGTATGGCGGCGCCAGCTTTCCCTTCTCGTTCAACAGTGTACAAATGAATCAACTTGGTGAGACGCTGGACACACAACTCTTCTCAGGAGGACAGTCTATTCCGAGAACCGGCACATACAGCCAGACCCTCAGCTCCTCAGACCTGAGGCTGAAACAATCGCCCCTGTTCGGGGGAAGAGTCGGCTATTTTTTCGCGGATCAAGGGTTCAAATGGTTAGGTGCCGAGTTCGAAGTGTTCACCACCACTCCAACGATCAAGAATCAAACTGTCAGCACCACGCATCACATCACGTTCAATCCGTTCAATCCCGAAGCACCCGGGCTCTGCGTACTGGGCTCGACATGCCAGGTTCAACAGTCGATCTCCGGTACGGTGAACGTACCGGAATCTTCCATGCGCCTGATCGCATTTACCTTCAATGTCGTCGCTCGTTATCCAGGCAAAGTCTTTCAGCCCTATGCCGGCGTGGGCGGTGGAGCCTTTTACTTCACCAGTTCAGGAGCCATCCGTGGGCATCAGGTGGCGCCAGGCCTCAATGCCTTCGGCGGAATGAAAGTATTAGTCCTTGATGATTGGGGACTGTTTGTGGAAGGAAAGTTTACCCGAGCGACTATTACTAATTTCGATAGTGCCTTTGGGCTCAGCGGTGAGTACAGCGCGTTTAACGTGTTGGCTGGCCTGGCCTACCACTTTTAGGATAATCGCAAACATACTGAATCGTCGTCCGGCTTTCCTGTCATCAATGAAATTTCTCAGAATGGGCTCTCCTCTAGTCATGTAAGTCGGAGGTTTGAATAAGCCTATTTACAATAACCCTCTCCTCTAAGGATGGCTCATCCGTGAAGAAAGCCTTGATTACTGGGATTACGGGCCAAGATGGGTCGTACTTGTCGGAGCTGTTACTGGGGAAGGGCTACGACGTCTACGGCATCATCCGTCGGTCCAGCTCGTTCAATAC